>CADBZI010000013.1:36610-140225 GCA_902799015.1 uncultured Lachnospiraceae bacterium | reverse complement strand
GTGCGTCCAGCGCGCCGAACGGCTCGTCCATCAGAAGGATCTCCGGCTCATTGGCCAGAGTCCGCGCGATCGCGACTCTTTGCTTCATTCCACCGGAAAGCTGTTTGGGGAGCGCATTTTCAAAACCCTCCAGTCCAACCAGGCGCAGGTATTTCCGTGCGGTCCTGTCCCGGTGCTGCGCGGGTATGCCTTTCATCTTCAGGCCAAACTCCACATTTTTCAAAACCGTGAGCCAGGGAAACAGACTGTACCCCTGAAACACCATGCCGCGGTCTGCTCCGGCACCTCCGATTGCAAGCCCGTCCAGAAGCATCTCCCCCGAGGTCTGCCGTTCCAGGCCGCCTATTATGTTGATCAGTGTGGTCTTGCCGCAGCCGGACGGTCCGACGATCATGACGAATTCCGACTGCCGGATCTCCAGGTTCACATCCTGAAGCGCAGTAACCGCCTGATCTCCTTCCCCGAACACCTTGCTCAGATGGCTGACCTTAAGCAGAACTTTCTTTTTCCCGTCCTCTGTACCCATTTCCGGTCTGACTCCTGCCTGTGTGATGAAGAAGCTGCTCTTTGTGGTGCTGCCTGGCCGCTTCTGATTACATGTCTGACACTTGTCTGTGCTCAAGCGCCTTCACTGTCTATGCCTGATGTCTGTCTGCTGCCGATGATATCCGTGCGTGTTCCTGACGCTTGCCAGATGACGTCCGCCACTGGACCGGAACAGTTTTACTTTCTGTCCGACAGCCTCTCCTGCCAGGGGGCCGCGATCCGGCTGATGATGCGGAAGATCCAGTCTGTGATCAGACCGATGAGTCCGATCATGATCAACCCGGCAAAGATGGTATCTGTCGCCAGGTACCTCTGCGAGCGCAGAATCATAAATCCCAGTCCGTTGCTGGCCGCAACCATCTCCGCCACAACCAGGTACGTCCAAGCCCACCCGATGGTCAGGCGGAAGTCATCGATCAGGCCGGGCAATGCCGCCGGAAAAATTACCTCCTTGTAGATCTGGAAGCGGTTCGCACCCAGCGTCTTCGCCGCATTGATCATGTTAATATCCACATTCGATACGGTGTCCGCCACCATCAGCACCAGCTGGAAGAAGGTGCCCAGAAAGATAATCGTATACTTCTGCGACTCTGCGATTCCGAGATACAGCAGGGTCAGCGGAACCAGGGCTACCACCGGAAGATAGCGCGCAAACTCGATAATCGGCTGCACGAAGGCACTGAAATGTTTCGAGTTCGCCATCAGCATCCCCATCGGAAGCGCGACAATCACCGACCAGATCCATCCGATCATGACCCGGGCAATCGATGCTCTGCAGTGGGCCCAGAGAGAGCCATCCGCCGCCATGCTGAATAATCTGGAAAGCACCGCCGTCGGAGACGGAAGAAAAACCTCTTCCACCAGATGTCCGTACGAGGCGATGCACCAAAGCGCGATAATCAGGACAAAGCAGGCCAGAGACAAGAGCTTTAACTGCATACTCTTTACCATCTTCCTGCTTTTTTTCTGTGCGGCTGCGGATGCTGTATTCTGTTTTGTCATCGTGTTATCCATAGGCATTGTGAATTATGATACTTTAACGCAGCGCAGTGTTACAACGATGCAATGATACAGTATGAAAGGCGTTCTGTCAATCAAAAGCTGTCACAATCGCATGAAGGTATTGAACGGAAAACAGCCGGAGCCCCAGACAGGCTCCGGCTGTGTGCATTCTTTCAAGAACGCCTCCGGCGTTCTTGCCGCGCTGCGCTCGGTGCGAAGCACCTTCCTCTGAGCGCGGCTGCGATCCGCCGGAGGCTTTGACTCAGCCTTCCAGCGCAAACCGTCTGCAGAATTCCAGCCCTTTGTCATCCCGTTGCACAAAGACGATTCCCTTATGTCCGGCTTTGTCCCGGATGTATGAAACGACTTTCTTTCTGAGTGCATCGTCCATCCCGCGCAGTACCTCGTCGAGGAGCAGGATGTCGGAGGGGATGATGCAGGCGCGGATCATCACAACCAACCGCCGTTCCAGAGGCGTCAGCGCACTGACCGGAAGGCTCAGCCTGTCGGAGGGCAGAAACTTCACCAGCTCCTCCTCCGCGACCATCGCGGACAGACGCTCATTGACCATGGCGACATTCTCGATGGCGGAGAACTGCTCGCACAGCCGGTCCTCCTGAAACACTACTCCGGCATTCACGGAGGCATACTTATAATCACCAAGCAGGTTCACGCTGCCGCTGTCCGGCTTCTCCAGGCCGAGGATCAGCCGAAGCAGCATCGTCTTGCCGCTGCCCTCCGGCCCCGTGAGCAGGAAGCAGTCATCCGAGCCGATCTCCCAATTGACATTCTCCAGAACCTTCTGTCCTGCGACTGACTTGCAGATATTCTCTAGCTGTATGGTCATCTGTACCTGCTCCTCCTGCTGCGGTGTTTTTTCACCTGCCGGCGCCTTTCTGCTCCTTGCCGGGAGTGCCCTGTGCCGCTGTCTTTCCGGTTTTATGAAGCATTCTGGACAGGGCGGGCATCTTTGCGGGAAGGATGATATATTTCATCCGGGCGCTCTTTGGCATATGAAACACCTCTGCCATCTCCAGCAGCTTTGGATCTACCTGTCCCATACGAAGCGCTCCTTTCTCAGGTATGCTCTCTCAGCTTCGCAACGAATGTTTCCAGTCTTCCGACGGCTTCCTTCAGAGCATCCAGAGAATACGCGTAAGAAATGCGGATATAGCCTTCTCCGCTCGCCCCAAATGCGTCTCCGGGAACAACCGCAACGCGCTGTTCCTCCAGCAGCTTCGTCGCGAATTCTTCCGCGGTCATACCGAATTCCTTGATGCAGGGAAATACATAGAACGCGCCGAAGGGCTCAAAGCAGGGAAGATGCATCTGCCGGAAGGAATGCAGCAGGAAGCGTCTTCTCTGATTATATGCCTCCCGCATCTTTTCAACCTCTCCATAGCAATCCCGCAGGGCAACCGTCGCCGCGTACTGACTGTTGGTCGGCGCGCACATGATCGCGAACTGATGGATCTTGGTCATGACGGACAGAATCTCCTGCGGTCCGCAGCAATATCCCAATCTCCAGCCGGTCATGGCAAAGGCTTTCGAGAAACCGTTGATCAGGATGGTCCGCTCTCTCATCCCCGGAATCTGCGTGATGGAAACATGATCCTCTCCGGTGTAGGTCAGCTCGGAGTAGATCTCATCTGACACGACATAAAGATCGTGCTCCAGACATACCTTCGCCACCGCCTCGAGATCTTCCCTGCGCATGACAGCTCCCGTAGGATTGTTCGGAAACGGAAGAACCAGGATCTTTGTTTTCTCCGTGATATGTTCTTCCAGCTCCCCGGCCGTCAGGCGGAATTCATTTTTTTCCTGAAGCGGAATCGGTACCGGCACACCGTCCGCAAGGATCGCGCACGGCGTATAGGAAACATAACAGGGCTCCGGGATCAGAACCTCATCCCCCGGATTGAACATGGCGCGGAAGGCCAGGTCAATCGCCTCCGAACCGCCCACCGTTACCAGGCACTCATGTACCGGATCATAGGAAACCCCTGTGCGCTTCTTCAGGAATACCGTGATCTCTTTGCGCAGCTCCATCAGACCCGCGTTAGAGGTATAGAAGGTTTTGCCCCGTTCCAGCGTGTAGATGCCCTCATCCCGCACCGCCCAGGGTGTATCAAAATCAGGTTCTCCGACACCCAGCGACACCACATCATCCATCTCCGCTACGATATCAAAGAACTTCCTGATCCCCGACGGTTTCAGACTGTCCGCCTTCGCGGAGAGTACATTTCTCACAGACAACTCCTTCATCGTTCTTTCTCCCTCACGGTATGATGCTCATCCGCTCATCCTTTTTCTTTCTCTCAAAGATGATGCCGTCATCCTTATACTTCTTCAGGATAAAATGCGTTGCCGTCGAGAGCACCGTGTCCAGTGTGGACAGCTTGCTCGATACGAACTCGGATACTTCCTTCAGCGTCTTGCCCTCCAGAATGACGAGCAGATCGTATGCGCCTGAGATCAGGTAGACCGACTGCACTTCCGGATAGTTGTAGATCCGCTCCGCGATGTTATCGAAGCCCTGCCCTCTCTGCGGGGTGACTCTCACCTCGATCAGTGCCGTCACGGCATCGGAACCCGCCTTGTCCCAGTCGATGAGTGTATTGTAGCCGCAGATAATGTTCTCCTGCTCCATCTTCCTGATCTCAGCCGCGATCACTTCACTGCTCGATCCGAGCAGGACGGCAATCTCAGCCGGCGTCATCCTGGAATTGCGCTCCAGAAGATTAAGGATTTTCTCCCTCATGGCATTGTCCTTTCTTTCATCAGTTATAGATCGTCACATCCTGCCCCTGCGGCATGTTGTCATCCACGTCGCCGGCGGTCTGATTCTGTCCCTGGGCCGGCTGCGCCGCGGCGGTTCCGGTCCGGATGATCTGCTGTACCGCATCTAAGTTATTTGACCCGATCGCCCCGTAAAGTGCCTGCTGCACAGACGTGTTATCGGTCATCACACCCACGGAATAGATGGTCCCGACGGACTGATAATAGCTTTCATTGACCAGAACCTCATCCGTCTCCACGCCGTCGATATAGATATGCTTCCACAGCTGTGCCTGGCATCCGGTATGGGGAGACTGCGTCTGTGCAATGTATCCCACAGGCTGTGTCGCATCCGGGTACAGAGAGTATCCGTCTGCATCCATCGTCGCAATCGTCCGGCTCTCAAACTCAAGGGTCCGGTTTTCCGGCCGTGTCTCATGGCCATAGATGATAAATGTGATCTGTCCGCCATGGCATCCGCCCTGAATATAGATCGGGGCGTCTGTATTGTTCACAAACCGCATGTCCATAACGCCTTCCGCTATGGCAGCATCCTTGGAGGGTTCCACATAGGTCACCATCATCGTATGGTTTGACCGCGCGGTGATATCCATCTCCGCCTTCAGCGCCGCATTGTACAGCGTCGTGGATACCTGGCAGATTCCTCCTCCGTAGGAGTCAATGGTACGGTTCTCCTCATACGTGGGGGCTGGCATATATCCGTTCTCCGCGGAAAACGGAGTAACGGCATCCGTCACCGAGAACTCGTCTCCCGGCCACAGCAGCGTCCCGTTGATCAAAGCACATCCATTTTCCACATTGATTGCGCGGTTTCCGGAGGATGCCGAGTAATCCGTCGTCGCCATCCCCAGAATATCCTTCACCTGTGCCAGCGTTTCATAGGACACCTCCGGGCTTGTCTCTTCACAGACAAGATCCACCGTAATGTCCCCGCCTGTCCAGGATTCAATCGCCTGTCTGACAATCTCTGCCGACTCTTCCGGCTTCAGGGTAATCCCCTTCGTCCCGCCTTCCACATACGGATAGCCATCGTCGCCGACCAGAAGCTCTCCTTCTACCGGATCCGTATTGTAAACGCTGCAGTTCTGCACAAATGCCTGTACTCTGGAAGGATCCACGGTAAAGTCCAGCGCGTACTGCACGGTCTCATTCTCCAGATCCTTCTGCTCCTTGTAGCGCTCTACGATGTTTCCGCTCTTCCCGATCGGGACGAGAGAGTCGACGATGTCCAGATTCGTACAGGTATACCCGAGCTCCGCAAGGGAAGTGGTGATGATATTCTCCCCCATCCGCAGATTGACCGGTGTGGACGCCAGCGCGTCTGCCTTCGCCTGGAGTGCCGCCTTTGCCTGTTCCGGTGTCATGCCGGACAGGTCAACGCCTTCCACCTGCACGCCATTGGCGATCGTCGTGTCAGAAGCTAAGGCCACAGGCTTTGCTGCCTGCGTATGGAAGGAAAGCAGTCCCGCCAGGGCAAAAGTTGCCAGGACTGCTCTTCGATAGGTTCCTCTCTTCACGTTCTTCTCTCCTTACAGCAGAAATGCCGGGATCAGGGAGAACAGCATGGCAGCTACCAGAATCACTACGATGATAATTGCGATTGTCTGCTGCTTTTTGTTGCGTCTTCTCATGTTCTTTTCCTCCATTATCCAATTAGCCTCCGGCAGACACGGCATCGGAATTCTCTCTTCCGGCGGATGCCATGGTCGGGAACAAGTATAACGATGGTGTACTTGAAATACCGGCTCCGTTACAGGACAACCTTCGCTGCTCCGTAGATGCCTGCGTCATTCCCAAGGGTAGCCAGCGCGAATGCCGCGTCCTTGCAGCCCGGGAAGGCATACTGCCGGTAATACTTCTGCACATAGTCCAGAATTACGTTTCCTGCCTTGGAGACCCCTCCGCCGATCACATAGATCTCCGGGTCCGTCACACAGGCAAAGGCAGCCAACGCTCTTCCCAGATACAATCCGAACTTCTCGGCGATGGCATCCGCTGCCTCATCTCCTGCTTTCACCGCATCCCATACATCCTTCGCGGTAAATGCTTTTCCGCGCAGCACACTTGGCTGATCGGGATTCTGATCCAGCTGCATCTTCGCGAGCCGGACAATGCCGGTCGCGGACGCAACCTGCTCCAGACACCCGACATTTCCGCAGTTGCACGGTTCGTTCAGTTCTTCGGTGACATGGACATGTCCGATCTCGCCGCCGGAGCCATGCGCGCCGGCAATTACCTTGCCTTCCACGACAACACCGCCGCCGATTCCGGTTCCCAGCGTTACCATGATCAGATTCTTATGTCCGGCGCCGCCGCCCTTCCAGCACTCTCCGAGCGCTGCCGCATTTGCGTCATTGAGCGCCTTGGTGCGTATGCCGGTCATCTTCTCCATCTCCCGGACAATGTTCACCTGCCCCCAGTGAAGATTCACCGCAAGCATGCAGACGCCCTTTTCGTTGACCGGTCCGGGAATATCCAGTCCGATGCCTTCGATCTCATTTTTGGTGAGGCCTCTGTCCTCGATCTTTTGATTGATTGCCGCCGCAATATCCGGGAGAATATGGACTCCGTTCTCCTCCGTTCTGGTCGTGATCTCCCATTTATCGAGAAGGTTTCCGTCCGTACTGAAAAGTCCGCACTTGATCGTGGTGCCGCCGACATCGATTCCAAAGCAATACTTTTTCATAGCCGCTTCTTCTCCCTTATTCTTCCTCGTGCTTTTCCATATTCTTCATGATGCCCTGCTGTACGCGGTTGTACAGCTCCTGGGCCGCATTGTATCCCATCTTTTTCTGCCTGTGGTTAACCGCGGCCGATTCCACGATCACCGCCAGGTTCCGCCCCGGACGAATCGGCAGGGAGTGGCAGGTAACCCGGTTGCCGAGGAACTCCGTGTACTCCTCCTGCAGGCCAAGTCTGTCATATTCCTTGTCCTTATCCCATTCCTCCAGCTTGATCACGAGATCGATGTTGGTCGTATCCATGACCGCTTCCACACCGAACAGGGTCTTGACATTGATGATGCCGATTCCGCGCAGTTCGATGAAGTGCCGCGTGATATCCGGAGCCGTACCCACAAGGGTATGATCCGACACCTTTCGAATCTCCACGACGTCATCCGTGATCAGGCGATGGCCTCTCCTGACCAGCTCGAGCGCGGCTTCACTCTTTCCGATTCCGCTCTCGCCCGTGATCAGTACGCCTTCTCCGTACACATCTACCAGAACACCATGGATCGTGATGCACGGAGCCAGTTCTACGTTCAGCCACCGAAGGACCTCCGCCGCAAATGCGCTGGTCTCCCGGTCCGTCGTGAAAATCGGCACGTCATAACGTGTTGCCAGCTCCAGCATATCCTCATCCGGAACCGTGCGGGTCGTATAGACGATCGCGGGGATCTTCGCGGCAAGAAGACGTTCATAGACCACCCGCTTACGCTCTCTGTCCAGCGTGTCCAGATACGTATATTCCACATATCCGATGATCTGCAGACGATCCGCGTCAAAGTAATCAAAGTACCCGGTCAGCTGCAGCGCCGGCCGGTTGACCTCCGGGGTTGTAAGCTTCTTACCCTTTAATTGAACGGACTCAGTCCGGTTGGTCAGACCCATCTTCTGGACCAGTTTTTCAATTGGGACGCTGGACTTTGTATTCATAAATGATCCTCTTTCAGACAGCACGCAGACAAGATGACACTATACTGTATTGCATCCATAAATAGTAGCAAAAAAAGCCTACTTTGTCGAGACGGGATGGAAGAACTCATATACTTTCCTGGCGCTTGCCGCGTTCATGGACGGTGCGTGCGACAGCTGCTCCTCATCCGCGTCCCGGATTGCTTCCAGGGAGCCGAAACTGCGCAGCAGTGCCTTCCTTCTCGCCGGTCCGATTCCTTCGATCTCATCGAGCAGGGAGCGGGTCTGTGCCTTCCCCCGCAAGGAGCGGTGATATTCAATGGCGAACCGGTGCGCCTCGTCCTGCACTCTGGTAATCAGCTTGAATCCTTCTGACGCAGGATTGATCGGAAGCTCCCGGTCATGAAAATACAACCCTCTGGTTCTGTGGTAGTCGTCCTTCACCATCCCGCAGACGGGAATCGCAAGCCCGAGTTCTTTGCAGACCTCTTCCGCGATATGTACCTGCCCTTTTCCTCCATCCATCATGATCAGATCCGGAAAGGTACTGAATGAGCCGTCTTTCGCCGCCAGTGCGCGCTCCTCCAGACTCTTTTCTTCCTCCAGCCCATGCGTGAGTCTGCGAAAGATCACCTCCCGGAGGGAGGCGTAATCATTCGGCCCCTCGACGGTACGGATCCGGAACTTCCGGTAATCGCTGCGCTTTGGTTTCCCCTTTTCGAATACCACCATGGAACCGACAGACTCTACGCCTGAGGTATTGGAAATGTCATAGGCCTCCACCCTGGTCAGATGAGGAAGCCCCAGCGCGGACGCGATCTCCTGCATGGCACCGATGGTTCTGCCCTCTTCCAGGCGCGCTCTCTCCCGGTCCATCTTCAGAACAAGCGCGGCGTTCTCCTGTGCCATCTGCACCAGACGGCTGTAGGTTCCTCTTAGCGGCGTTCTGAGATGTACAGCCCTGCCCCGCCTGGCGCTGAGCCATTCTTCAATCAGCTCCTGATCCTCGATCCTTGTCTCCAGCAGAATCTCCTTTGGCAGGAATACGCAAGACGCGTAGAACTGACGCACGAACGTGGAAAGAACACTTGCTTTCACGCGCAGCTCCTGCCGGTCCCTGGCATCGTCCGTCCCTGCATCCTGAGGCTCTGTCTCCCGCAGCCCGCCTTCCGGCGTCTCCTCGTCCGGCTGTGCCTGTGCAAGCAGGGCCTCATCCTCCTCTCCGATCCGAAGAAAGCTATGATCCCGCCCGATCAGCTTGCCGCCCCGGACATAAAAGACCTGGACAACCGCATCCGTGCCGTCCATTGCAAGTGCCAGCACATCGCGGTCCTCACCGTCTGTGCTCTCCATCTTCTGCTTCTGTGTCACGCTGATCACATTCTGCATCAGATCCCGCATCTTTGCCGCGGTCTCGAAGTCCATCTCCGCACTTGCAGCCTGCATCCGCTCTTCCAGCATCTTCACAACCGGTTTATAGTTTCCGGAAAGAAAACGCAGCGCTTTGTGGATGCCTTCCTGATATGCCTCCTTTGAGATCTTTCCCTGGCAGGGGGCCTGGCACTGGCCGATCTGATAATTCAGGCAGGGACGCTCCAGCCCGATGTCCCGCGGCAGATTTCTCGTACAGTCCCTGACCTGGTACAGCTTCCGCAGAAGCTCTATGGTTTCCTTGACCGCAAAGGCGCTCTTAAAGGGCCCGAAGTAGCGTGCTCCGTCCTTTTTCATTTTCCTGGTAAACAGCACGCGGGGATATTCCTCCTGCACGGTCACCTTGATATAGGGATATGTCTTATCATCCTTCAGAAGGGTGTTGTACTTCGGACGGTTCTCCTTGATCAGATTATTCTCCAGCACCAGCGCTTCCAGCTCTGAGTCTGTCACGATATATTCAAACCAGGCGATCCTGCTGACCATGCGCTCAATCTTGGCCCCTCTTCCGAGCTTCCGTACAAAATACTGGTGGACACGCCGGTTCAGATTGATTGCTTTTCCGACATAGAGGATCGCATCCTTTTTGTCGTGCATGATGTAGACCCCAGGCTTGTGGGGCAGCTTCTTCAGTTCTTCCTGCAGATCAAAATCGGGATTCATCCTTCTCTCCGGTATAAAACTGCCGCATAGAGCCGAACCCGCATGAGAGAAATAACTTCATGCGATGTATGGTCTATGCGGCAGCCATTCTTTCATGAACATGTTCCTTCCGGAATCCTGCGGTCTCAGGCAGGCTTCCTCACAGCGCCGTACTGCGGGAGGATGGTCTTCTGCCCAGCAGAGCATCCCGTGCAAAGGACCGCTCTTCCTCTGTCTCAAAGATCCGGTCGCTGACAATCTGAAGCAGCATGCCCATCACCAGGCCCAGAGAGACATCGATCACAGAGTGCTGCTTCAGAAACATTGTCGACAATATGATCAGCACACCCAGGACATTGCATGACACCAATACGCCGATTCTGCGCCGCAGCGCGCCGCACGTATTGATCGCATGGCACAGTACAACCGTGTTGTACACATGAATACTGGGAAGCACATTCGTTGAGGTATCCGACTGATATAAAAGCGCCACCAGCTTCCCGCACAGATTGCCGGTATCCACATAGTACGGGCGAAGCTCCAGACGGTTCGGATACACGACAGAGACGACAAGAAATGCCGTCATGCCAAGCATCAGCGCCGTGATCAGGCGATAATACTCATGCTTTTGCGCATGCAGAACAAACCACCCGACTACGGCAAGATTGAACCCGAACCAGATTACATACGGAATAATGAAATACTCACAGAAGGGAATCTGGTCATCCAGCCAGGTATGGATCACGTGATAATGCACATGGCGTGCGTTCTCCATAATCTGGAACCCGCCCATATAAATCGCTGTATAGATGATGATCCACCAGATCTCCCGGTGCGTCCGAAACAGATGAATCAGTTTTTCAACTTTCTTTATCATGTTCTCTTCCAATAAAATGTGAACGACTCCGCCTCGCTGAGAAGGTGAAGCGCGGGTCGCTGCCAATCACTCAGCTTCGGCATCTTCCTCAGGCTGCGCGGCTTCCTTTTCTGCCTCAGGCTGTGCGGCCTTGCTCTGTGCCTCGGGCTGTGCGGCCTTGCTCTCTGCCTCAAGCTGCGCGGCCTTGCTCTCTGCCTCAAGCTGCGCGGCCTTGCTCTGTGTCTCAGGCTGCGCGGCTTTGGTTTCGGCCTCATAAGGCCGCTCCACAATCCGCCCTTCCTGATGGGCTGCAGATACCTGATCCCCCTCGATCCTGTGAAGAATCTCCATGAATTCCTTGCCGGTGATGGTCTCTTTCTCAATCAGGAACGCCGCGATCTCATCCATCGCCTTGCGATGCTCGGACAGAATCCGCTTTGCCTGATCATACGACTGCTTCAGGATCTTGATTACCTCCTGATCCACCTGCGCTGCCGTAGCGTCTGAGCAGTTCATGATGATCCGGCCGTCATCCAGGAACTGGGCTGCCGGCGATTCCAGCTGAGCAAGTCCGAACTTCTCGGACATTCCATACTGTGTCACCATCGCTCTGGCAACTTTCGTTGCCTTCTCGATGTCATTTGCCGCACCGGTCGTAACGGTATTGAAGACGATCTCCTCCGCGGCGCGTCCGGCGACAAACTCGACCAGCATCGCCCGGATCTCTTTCTCCGTATTGAGGTACTTCTCCTCCTCCGGCACATTCATGACATATCCCAGAGCTCCCATGGTCCTGGGAACAATGGTGATCTTCTGCACCGGCTCGGAATCCTTCTGCAGCGCAGAAACAAGAGCGTGACCGACTTCATGGTAAGATACGATCCTGCGCTCCTCCTGGGACAGGATGCGGTTCTTCTTTTCCTTGCCGACCAGTACCAGTTCCACTGCCTCCAACAGGTCCTTCTGGCTCACCGCTGCCCGGTGATTCTTGACCGCAAGAATGGCGGCCTCATTGATCATATTTGCAAGATCCGATCCGACTGCTCCGGAGGTCGCCAGCGCAATCTCCTTCAGATCGACGGTCTCGTCCATATGCACATCCTTTGAGTGAACCTTCAGCACGTCGATCCTGCCCTGCAGATCCGGTTTCTCCACCGTTACCCTGCGGTCGAAGCGTCCCGGTCTCAAAAGAGCCGGATCCAGAACCTCAGGACGGTTGGTCGCCGCCAGAATCAGAAGGCCCTTCGAAGTGTCGAAGCCGTCCATCTCTGACAGAAGCTGGTTAAGCGTCTGCTCTCTCTCGTCATTTCCGCCATAGCCGCCCGAGTTTCTGCTCTTGCCGATGGCATCGATCTCATCGATAAAGATGATGCAGGGCGCATTCTTCTTTGCCTCATCAAAAAGGTCTCTCACACGGCTTGCGCCGACGCCTACGAACATCTCGACGAAGTCCGAACCGGTCAGTGAGAAAAACGGCACATGCGCCTCTCCTGCCACAGCCTTGGCCAGCAGCGTCTTACCGGTACCGGGAGGTCCGACAAGCAGACAGCCTTTGGGCAGCTTGGCGCCGATCTCGGCATATTTATCCGGATGTTCCAGGAATTCCACCGTTTCCTGCAAAGATTCCTTCGCCTCGTCCTGGCCGGCAACATCCTTGAAGGTGACGCCTGTCTCGGACTGCATATACATCTTCGCACGGCTCTTTCCGACTCCCATCATTCCGCCTGTGCCGGACATCCTGCGCAGCACAACGCCCATCAGGATCCAGATCAGGATCAGCGGCGCAAAGCTCAGGAGGACGTTCAGGATCAGGCTGGTTGTGTTGTCCGGAATCTCCTGCTTAAACTCTACGTTCGCCTTGTCCAGCCGCTCTACAAGATCGGGATCCGCCATCCGGCCTGTGTAGTAGGTCATCTCGATTCCCTGGCTTGCCAGTGACTGGTTTTTGGTTACAACGGTCAGCTTATCCGAATCCAGGGTGACAGATTCCACCAGATTCTGCTCCAGAAGGTCCAGGAACTGGTCATAGGAGATCTCCATGGAGGTGGAGTCGTTCATCATCCTGTTGAAAAAGCTCATCAGCACAAGTGTAACCAGCGTAACCACGAGAAAGATCAGAATCGAAGAATGATTCCGATTCTGATTGCCCCCGCCGTTTCCGTTATGATTGCCCTGATTGTTCTCATTCATAAGTTAATGCCTGTTCTTTCTTAATTTGCGCTTGCTCTCTTCTGCTCCAGATAGCACCGGATCACATTCACGCAGCCGTCAATTCCGATCTGGCTCGTATCCAGTGACATGTGATACGAAGAAACATTTCCCCACTTCTTTTCCGTCTGGAAATTGTAGTAGGAGGCTCTCTTTTTATCCGCCTTCGCGATGGTTTCCTTTGCTTTCTGCTCCGATATATGCTCGAATTCCACGATTCTGCCGATCCGGTATTCATCAGACGCGTGAATGAACACGCTGGTAAGACCCGGAAGATCCCGCAGGATATAATCCGCTCCCCTGCCGACAATCACACAGGAGCCCTTCTCACCGACCTTCCGGATGGTGTCATACTGGGCCTGATAGATCTGACGCTGGAGGGAGTTTCCGACATAATTCATAGACGGATACACATCCATCATAATGGAATACAGAAGGCTTCCTGTATTCTTCTCATCATAGTCTTCCAGAACCTGCTCACAGATGTTGCTCTCCTGCGCCATCAGCTTCAGAAGCTCTTTGTCATACAGCCTGTACCCAAGTTCTGCCGCGAGCCGCCTGCCGACCTCATGTCCGCCGCTGCCGAATTCTCTTCCGATCGTGATAATCTCTTTCGCCGCCATCCGGGCACCTCCTTTTTTCCCCTGATGTCTGACACTGCGCCTTAGCCCTGCGCAAGCAAAACACCTTGCGATACGCTTTGACGGAATCATTTTATTTTAGCAACTATTGCCATCCAAGGCAACTGTCCGTCTCCGCCTGAGGGCTGTTTCAGATGCAGCAGAGTATACCGGGACCGCAAATATTGCATGCAAGACTGGCCAGGCATATTCTGGGACACAGATCAGAGGTTGATTCCATCGGATACCCATAGCTGCTGCCCATGCCCTGATACCAGCTTCCTCCGCTCTCAAGGCGCTGCAGCAGCTGCCGATACTGCAGGTTATCCGGGTCCATCTCAACAGCGCGCTGTGCCATGATCTTCGCCTGTACATTATCCCCGGCTCCCATGTGTGCCGCAGCACTCAGATAATACCAGCGGCTATCCCGTTCCGTAATCTGGTTCAGGACATTCATCGCTTCCGTGTAATGCCGGCTGTTGATATAGTTTTCAGCAGCCTTCAGGTGCAGATCCGTCTCGCTCTCACTGGCCGTGCTCCGGGAGCCGCCGTACGTGCCAAAACCGCCAAAGCCGCCGAAACCGCCGAACCCGCCAAAGCCGGCATTCGAGCCATAACCGGTATTCCCGCCATAGCTGCCATAACTGCCATAGCTGCCATACCCGCTGCCGGAACTGCCATAGCCTGCGTAGCCGTTTTCCTTCTCCTGCTGTATGCTGTCATAGGCCTGCTGAACTTCCTTAAACCGCTCTTCGGCCTGTTCCTTGTTGGGATTGTTGATGTTCGCGTCAGGATGATATTTCCTGCTCAGTGTCCTGTAAGCTTTCTTCACTTCCTCATCGGATGCGCCCCGCTCCAGTCCCAGGACATTGTATGGGTCTCTCATTTTGCTCCCTCTATGATTCTTCCAATCATATTTTGATTCATATGCTGCACTGATTCAAGAGCACAATCCGTGCTTCTTCAGGTATCCCGGCACATGGAGGGACGCCTCTTTTCTTCTTTTTCTTTGCTGCGAATCTGATGAAATCTCACCCAGATCCCGGAATACAGGATATTGCGCAGCAGGGCTGCGTCCTGAATGATCGGAAGTCTTTCGAAACTGCGGCAGCAGCATGCAGCCGTGTCCAGAAGGATCTCCTTCAGGATCTCTTCAAAGTGCTCCGGATCCAGCTTCTTCAGTCCGGACAGGACATTGAAGTTATCCTTCTTCGCGTCTTCGTCCAGATCATCGTAGGCATCCATCAGATAGATAAACTTGCCCAGGTAAAATCCTGTTTCCCGCAGATCCTTCTCCCAGCGGTCTTTCTGCAGAACACACATCTCAGCAAGGAAGTTACCCGTGCAGGCTGAGGTTTTCTCAATTTCCGCCAGGATGTCGTACATCCGGTCCTCAAAGGGTCTGCCCTCTTCAGCGGCCCTGCCGGCTGTCAGAGTATTTTCCCCCTGTTCCTCGAGCTGCCGGAGTGTGCGGATGTTCTTCGCCAGCGCTTTCTCCTGCCGCGGATACTGATCACGGATTCTGCCGTAGTCTTTGTGCAGAAGCATGGCCAGAATCTTCGCCTGCTGCTTTTTTTCATCGCGCCAGTCATCCACCGCTTTGCGGTATGCGAGCATCACGTTCATGTCTGCCGCATATTCGATGCAGCGGTTGGACTTCTCCCGGTGTTCTGACAGGGGGTGCACCATGCATCTTGTTTTCCGCTCCTGCTCCTTCGGTTCATACAGTCCGGTCAGCAGAATCGCAAGAAAGGTACCGTCGTAGGACAAAAGCAGCTGGCCTCTCCTGCCATATCTTTCCAGCAGGGCATGACACAGACCGCAGTAATAACTGCGGTACTGATCCAGCTCTTTCACTTTCAGCTCCGGCCGGTTGACCGTTACATAGCCAAACATGATCAGGTCCTCTTGCGGAATCTGGTCCGGCACTTCGGGCAGGTAATCTCAACCATCCCCTTGCCTCTCGGAATCCGGATCTTCTGGCTGCACTTCGGGCACCGGAAGATCATGTGGTCCCCCTGTTTTTCCGCGCGGGAGGACTTTCCTTTGAAAAATCCCAGAACTTTACCCTTCAGTTCCAGAAACTTCTGGTTCTCCGCGTATCGCGCCGGTACATTTCTGGACAGCATCCGGAAATACACATAGCCAAGCAGCAACAGTACCAGCAGGCTCAGTTCGGGAATCCGGACAAAAAAACTCAAAACCAGAAGCACCAGACACACAGCAAGCAGAAAGCGGGAAAACTGATCCTGCCCGTAACGTCCATACATAAAGCGATTCAGCCGGTCTCTCCAGTTCATCCTTTTCACCTCGATTATATAGAACAAATGTTAATCTATAGAATAATGACTTTATTTCATTCAGGCAAGAAGAATGTCGCCGAATTCACCAAACGTTCAAAACTTCGAAGGCTCAGGGCATCGGCTGCAGATCGAATTGCAGGGTTGCGCAGAAGGTAGTCTGCGTGGTTTCAATCCGGAACGTGCCTCCCATCAGCTCGGTCAGGCTTCCGGCAATGGACAGTCCCAGTCCGCTGCCCTCCGAGCTGCGGCTTTCATCTCCGCGTACAAAGCGTTCCTCCAGCTCCTGCGCGCTCTTTTCCAGTTTCTCCTTCGACTGGTTTTCAAAGGAAGCAACCGCCTTCCCGGCTTCTTCAAAGATTCTGATCCTGACCGTTGACCCGGGCATGGCATATTTCGCGATATTGCCCAGAAGATTGTCCAGGACTCTCCAGAGCATATCTCCGTCTGCGCTGACCGGCAGCGCCCTGGCAGCTTCCATCTCTGTCGTCAGGCCCTTTTCCTGGAAGCGGTCTTCAAATTCTCCCACTGCCATCTGCACCATAGCGTGCAGGTCAAGGGTCGTCATGTGCAGTTCCACATTCCCCGAGCTGATCCGGCTCACATCGATGAGATCCGTAATCAGGCTCTTGAGCCGGTTTGACTTTCGTTCCAGTATCTCGATGTATCCCTTTGCCCTCTCATTCCCGATCTCCTCCCGCTTCAGAAGATCCACGTAATTGATAATCGAGGTCAGAGGCGTCTTCAGATCATGAGAAAGATTCGTGATCAGCTCTGCTTTCAGACGCTCACTGTTCACCATCGCGTCTACCGCCTCCTGGAGGCCGTCTCCCATCTCGTTCACGGCCTGGGCCATCTCCAGACTTTCGCCGGTCAGTGAGGAGGTGTCAATCCGATAATCCAGCCTGCCCTTTGACAGCTCCCGAAGTCCTGTCCGGATACTCAGGTTGCCCAGCCGGTCGCGCAGAAGGTACAGCAGCACCGCCAGGTCAATCACGATCACGCTCACCACGCCAACCGTCCCGAAGAAACGCAGGAACAGAAAATTCAGGACAATGAGCAGCAGATAGGCGATCAGCATTCTGGTTGACGCTGCCCGCGCCTCAAGAACCTGCGAGCTGACGCGCAGGAACATATAGGTAACACTGTTTTTCCACAGGCTCTGGTGCCGGATCCGGCGAATCAGACTCAGCAGCGACAGCAGCAGGATCTCATATTCGACAACCGCCGTCACGATGATCCACATGTTCCGATACGCTTCCGGAAGAATGTCCCGCAGGATCAGCCGGCTCAGATACAGCCAGGCAAGCGCCGCGACCACACACATTCCTGCCGCAATCTCCGTCGCGATCAGATCAAAGCCGCTCAGCGGAAGAAGCGCACTGCGGCCGGAACGTCCTGCCGTGGAGATACTCATCGCAAGCAGCACCAGCAGCAGGAAAAGTGCTGCAGCGCCGCAGATGATCGCCAGATGAACCGCAGGTCTTCTCTGCTGGTAGGAATAATAGTCCCTTCTCAGCTGGTCGCCTGCCGGATAAGACAGATTCACCGCAATGACCACGCGCTCATTTGCGCCGACAAAGACCGTATCCATGAATTCGGCTGCCGCCTCCTGATTCATGATCAGTTCATTGTTTGCCACCATGATGTCCATTGTCCGGACCCCGTCAAACAGGAAGGTCAGACCCGGATCGTCCGAGATGGCCCCGCGCGCAGCCGCAACACCCTTCACGCCAAGATTCGTAAAGTACTGCTTGGTGGAAGTATTCTCGATGTAATAGGCAACGTTGCTCGGCACAAATTGCTCGGCGGCATTCTCCTTCGCATGCATCTCATCTTCATAGGAAAGATAACGTTCATGAATCTCCGTGCTCGCACGGAGCAGACTCTGATAATAGCCAAGCAGTGTTTCGAAGGGAGTCTGGGACGCGCGCGCCGTCTCTGCCAGAGTGAATCCGGAGACCGGCACAATCACTTCGCAGGAAGATGCCTGAGCGGAAAGATTCTCCCAGGTTCCTTCGTTCTCGGGGGATACCGCTTCTTGCTGCGCGGCGATTACGCGTTCCAGAACCCGGGACAGCTGCGCGGTTTTCGGATAATAATTAATCAGATCGCTCAGCCGGTAGGTCAGGTTCTCGTTCCGGTTTGCCGCGTCATCAACCCCTGAGACATATTGACGAATATCGATCTCTTTGCTCAGGTCCGTCACGCCGTCTTTGCTGAACAGCGCTTCATCCATACTCTTATGGATCTCTTTTTGAATGATCTCTTTTGTATCGCGCAGAAATACGGCCGTCTCCTCAAAGGAGCGGCCGAGCTGCGAAAACTGCCAGGTGCCATCCAGCCAGTAGCCGATTGTCAGAAGGGCTGCAGCGATAATTCCGACGCATACCCCCTGAAGGATGGCAATGGAAGCCTTTAATCCGATACTATAGCTGTCCTGCTTCATCTTGTCTCTCTCAGGAATCCAGGTCCTCTACCTTATACCCGATCCCCCACATCACCTTGAGGTACCGTGGATTCTTCGGGTCAATCTCTATTTTCTCCCGGATATGGCGAATGTGAACCGTAACCGTATTATCCGCGCAGAAGGCCTCCTCTTTCCAGATCTTTTCATAGATCTGGTCAATCGAGAACACCTTGCCTTTGTTCTTGAGCAGCAGCAGAAGAATGTTATACTCAATTCTGGTCAGGCGCACACTGTTCCCGTCTACCGTAACTTCCTTGCGCTCATCATCGATCACCAGCCCGCCGCTGTGGAATATGTTCTGATTCTCCGTATCCGTCTCCTGCATCGTGCCCAGGCTGGTATACCTGCGAAGCTGGCTCTTAACCCGCGCGACCAGTTCCAGCGGACTGAACGGCTTCGTAATGTAATCATCCGCGCCGTAATTGAGTCCCATAATCTTATCGGTATCCTGTCCCTTGGCAGAAAGAATAATGATCGGGATACTGGACTTCATGTTCCTGCGGATCTTCAGCACGGCACTCAGTCCGTCCATCCCGGGCATCATGATATCAATGATCAGAAGATGAATCTCTTCCTTCTCCAGAATGGAGAGTGCCTGCGGAGCATCATATGCCTTCCGCACTTCATAGCCCTCCTGTGTCAGGTAGATCTCGATCGCGTCTGTAATTTCCTTCTCGTCGTCACATACGAGGATCGTGTACGTATCCGCCATAGCTTTGTCTCCCCTCTTGTCCTTTCCGCGCTTTGCCGGAATCATCGGAATGTCTTCACATTCAATATATCATTTTTCGATCATTTTTCAGCGGACATCCTTCGTAAAAGAATTCTAAGGAATCCTTAATTTGCTTCAGGGCTTTTGACCCATATGTATTATATATGATGAACGGATCGCTTCGCAGCTCCCGCGCTCCTCAGCTTGCCTCGGCTTCAGGGCTTTTGACCCTATTCATCATATCACATCTTGTCTTGTCGGGGGCGGGTGTTCGCCGGACGGGGCAGGTTGCGAAATCACGGCTGTTAAGATAGAATGATTCTGTCTGCGGTGCGTTTGTGCCGGCAGACGATAATAAAGATATAAGGAAGTACAGAGTATGGATCAGAAAGAACTGGAATTGGCACTGGATGCCCGGCATCTGAATGACAGAATGAGCGGCATCATCGTGCATCCGACTTCATTTCCGTCACCGCACGGAATCGGTGATCTGGGGCAGGGTGCCCGGGATTTTATTGATTTTCTGAAGGATACGGGGCAGCATCTGTGGCAGGTGCTCCCGCTTGGGCCGACCGGCTTCGGGGATTCTCCCTATCAGAGTCTGTCTGCGTTTGCAGGCCAGACCTATATTATCAGTCCGGAGGATCTGAAACGGGAAGGACTTCTCACAGATCAGGACTTCGAGGGGGAGCCCGCCTGGGACCCGAGAAAGGTCGATTACGGACAGGTGATTGCATTCAAGGTTCGTCTTCTGAAGAAGGCCTATGCCCATTTCCTGGAGATTGAGGCGCATTCTCCCTCGGAGAAAACGGCAGAGCCGTCCATCAGCGAACGCTTCCAGGCATTTGCCAAAGAGCAGGCGGACTGGCTGGATGACTTTGCTCTGTTCAGCGCGCTGAAGGATCATTTTCAGGGGCGCTGCTGGCTTGACTGGGACGCGGATCTTCGCGAGGGGAAGAGCGCCGCGAAGAAAGAGTATGCCCAAAAGCTTCATCAGGAGATTCGGTACTATAAGTTCACGCAGTTCCTGTTCCAGGAGCAGTGGATGGCACTGCGTCTGTATGCTGCCGAGCGTGATGTGGCCATCATCGGCGATATCCCGATCTTCATGGCAATCGACAACTGTGACGTCTGGGCAGACAGGAAGCTGTTCAAGCTGGATTCCAAAGGATACCCGACTGAGGTTGCCGGAGTCCCGCCCGATTACTTCTCCGCGACAGGTCAGCTGTGGGGCAATCCGCTCTACGATTGGGCCTGGCATGAGAAGACCGGTTATGACTGGTGGATCCGCCGTCTTCAGCGTCAGCTCGAGCTGGTTGATTATGTCAGGATTGATCACTTCCGCGGCTTTGTCAACTACTGGGCGGTTCCGGCGGATGCCGAGACGGCAATCGAAGGAGTCTGGAAAGAGGGGCCGGGCGAGAAGCTGTTCCTTGCCATGCAGAAAAAGTTCGGAAAGAATCTGCCGATCATCGCGGAAGACCTGGGCGTAATCACGGAAGATGTGGAGGCGCTGAGAGATCAGTTCCGTTTCCCGGGCATGAAAGTGCTGCAGTTCGGTTTTGAGAACATGAAGGACACCAAGTACATTCCGCATCATTATGATACGCCAAACTGTGTCTGCTATACCGGCACGCACGACAATGATACAACCGTCGGCTGGTACCAGAATCAGAGCGAAGAAGTCAAGGACCGGATCCGTCTGATGGGGAACTGCGACGGGCAGGGCGTATCCCTTGATTTCATCCGGTTTGCAATGTCCTCCATCGCACGCTTCGCGATCTTCCCGATCCAGGATCTGCTCCAGCTGGGCAGCGATGCGCGCATGAATACGCCGGGAGTTGCCGCAGCCAACTGGGCATTCCGGTATGAGCAAAGAGACATTGACGAAGCATGGCGCCGTGACTGGCTGAGGCGCTACACAAAGGTGTATGACAGGCTATGATCAGAACAATCATCGCAGTTTTGCTTGTGGCAGTGATTCTGATCGTATCCCTGCCCTTCCTGGGGCTTCAGTGGCTGCTTCAGAAAAAATGGCCGCATTTCGGAGAACGGGGCAGCTTCCGCTTTATGCAGTTCGCATTTAAACTGGTGAGTCTGCCTCTGGGCATCAAGCTTGATGTGATCGGCAAGGAGAACATACCGGCCGGACGAGCGTGCCTGTTCATCGGGAACCACCGCAGCTATCTGGATGTCGTGCTCGGATATCCGACGCTGCCCTTCCTGACTGGATTCGTCGCGAAAAATGACTTCACGAAGTTTCCGATTCTTCCGATCTGGATGCGCAGACTGTACTGCCAGTTCCTGGTGGAGGGAGACCTCCGTCAGAACCTGCAGTCGATTCTCGCCGCAATCGAGAATGTGAACCAGGGCGTTTCGATGTATATCTATCCGGAGGGAAAACGCAATACCGCCCAGGACGAGCGCGATCTGCTGGAGTTCCACGAAGGATCCTTCAAGATTGCCACCAGGACAAAGTGCCCGATTATTCCCGTTGCTGTTGTGGGGACCCGTGAATGCTTTGAGCGGCAGTTTCCGAAAGCGCGCGCCGGACATGTCATCATCGAGTACGGAAAACCGATTGAGACCGCAGACGCATCCCGGGAGGAGCTGAAAGGAATCGGGGCAAAGTGCCGCGCGATCATACAGGAGATGGTGAAGCGCAACCATGATCTGATCTGACGGCTGAAGTCGGGTACACAAACCCGGAAAAAGTATGATAATAAAAAAACAAAGCGCCGCGGGTACGATTGCCCGCAGCGCTTTCCTTTTTCAAAAACGGCCATTACCGGTTATTCTGCTTCTTCCTCGGTCGGAATGGCTTTCTCATACTCGCGCAAAATGACATCCTGCATCTGCTGTCTGGTCTCTGAATTGATTGGATGGGCGATATCACGGTATTCTCCATCGGTTGTCTTTCTGCTCGGCATCGCAATGAAAAGGCCCTTTTCGCCCTCTATCACCTTGATGTCATGGACAACAAATTCGTCGTCCAAAGTCACCGATACTATCGCTTTCATCTTGCCTTCTTTCGCAATCTTTCTAACCCTCACATCAGTAATTGTCATCCTATACACCTATCAGACTTTCTTTTCTTTGCAAAACTGTTACAAAATGTACCGTTCATCTGATTCGATGACAATCTTGATACCATTATCCCCGTTGTAGTAAGTATTAGCCCTGATGGTATCGCGGCTTTCCACGATGCAGTTCTCCAAATGAACATTGTCACCAAGATACACATCGTTCAACACGATGGAATTCCTGATCACACAGTTTTCACCAACAAAGACATTCTTGAATATGAGAGAATTCTCTACATATCCATTGATGATCGACCCCGCGGAAACAAGACTGTTCTTTACCTCGCTTCCCGGATTGTACTTGGCCGGCGGAAGGTCGTCGACCTTGGAGTGGACCTCCGGATACTGCCGGAAGAAATAATCCCTCACCTCCGGCTTCAGGAAATCCATATTCGTTCTGTAATAAGAGTCTACAGAAGCGATATTATTCCAGTAGCTGTCGATCTTATACCCATAGATTCTCTTGACGCTCTTATAGCGGATTAAGACGTCACGCACGAAGTCGAACCTTCCCTCCTCCGCGCTCTTTTCAATCAGTTCGATCAGCTGCCGCCTCCGGATCACGTAGATACCGCAGGAAATCGTATTTGCGTCGGAAGCCATCGGCTTCTCCTCGAACTGTTCGATCCTGCATTCCTCATTCATCTTCAGAACGCCGAATCTTGTCACATCCTCCTGAGGGAGCAGCTGCTTGCATACAACCGTAATATCGGCCTTGCGGGCGATATGGTACTCCAGTACCTTGTTGTAATCAAGCTTATAGACTCCGTCTCCGGACGCAATCACCACATAAGGCTCGTGGCAATTCTTCAGGAAGTCCAGATTCTGATACAATGCATCCGCTGTGCCTCTGTACCAGAAATTGTTGTCCACCGTAACGGTCGGCGGAAACACGTAAAGACCTCCCATCTTCCTTCCAAAGTCCCACCACTTGGATGACGACAGATGCTCATTCAGGGACCTGGAATTATACTGGGTCAGCACGGCAACCTTCTGTATGCGGGAGTTGGACATGGAACTCAGCGCAAAGTCGATGCTGCGAAATGACCCCGCGATCGGCATAGCCGCAATCGCTCTCTTATTGGACAGTTCCTTCATCCGGTAGCTGTTGCCGCCGGCCAGGATCATACCGACTGCTCTCATGTCACAACACCTGCCTTATCCAGAATCTCGCCGCTGGCGAGGATGCCGTCCGGATAATCCTCCGGAACGGTAACGCCGGTTACCGCGGTATTCCTGCCGACTCTGACACCGCCCGGTATGACAGTATCCTCTCCGACCACCGCCAGAGAGAAAGCATAGATGTCAGGTCTGATCCTGTTCGGTGCCGGGTCGCCCCACCCAATTACACTCTTCTCTCCGATCACGCTGTTCTCTGCCACAATTGCCCGGTCCAGAATTGCACCGGCTTTTATGACGCTATTCTGCATGATGATGGAATCACGTACAACAGCTCCTGCGCCGATCGTAACGCCGCTTCCGATAATGGAATTCGATACCTCTCCGTAAACCTCCGTTCCGTCTGAGATCAGACTCCGGAAAACCCTGGCATCAGAAGAAATATACTGTGGCGGAATGATGTCATTCTTGGTATAGATCTTCCAGAACTCCTCGTAGAGATTGAACTCGGGTATGATATCGATCAGCTCCATATTCGCTTCCCAGTAAGAGCCGAGCGTTCCGACATCCTTCCAGTAGCCGTTGAACTCATAGGCCGACAGCCGCTTCCCTCTTTCCCAGCAGTAAGGAATTACATGCTTTCCAAAATCACATCCTTCCTGTTCACTCAGGGCAACCAGTGCGTCACGCAACACCGGCCAGCTGAAGATATAGATTCCCATCGACGCCAGATTGCTCTTCGGATGCTCCGGCTTCTCCTGGAATTCACGGATCTTTCCGTCCTCATCGGCAACGACGATCCCGAATCTTCCTGCTTCTTCCTGCGGTACCGGCATAACGGCAATTGTTACATCCGCGTTATGGGACTTATGATAGTCCAGCATTACCTCATAATCCATCTTATAGATGTGATCCCCTGAAAGAATCAGCACATAATCCGGATGGAAGCTCTCCATGTACGCCAGATTCTGGTATATCGCGTTTGCGGTTCCTGTATACCACTCTGTCTTTCCGACTTTCTCATATGGCGGAAGAACCGTTACGCCGCCCTGGTTGCGATCCAGATCCCACGGTATGCCGATTCCGATATGCGTATTCAGCCGCAGCGGCTGATACTGTGTGAGGACTCCAACCGTGTCGATCCCGGAGTTGATGCAGTTACTGAGCGGAAAATCAATGATCCGGTACTTCCCACCGAAAGCAACTGCAGGTTTTGCAACCTTCGCTGTCAGGACACCAAGCCTTGAGCCCTGTCCGCCTGCCAGCAGCATTGCAATCATCTCTTTCTTAACCACGTCATCCCTCCCCGACAAGCTGCGCAGAGATATTTACACAAACAGTATACCACATGGAAATTTATTTGTGAACAAACATGTATTCCTCTGGCAGGCAGGCTGCTTTTTTGTAATTATTTTGCCCCTTTGCGCTTCAGGAACCGATTGATGCGGTCCACCGGATCCAGAAGATCGCTCAGAGAGCTGTCATGGTTCAAAGAATCGATAATCAGTGCCACAAACTTGCTCAGATCACAGCTGCGATAATAAGGCTTGGACAAAAGCTCCGGCTTCTGATAGACCAGGTTCGTTGTGAGAATCGAGTGGAAGATCTTCTTTTCCCACGCCTCATCAAACTTTTCGAGCCCGTCCGTGAACAGTCCGAAGGTTGCGCAGATAAAGATTCTCTTTGCGCCCAGCGCCTTCAGTTCGCGGGAGATCTGCAGGGCGGCATTCCCGGAGGAAATCATATCATCCAGAAGAACAACATCCTTCCCTTTTACGGGAGCGCCAAGGAATTCATGCGCAACAATCGGGTTCTCCCCGTTCACCGTCAACGTATAGTTTCTTCTCTTATAGAACATGCCCATCTCTACGCCGAGCACATTTGCCATGTATACAGCACGGGAGGTTCCGGCTTCATCGGGGCTGACAATCATCAGCTTATCCGGGGACACCGAGAAGTCGGGAGCTGCCCGGAAAAGCCCTTTGAGGAACTGGTAGGTGGGAAGAAAGTTTTCAAAGCCTGACAGTGGAATGGCATTCTGAATGCGCGGGTCATGCGCGTCGAATGTAATGATATTATCCACCCCCATGCGCACCAGCTCCTTCAGAGCCTGCGCGCAGTCAAGCGATTCTCTCCCCGAGCGGCGGTGCTGCCGGCTCTCATAGAGGTAGGGCATGATCACATTGATCCGCCGTGCTTTTCCGCCGATCGCGGCAATCACCCGTTCCAGATCGATAAAATGATCGTCCGGAGACATGTGGTTGATCTGGCCGCGCATCTTATAGGTGATGCTGTAGTTGCATACATCAAGAAGCAGGAAGATATCATGTCCCCGAATTGTGTCATAGATTGTCGCTTTGCCCTCTCCGGACCCGAAGCGCGGTGTCTCGGTGCGGACCAGATAATTGTCACGCAGGTAACCGGACAGCTGCGGATGGGCGGAGTGTTTATGTTCCCGCTCTGTCCGCCATTCCACAATGTAGTCATTGACCTTGCGTCCCATCTCCTCGCTGGACGGAAGCGCAATGATCCCAAGATCGCCGACAGGAAGAACATCACGGTTTTTTTTGGCCGCTGCCCTCGTGCCGACACGCTTGACGGAAGTACTCTTTGTTCCGGCGGCTTTTGTCTTTGGAGTCTTTGCTTTGGTGTTTCTTGTGCCAATCTGCATATTCTGCCAGCCTCCTGTGTGTACGGAATGGCCGTTCCTGCCTGCCTGCGGAAACGGTCTGACGAAGTTGCAAGGGATCAGGTCTGTCGTGTCCCGATTCTTTTCAGAATACGGATATCCTCTCCGAATACCCTCACCAGGATGAAGTTCTCCATGATACGCGAAGAAATGCGGTCTGAGTAGACCTTTCCGATCTCGCTTGGGGACAGGTTGGTCGAAATGACAATTCCCCTCCCGCGGAGTATCCGGGTATTCAGCAGCTGAAACAGAGCAGTTCCCACAAAGCTGTTCGTTAGTTCTGTTCCGAGATCATCTATGATCAGCAGATCACAGCCTGACAGGTATTGGTCATCAGGCATCTGGTCATCCTCTTCCTGGACCCGGCCAAACCGGTTCTTCGCAATCAGATCAAACAGTTCTCCGGCTGAATAGTAGATGACGGAGTGTCCCTTGTCAATGAGTTCTTTCGCGATACAATGTGTAAGAAATGTTTTTCCGCGCCCTGCAGCTCCCGTCAGAAGCAGGCTGTTCTTTTCCGCTCCGCGCTGGAACTGCTGCGCAAATGTCCTGCAGGTGCCAAGAGCACCGGACATGATCTCATAAGAGCTCTTTCCCGTCTTCTCATCCATCAGATCCTTCCGGTAATACGAAAGGTCGAAGGTATCGAAGTTTTCCTTTTGAAGAATCCCGGACAGCCCTGACTGTGTATAGAACAAAGAGATGATCTCCTTCTCAAGACAGTGGCAGTGCTTCCCGCCGATCCATCCGGTATCCCTGCAGTCCGGGCATGTATACACCGAATCCAGATAATTCTCCGGAAAACCGTGCTCTCTCAGCAAAAGCGCGCGCCGCTCCTGCGGCAGCATTCCTCCCGCCGCCTCTTTCAGATGCGCCAGGAAAGAGGCGGACATACTTTGAGCGCTGCCGTCTCCTGACGCCAGCGAAGATTTCAATGTTTGAACAGACAAAGAAGCAACCGCCTTGTCAAGCTGCCCCAGCTCCGGAATCATTTCATAAGCCTTCTCCCGGCGTGCCTCTTCAACATGGTGGTTGTCGATCCTTCTCTTTTCGTAGACACGCATCAGCGCGTCATACTGTGAATTTGTAATTCCCATCAGGACTCCTGTGACAGCATCTCCTTCGTCTCCTGCGCCTTCATGACACGATCCGCGACCGCATCCCAGTCGGTGCCGGAAGGTTCGAAGTTGAGAAAGCGTCCGGCTGCGGAGGCAGCACCACCCTTGCCGGTCTGAAGCGCCGAGGCATTCGGCTGCCTGCCGGAGGCTTGTTCGTGTGCCTGATCCAGTCTCTCAACATCCGCCGCAGACTTCACCCCATTCCGGCTCCAGCTTTTCAGAATCGAATCAGTATAGGAAAGTCTGGCCTTCCCGGTCCGGAGAATCGTACGCGTGCAGGCAAGCTGAATGACCTCCATGGGAAGCGCGTATTCCCAGAGCCAGCGGTCCATATACTCCCGCTCCGACGGCGTCGGGGCATGATCCTGGATGCCAAGTGCCCGGAAGATCTCATAATACTCCGCACGGAGGGCAGACCCCTCCCGGCGTGCCTGCTCCACACTGCATATCCCCTTCTCTGCCCAGTTCATGGCAACCCTGCGGATATAATGGAAGCTGGTATGATGCATCGAGATACAATAATCCAGCAGATAATCAACCAGGTCGATCTCCATTCCGAGATCCGTTATGAAGTATACCAAAGTCTCCTGCTCTGACGGGGACAGCGGCCGGCCAAGATAATTCTCCGCGACAAAGATCAGGCTGCGGATCTCTTCCTTCGAGTGCTTTTGCGCCGGCCGGAATTCCGTGATCTTACGTCCGGCAGGTGAGGGCATGGACACAGCATCCGCGGAAGCGGCATCCACATATGCCCTCCCGTCTGTCTCCTCTTCCTCCTCTATGAGATCCAGACACTTCTTCTTCTGCCAGTATCCCATCGCACGCGTAACATCTGACTCGGTATAGTGCAGAGCATCCGCAATCTCCGGAATCGAAACATCCGTCTGTCCACTCTGTGCGCAGCGCATCAGATACAGGTATATTTTTACAAAATCCCCGCTTGACGAGGGCATGAGCTGATCGATAAATGTGTTCTCAATCATGGTCATGCCGCCATTCTCCGGCAGATGAACCCGCATGAAAACACCGCCTTTCCTGCTTATAGTATCCCCCTTCATTCTGATCGTGTATGATTTCATACGCACTCCCCCGGCCCCTTAAGCCAAACGGCTGTGCTCTGTCGTCTCCCTAAGACAGAGCGCAGCCGACGCTTTGAAGTATACCATATCCGGCAGATTCTTTTAAGGGAATCTGTCCACGACTTATCTACAAAGAAATCCACATGAATATGTGAGACATATTCAAGTCTGCCACCGGCAGACCTGCGCCCGAGCGCGCGGCATCCGCCGGAGGCTGCTCTCAGTGGGGGCACCCCACTGAGATGTCAGCCGGGGATCTGTACAATCCTCCTGTACAGATCCCCGGTTTCCCTGATCTCTCAGATTCCGGCCGCTTCGTCCCGCGCGAGCATCTCTTCTCCTACGCGGACGACATCCCCCGCGCCGACGGTGATCACGAGATCTCCATCGGAAGCGTGCGTCAGCAGAAAGTCTTCGATCTTTTCAAAGGTCGGGAAATACCAGGCGTCGGTTCCGCGGTTGGCGATATTCTGGCGCAGCGTATCCGAGCTGATGCCCAGGTTGTCGGTTTCCCGCGCCGCGTAGATCGGGGCAAGCACCACTCCGTCCGCGATGCACAGCGCTTCCGCGAAGCCGTTCATCAGCGCCTTTGTCCGTGTGTAGGTGTGCGGCTGGAAGACGCACCAGATCTTTTTGTGAGGATAATTCCCGGCAGCTTCAAGGGTTGCGCGGATCTCTGTCGGATGGTGCGCGTAATCATCGATTACGGTGGCACCGCTCTTCAGCCTGCCTTTGATCTGGAATCTTCTGTCCGCTCCGTGAAATGCGTCAAGCCCCTTCCTGCAGTCTTCCATGGAGATTCCCATCTGGTCCGCGGCAGCGATGGCGCAAACTGCGTTTGAAACATTATGCTTCCCGGGAACATGGAGCTTGAATACGCCCAGGTCCTCGCCCCGGTGAAGCACATGGAAGGTCCCCGCTCCGAATGCATCATAGGTGATCTGTGCACTGGTATAATCGGACTGAGGTGTTCCGTAGGTAATCACCCCGGCATCGATTCCTTCCGTAATCTCATCCGGATGCGGAATGGTTCCGTTCAGGATGAGGGTGCCGCCCTCTTTGATGTTCTTCGCAAAGCGGTGGAAGGAACGTCTGATATCGTCCAGATCCTTGAAAAAGTCCAGGTGATCCGCGTCAATGTTCAGGATCAGTCCGATCTTCGGTCTCAGGCTGAGGAAACTGTTGGTATACTCGCAGGCCTCTGCGATAAAATTCTCCGAGCGGCCGACACGGATATTGCCGCCGATCTCCTTCAGTATCCCGCCGACTGAGATTGTCGGATCCAGATCCGCGCTCAGCAGAATGCAGGAGAGCATGGAGGTAACCGTTGTCTTGCCATGCGTACCGGAAACAGCAACAGAATTCTCGTAGTGATCCATAATCTGCCCGAGCAGCTGTGCCCTGGTCAGCATCGGGATACCGGCTGAAAGCGCAGCGGCGTATTCCGGGTTGTCCGGATGGATCGCCGCAGTGCAAACCATCACATCAATGTCCGCGGTAATGTTGTCGGCACTCTGCGGACAGTAGATCTTTGCGCCCTGCTGTGTGAGCAGTTCTGTCAGCGGAGAAAGCTTCGAATCGGATCCGGTCACCCGAAATCCTCTTCCAAGCAGCACGGAGGCCAGTCCGCTCATACTGATTCCGCCGATTCCGCAAAAGTAGATATGAACCGGATTCTTATAGTCTATCTGATACATAGCAGTATCCTCTCATTTTTGATTGTTTCCTCAGTGGTGGAACAGCCTGATCCCGGTGAACACCATCACCATTCCAAAATCGTCACAGCGTTCGATGACCAGGTCATCCCGGATGCTTCCGCCCGGCTCGGCGACGTATTTCACACCGCTCTTGTACGCACGGTCAATGTTGTCAGAGAACGGGAAAAATGCATCCGATCCCAGCGTTACGCCTTCCATTGTGTCCAGCCACGCTCTCTTTTCTTCCTTCGTGAATTCTGCCGGCCGCTCGGTGAATACCCTCTGCCAGGCACCTTCGCCAAGCACATCCTCCGGCCATTCCCCGATATAGACATCGATCGCATTGTCCCGGTCCGCCCGTCCGATGTCCTTCCTGAACGGAAGGTTCAGCACCTTCTCGCTCTGCCTCAGATACCAGTTGTCTGCCTTGGAGCCCGCAAGCCTGGTGCAATGTACTCTGGACTGCTGCCCGGCACCGATGCCGATGGCCTGGCCGTCCTTGACGAAGCACACGGAATTGGACTGTGTATACTTCAGCGTGATCAGAGAGATCTTGATGTCCCGGATCGCCGCCTTTGGCAGATCCTTGTTTTTCGTCACGACATTTTTCAGGAAATCATCATCGATCACCAGATTCTGCCGCCCCTGTTCGAAGGTGATTCCATACACCATCTTCCGCTCCAGCTCCTGCGGCCGGTAGGACGGGTCCATCTGCAGGACAACGTAATTGCCCTTCTTCTTGCTCCTGAGAATCTCCAATGCCTCTTGTGTATATCCCGGTGCGATCACGCCGTCCGATACCTCCCGTTTGATCAGCCGTGCGGTATCCTCGTCGCACACATCCGACAGGGAGATAAAGTCTCCGAAGGAGCTCATCCGGTCCGCGCCGCGCGCTCTGGCATAGGCACAGGCAAGCGGGGACAGATCCTCTTTGAGATCATCCACCCAGTAGATCTTTCTCAGTACATCGGTCAGCGGAAGGCCAACCGCCGCGCCGGCGGGGGACACGTGCTTAAAAGACGTTGCTGCCGGAAGAGAAGTCTCTCTTTTCAGTTCACTGACCAGCTGCCAGCCGTTCAATGCGTCCAAAAGGTTGATGTAACCCGGCTTTCCGTTCAATACCTGAATCGGAAGATCCTCTCCGTCCTGCATGAACACGCGGGACGGCTTCTGATTTGGGTTGCAGCCATATTTCAGAGTCATTTCATTCATAAGTCATGTCCTTTCTTTCTCACCTGCTGCGGCGGCTGAAGCACTGAGCTTGTTCACAATGCGGGTCTCATATGCACCGGTCCGGATATCAATATACCGCACAAACAGAGAAACCTTGTTCTCCTCATTCAGACTCTCCCACACCTCATCCGTGAATGCATCGATATCGCCGCTGATGCCGACACGCTCCGGTTCTCCCTCGAAGCTCGGCAGCGGGTTTCCGTCTGACAGATAGGTATGGATAAAATGTCCCTCCCCTGCCTTCGGATTCTCATAGCTGAAGGTAAAGTGTACGCTGGAATCAGGATCGGAATCCGCGCTTTTGATGATATGCATCTTATATTCGTATTCGCCCCCGCGGATGTCCATCAGAGCGGAGATTCTGGGCGTATAGTTCGGCGCGTCCGGTTCAAATGTACGGACCTTCAAAGACTCTCCAAAGGTTTTGCCGTCCATCAGTCCCTGATAGATCGTGTCGGTCTGGTCTCCGTTTGTGACAATCGTATTGGTTCCGAGCACCCGCACCGGTGCGTAGATGATCAGGCTCGGGTCCTCCATCTTTGACGGGTCCGCTGCCTGGGTGCGGATTCCTTCTCCATCCTCCACGAAGACACGGTTTCTGCTGTTTGCGGACCGTCCCATAATAAAATACGCGGTCACCGCATATCGTCCGTCCTTGGAACGTCCGACAACGATCCCGCGTCCCGGATAGGTGTTGGCCGCCAGTTCCTTCGAAAGATTCTTTTGTACCATAGGATATCTTACCTCATTTGTGCTGGTTTTCTTCGACAAAAGCAATTCAGATCTTACCTATCACATAGACAAAAGTCAAGCCAGACCCATTTTCTCCAGAAGATCCAGCTCCCTTGTCTGGCAGGAAAACAGAATTACCTGCCTTGCACTGCCTGCCAGAATTCGAAGCGCGCGCTCCAGCCGTTTCTCATCATACATTGCAAAAGGCTCATCCAGAAGAATCGGAACCTCGGATCCGCCTGACAGAAGACCTGCAGACGCAAGGCGCAGGGCAAAGTACACCTGCTGCATCGTTCCGTAGCTGACCTGGTCCACACTCAGCAGCTTATCCGGCGTATTCAGCCGGATCAGATTCTTCTCATCCAGAGAGATCCTGGTATAACGTCCGTCTGTCAGCACTGACAGAATAGCGGATACCTCCTTCGCGAAGTCCGCGCCGCTTTCATGATAGAGATTCCCGGACAGCTCCTGAATCCTGCTCCGGGCCAGTTCGATCGCCCGGATCTCCTCGTCATACCGTGACAGAGCCGCCTTTTTCCGGTACAGCTCCTCCAGTTCCTTCCGCAGCTCCTCCAGCTTTTCTCTTCTGAGAGAGATCTCCCTGTCAAGCAGCTGGGATCTGGCAATTCTCTGCACCTGAGCGCCGCGGCGCAGCCTGTCCTCCGCCTCTTGATTCTGAAGGGATTGTTCCATCTCCAGGCGCTGCTGCTGTCTAACCTCTTCTTCCCTGCGTGCCTCTTCTTCCCTTGCCCTCAGGATCTGGTCCCGGGCCTTTTGCTGACGGCGCATTGCCTCTGCCCGGTCAGCCGGATCGTCCGGATCCTCCCGAAAGCCCAGATGCCGGTTCAGAAACTCCTCCCGCTTCGCCCGCTTTCGGATCCGCTCCGTCTTCGAGACAGGATGAAGCACTCTGTAAAGCAGGCAGACAGCCACGATCCCGGTAAGCACTGCTCCTGCCAGCATCCCATAGCGCATTCTATGATCCGTCGTAATCCAGGCGCACACACACATCAGAATCGCCGCCGCAAAGGAAAGAAATACCGCTGCCGGAAGCAGTACGCCTTCCGTATCCTCCGGCTGAGCCGGCGGAGCGTCCTCCCCTGGCACTGCGGATTCTTCCGGCCGGACCGCATCCTCCGCCTGTGCTGCTTTCTCTGATGTGGCTGTATCCGTTGCCTGCACTGCCTCTGCGGCCTGATCGGCTCCGGCCTTCTGCGCTGCTCCTGCCGCCGCGCCGATCTGCTGCATACCGCCCTGGATGCTTCCTTCTTCGATCCGCTCAAAGGGCGCCTTGCTCTCCCCCTGCACGCTTTCCTTCGACCGCTTCTCCAGCAGCCGCTCCAGGTCCCTGGTTACATATTCCGATTCCCGGGTTTTCTCCTGAATCTGCGCTTCTATCTCCCGCAGCGCTTCATTTTTCTCACTCTCGGTCTTTTTCCGTCTTTTCTTCAGCTTTTCCGACGCGGCAGATACATCCACAGAGTCATCCGCGCTCTGGTCCGCATTGATCAGGTAATCTCTCAGCCGCTCTCCCAGCTGTCCACCTGCCTCGGATCCCGCCTGCCGGATGAATACGGTGTTGTCAAAGTCTGCCTCTGAAAGGCCGCCCGTAAATGCCGAAATCGCCGCAGCCGGATCGGCTGCCTTCGTTCCGTCGGTTTCACAGATCACCTCAACCTGCTCCTGCCTGCGGCCGAAGTTCCGGTCAATCCGGTAGATCTTTCCTTCATACAAAAGTTTCATGGAACCGGAAAAATACGCCGGATTCTCCCATGGCTCCCGCAGCTGATACTCATCCAGACTCCGTGAGCGGTTCCTTGTAAGCCCGTAGAGCATCGCACGGATAAAAGCATGCAGCGTACTCTTCCCGGTTTCATTCCCGCCGGAGATGATATTGATCCCCGCATGCAGATCAAGCCGGTAATCCGTGAACTTTCCGAAATGTTTCAAGTGAAGCTGTATAATTTCCATAGGTTATTCCACTTAGCAACAGGATACTCAACTCAGCAATGCCTCCAGGCCAATCTGCAGTGCCTTCTCCTCCACAGATCCCGGCGCTGCCGCCTCAAAGCTCTCAATATACCGCCCGATCAGCTGTCCCCGGTAACGCTCCTTCAGCTGCTCGATATGCAGGGCCGGTACAGACTCGTCCTTCACGTCCAGAATCATCCCGGCCGACCGGATCAGCTCTGTGTCAAACTGCACAGCGGGATGTCTCTGTCCCCGGATCACAATCTTATAGATATTTTCCTTTCCCCGGCGGGTGATCGCCGCCTGCACCTTATCACGCATGGAGAACACGGTATCCGACTCGTCTGCGTCTACGGCCAGAGATACATACTCCCGGAGCGCCTTCTTGACAAAATGCACCTGAACCGAAGTTCCGTGTGTCTCCCCCTCCAGATATCCGTGCGGTCCCTCATCTCCCGCATCGATCGGCGACAGTGCGCCCGGATAGAGGGCCCGTCCCGGAAGCATCACAGTCGGTTTATGGATATGCCCCAGCGCAATGTAATCGAATCCGGAGAGCGCCAGCCGGCGCGGGTCGATCGGAATGTGGTCACGGTCCCCGCCATGCGCGAGAAGGATGTGAAAGCAATCATTCTCCGACGGATGCAGGCTGTCGTATACGTTCTGTGTAATCTGGCTCCTGTCATAGGAGAAGCCATATACCTCGCAGGACAGGGCAGGAAAGCGGATGCACTCCACAGCGCGGCTTCCCAAAAACGCCACGTTCGGTGCAAAATCAAAATCCTCCCAGGCACTGCCCGGGCTGCAGCAGTCATGATTGCCCGCGATCAGCGCAAAGCAGATCTCCGGATAGGATCCCAGGAGATAATTCACCTCCCGAAGCTGTGAAAGCTCCGGGGTCCGGTGGAACAGGTCTCCCGCGATGAGAACCAGATCCGCCTTTTTTCCCTTGGCATCCGCAATCGAATCGCGGAAAGTCTCCCAGAGTTCTCTCTTTCTTTCCTGTGCCCACTCCGACCGGCCGTCCGGCTCACAGCCAAGATGGACATCCGCCATATGGATAAACTTCATTGTGTCAGGTCCCTCCAACGCATTCACGTGCCGCGAACAATGCATATTTTATCATGGATTCAACCTTGAATCCATGGTATACTGGTTGCGATGAAATGATGCAGCAAGTTGAATCCGATGAGGAAAATTATTCACAGAAGGGAGTTGAATCTTATGGGTATGATCAGCGAATTCAAAGAATTCATCATGCGCGGCAACGTCATGGACATGGCAGTCGGTGTCATCGTCGGCGGAGCCTTCAACACAATTGTCAGTTCTCTGGTAGATGACATTATTATGCCTGTGATCTCACTTGCAACCGGCAAGATTGATTTCACAAGCCTTTTCATCGCCCTTGACGGCGGTTCCTACAAGAGCCTGGCACAGGCTAAGGAAGAAGGCGCGGCGGTGTTTGCCTACGGCAGCTTCATCCAGAATGTTCTGCAGTTCCTGATTGTCGCTTTCGTCCTGTTCCTTGTTATCAAGGGAATGAACAAGCTGCGCAAGCCGGAACCGGAAAAGGCTCCGACCACCAAGATCTGCCCGTTCTGCAAGAACGAGGTGCCGATCGAGGCGACCAGATGCGGATTCTGCACCAGCGAATTGTCAAAATAACAGCATCCGGAATCCGATCCTGTATCCATCAGGAAAACAGACGAGCAGGGATAAGTCCCTGCTCGTTTTTTTCGTTCTGCCTCCGGCAGACCAGACCGCGGTGCAGGCCTGCCTGCAGACCGCACTTTTCTTTCAGTCCTGCCTGCGGAAGACGATCTCTCCCGTCTTCGCGTCCATGCTTTCAATAATCGCAAGGGATTCCACGCGGATTCCCTTGTCACGAATCAGCTTCCCGCCGGTCTGGAAGCCCTTCTCTACGGCGATCCCTACACCCTCAACCTCTGCCCCGGCGGAGCGGATCAGATCGATCAGTCCGTTCACGGCACAGCCGTTTGCGAGGAAATCATCGATGACAAGAATGTGGTCCTCTTTGCTCAGGAACTTCTTCGATACAATCACGTCATAGGTTCTTTTGTGCGTGAAGGACTCGATCTTTGTGGAATAGATCTCACCGTCCAGGTTCACGCTCTGTGCCTTCTTCGCAAAGACAACCGGCACATGGAAATGCTGTGCGGCGATCACGGCGATTCCGATCCCGGACGCCTCAATGGTAAGAATCTTATTGACCGGCCGGTCCTGAAACAGGCGGCGGAATTCTTCCCCCATCTCATTGAACAGATCCACATCCATCTGATGATTCAGAAAACTGTCCACCTTCAGGATATTTCCTTCCTTGACAACTCCGTCCTTTCTGATGCGTTCTTCCAGCAGCTTCATTCAGTGGTCCCTCCTGTCCTGTTTTCCATCCAACTTGATTCCAGATTCCAGGTAAGATCATTTCAAAAACGGCAGGAAGAATTCCTGCCGTTTTCATGATGGATCTTTATGTTTCCGATTCCGTCTCCACGACCATATCGGTTTCATACGTCACTTCCAGATGAAGCTCCGTCTCTACGGAAGCATCTCCCAGTGTACCGCCCTGTTGTGTTTCCGCCTCGGTTTCATTTGACTTGGGCGCGGTGTAGCTGCGATCCTTCAGGATCTCGGCAAGCTTGGCGGAGTCCGCCTCAAACTTCGCGTCCTTCATCCACTCGTCGTATACCTCGTTGATCTTTTCCGTCTTGCGTTCCTCAACGATCTCTTCCTTCTTCTTCTCAGTGGCTCCCTCATCGAATGCGTCCTTGACATACAGGATGTACCAGGAGTCATCCACCTCGACGAGCTCCTCCACCAGCGTGTCATCCTCAAGGTCATTCGTGGCTTCGATGATCGCGGCATCCGGATAGGTGTCATCCTTGCCGAATGTGTAAGAAGAATTCGTCACGCCCGGAATCGCTTCCTCTGTGACTGCCGCAGCGGCTGTCTCGAAATCTGTCTCGCCGCTCTTGATCTCTTCGAGCTTTTCTTCCGCCATCGCACGGTATTTGACCTTCGCCTCGGCCATCGCCGGATCCTCGGTCTCGCTCTGAGCTTCCGTCACAGCCTGCTGCGCTTCCGTGACAGTCTGCTCTGCTTCCGTCACTGCCTGCGCGCGCTCGGTCTCCTCCTTTGCGGCTCCGGAAGCCTTTGTCTTCTTCGCCGGCTCGGTTTCGACAACGCTGGTCTCCCCTTCTGTCATAGCCACGGCTGTCTCAGCTTCCGTCTCAACCGTATTCGGCGCCTCTGCCTCGGTTCCGGCCATCTCGCTCTCGGACTGTGCCTCGGTCTGTGACTCGGTCGACGGAGTGTAACGGATATATTCCACCGTTCTCTGGGCCGCTTCTTCGTCAGACACGTTCGTGTCAACGTCCACACACATTCCGGCCTCAACCTTGGACTTGATGGTGCTGAGTGTCAGATAACGCTCTACCGTCTCCTGCGTTGCGCTCATGGAAGCAAGGGCATCTTTATCATTATCCGCAAGGAACTTCGCCGTCGCATCCGAAATCGCCTTCTTCTCATCCTCCGTCAGGACTGCGTCAAAATCTGCCGCATGCTCTTCGGCCAGAAGAAGCTTCTCGATATCGGTTCCGATATTCGACTTGAAGTTGTCCCATGTGGTAACGCCCAGACCCTGGCCGTCATCCATCGACCAGATATCCTGCTGCATCATCGATGCATAGTAGGCATAGATATCGTCAAGCGAGGCCTGCTCAAACCGGAGAACAAAATTCACAAAGTCTCCGTCAACCTTCTTCCCGTTGAATGTAAAAGCCGAGATCGCCTCGGACTTCTTTCCGCAGCCGCTCAGGGCACCCGCACACATCACGGCTGCAAGCGCAACCGCCGCGCCCTTCTTCCAAACCTTATTCATTGATCTCTTCTCCTTCTTGCTACCGATTCCTGTGTCCCAAAGGACACCCGATCATTATATATTGTTTGCGCGGGAACTTCAACCGCTATTCACTCAGAAAAGCTCCTCCTTCATCGCCGCAATCAGCTCCCCTGCCTGTGAGAGCACATCCGTCACAACACCCCCTGTCACGGGCAGCGCATAAGTGAAGTAGGAGTCCGCGCCGGCAACAAACCGCATCCTGCGTTTGTATTTTCCCATAAACGGACCGACCTTGTCTACATTGATCGGCGCTTTTGCCCAGAAGGTAAAGCGCAGCTCCGCTCCTTTCTGGGTCAGCTCCGTCAAAAACGCGTCGTGCGCCATGCTCTTGATCAGCGCCGCCTTCAGAAGATTCTGAACATTTGCCGGCGGCTCCCCATAGCGGTCCATCAGCTCGTCGAGCATATCTTCGTAGTCATCCTCCCCCGTGATCGATGCGATCCTCTTATACAGGTCCAGCTTCTGTGCCTCGTTCGGAATATAGTAATCCGGAAGGAACGCGTCGATATTCAGGTCGATGGCTGTCTCAAATTCATCCCGGATCTCGGACTCTCCTTTCAGCCGCATCACCGACTGATTCAGAAGCTTACAGTAAAGGTCATACCCGACTTCCGCCATATGGCCGGATTGTGCCTTTCCCAGGAGATTTCCGGCTCCGCGGATCTCAAGATCCCGCATGGCAATCCGAAATCCCGATCCCAGCTCCGTGTACTCCCGGATCGCGCCAAGGCGCTTTTCGGCTGCGTCCTGAAGAATCCGGTCCGGACGATACATGAGAAATGCATAAGCAGTCCGGTTTGATCTCCCGACGCGGCCGCGCAGCTGATACAGCTGGGACAGACCGAGACGATCCGCGTCGCAGCAGTCCTGTCTCGATGATCGTTGTCGTGACCAGCACATCCGCTTCCTGATTGATGAAATCATACATGATATCCTCAATCTTGTTCGCCGGCATCCTGCCATGCGTGTACACCACATGCGCCTCTGGCACCAGGCCTGCAACCCTTGCTGCCATATCGGCAATGGTCGATACATGATTGTATACCAGATAGACCTGGCCGCCCCGCGCGATCTCGCGGATAATCGCCTCCCGGATCGTTTCGTCACTGTACTCCATGACAAAGGTCTGCACCGGCAGACGGTCCTGCGGCGCCTCCTCCAGAACGCTCATGTCGCGGATCCCGGCAAGACTCATATGCAGGGTGCGCGGAATCGGCGTGGCCGTCAAGGTGAGGACATCCACGTCACTGCGCATTTTCTTGATCTTTTCCTTATGTGCGACGCCGAAGCGCTGTTCTTCATCGATGATCAGAAGTCCCAGATCCTTAAACTTCACATCGGCCGAGAGCAGGCGATGCGTTCCGATCACGATATCCACCTGCCCGGATGCAAGATCCTTCAGCGTCTGCTGCATTTCCGCCTTTGAGCTGAAGCGGCTCAGCATACCGATGCGCACCGGATAATCCTTCATTCTCTGAAGAAAGGTATTGTAATGCTGCTGCGCAAGGATCGTCGTCGGAACCAGGAAGGCTGCCTGGCGGCTCTCACATACCGCCTTGAAGGCTGCGCGGATCGCAATTTCCGTCTTGCCGTAGCCCACGTCTCCGCAGATCAGCCGGTCCATGATCTTCGAAGATTCCATATCCTTCTTTGTCTCTTCGATCGCCTGCAGCTGATCCTGGGTTTCGTCGAAGGGAAACAGTTCCTCGAATTCCGTCTGGAACGAGGTATCCGGTCCGTAGGCGTATCCCTTCCGGTTTGCCCGCACCGCGTACAGATCCACAAGATCCTGCGCGACCTCCTCCACCGCGGCTCTGACCCTGGTCTTTGTCCGCGACCAGGTCTCCCCGCCCAGCTTTGAGATCTTCGGCTTCTTTGCGTCGGCTCCGGCGTATTTCTGGATCAGGTCCAGCTGCGTTGCCAGGACATACAGATTGGAATTCCCGGCATACTCGATCTTCATGTAGTCCTTCTGGACACCGTCTGAAAGGATCTTCTCTATGCCGCGGTAGATTCCGATCCCGTGATTCTCATGCACCACATAATCCCCGGGATTCAGCGAAGTGAAGGAAGCAATGGTCTTGCCGGTACGCTCCTGGGCCCTGCGCTTTTTCTTTCTCTGATGTCCGAAGATATCCGATTCGCTCAGCACGGCGAACTTCAGCATCGGGTATTCGTATCCCCGGTGCGTGTTCCCGTAGGTGACCATGACCTCGCCGCCCTGAAGAATGCGGTCCTCCTTCTCCGAGTAAAATGCAATCACGCCGTTGTCGGTCAGATCCCGTGCCAGGCGCTGTCCCCTGGTCCGCGAGGCACAGAGCAGTATGATGCGGTATTTCTGTCTCTTGTAGCGGGTCAGGTCCTTCACCAGCATCTCGAAATTGCTGTTATAGACACCGCATCCGGCTGCCTGAATCTCATAGCGCGCGCACACCGGGTAGGGACTCTTCGCACCCGAGTGGGTCGTCAGGCCGACCAGTCCTCTGGCCGACAGCCGATCCTCGATCTGTTTCCCGGTAAACAGCATCTTCGCCTGTCCGGGCAGTACAGACCCCTTTTCAAGCCTGTGCGACAGGCTGCCTTGGAACTCTTCTTCCGCTTCTTTTGTGCTCTGAGACGCGCGGGACGGCTCATCCATAAAGAATACGGTTCCCTCGGGGAAATAATCGAGCAAAGAGACGGCATCCGGATAGAAATAGTCGCACAGACCTTCCATCACCGAGGTGTCCCCAAAGTCCTCAAGCCGCTCTCTCACATCCTTCGCGATTCTCGCGGCGCGCGAAGCCTCCTCGTTTTTCTGTATTCCGCGCAGCTTTTTCTCCAGCGCCTTTGCCTCTTTTTCGATCCGCTCCAGTCCGTTGCGCGTAATCGATGGGGATGTGACGAATTCCGCGGCCGGATAGACCCGTACCTGCTGAATCTGTTCCTTCGTTCTCTGGGACTGTGCGTCGAAGTATCGAATGCTGTCGATCTCATCTCCCCACAGCTCGATCCGGACCGGATTCTCCTCCGTCAGAGGGAAGATATCCAGAATTCCTCCCCTGGACGCATACTGTCCGGCCTCCTCCACCAGATCCACCCGCTCATATCCCATGAGGGAGAGAACCTTCTTCTCCTCCTGCGGATCCATCTCATCGCCCTGCGCGTAGGAGCGAATCGCGTCCATCCAGTCTTCCGCCTTCATACAGTGGCTCATGAGAGAACGCTGTGTCAGAACAATCGTAACCCGCTCATGGCCGAGTCCTGCTGTGATATCCGCGAGCGCCTTCATACAACGCACCCGCTGCGTCGTCAGCGTACGACTCTGCAGATCTGCCTGAAAGAAAAGGAAATCCCGCGCCGGGTAGAGAAGTACGTGCTCGTCAAAGATCCGGTAATTCTCACAGATCTCCCGTGCGCGCAGGTCATCCGGCGCAAGAATGCAGGTGACCGGATAATCCCGGGAAAGGCACCCGATCAGGTGCGCTTTCTGGGAATCAATACAGCCGCCTGCAAGAATCATTCCCTGATATGCCTTCTGCATTCTGCGCCGGATCTGCTGGAACGCTTCCATCTCCTCCATCGGCGCATACAAAGCTTTTATCATATAGCTGACTCTCCTGCTGCGTTAAACGCACTCATGACCTTCTCCGGCGGCTGTGTCAGAAGCGCTCTGGCAGCGCTCGAAGCCTTTTCAAAAGCTTCCGCCATGGTCACGCGCTCTGACAGGGGAAAATGCCCCAGCACCCAGTCCACCTGCGCATAGGCTTCCGGCTTGTGCCCCGTGCCGATCCGGACCCGGAGAAACTGATCCGTTCCAAGCATCTGGATAATACTCTTCATTCCATTGTGTCCGCCCGCCGAGCCTCTTTGGCGGACGCGGATCCGGCCCGGCTCCAGGCTGATGTCATCATACAGGACAATCAGCTGGGAAGCGGGATCTGCCTGGTAATAATCGCAGGCGGCGCGCACCGCCTCACCGCTGAGGTTCATAAAGGTCTGCGGCTTGATCAGCAGCACCGGAACAGCGTCGATCACACCGCTGCCGCACAGGGAACGGAACTTCTCCTGCGTTACGCGGATCCCGCAGCTGTCGGCAAGGATGTCCAGCGCTTCGAATCCGCAGTTATGTCTTGTCTTTTCATATTTGCGTCCGGGATTCCCGAGCCCGGCGATAATCATCATGTCAGCGCCTCCACAATCCTGTCAAACTGCATGAAATGGCTCGCCTTGACCAGAACCGTATCTCCGGCCCTGATCTCCTCCCCGGCATGTTCCAGAAACGCCTCCACGCTTTCATACCAGGACACAGACAAAGAAGGAGCCGCCTTGCGTGCCGCTTCATACATGGCACGGGAAAGGGGGCCGATCGTGATGAGATGATCCACACACGCAGCCGCAAATGCGCCGGTTTTTTCGTGCAGAAGGACCTCCTCCTCGCCAAGCTCTCCCATGTCTCCGAGCACGGCACATCTTCTCCCCTGTGCCTGGGACAGAACCATCAGCGAAGACTTCATGGAAACGGGATTCGCGTTGTAGCAGTCATCGATCACGGTTTTGTCTTCCGTTTTTCTGATCCGGAAGCGTCCGGAGATCGTTTGGGCGGATTCGATTCCCTTTCTGATCTCTTCCAGGGTCATGCCGAAGCTTAAGCCCACTGCCGTCGCGGCCGCGGCATTGGAGCAGTTGTGAATCCCCGGAACCGGAATCCTCGCCGTAAAGGTCCCCTCCGGAGTTTCGATGGTACACGCGGAGCCTTCGAAGCCCAGTCCTTTGACGGAGGTAACCCTGACGCACCGCTTGGCGGGAAGGTCAGCCGGATACGCAATCATGCTGCCTGCGGAAAGATCCGATACGCCCTCCAGAGTGCTGTCTACGCCAAAGAATACCGGTGCGCTTCCGGCTGCCTCGCTGACCCTTCTCAGAAGATCGTCATTTCCGTTCAGGAAAACGGAAGATCCCGGCCGCATATAGTCAAAGACCTCGGTTTTGGCGCGGAAGACACCCTCCCGGTCCTTCAGAAATTCCAGGTGGCAGGTTCCGATGTTTGTGATGACCATCCTCCCGGGACGCGCGATCTTCGCAAGCGTCGTCATATCCCCGAAATGGCTCACGCCCATCTCCAGAACCGCGATCTCATCCTCTTTTTCCAGTCCGAACACCGTCAGCGGAAGGCCAAGCTCATTGTTAAAATTCCCTTCCGTTTTCTTTGTCCGGAACCGGACAGACAGAACCGATGCGATCATCTCCTTGGTCGAGGTCTTCCCCACCGAGCCGGTAATCCCGACCACCGGAATCCGGAGCAGATCAAGATAGCACTTCGCAATCGCTCCAAGCGCTGCGATGGTATTCTCAACCAGGATCCATGCGCGCACACCCGCAAAAGCTGTGTCTTCCCCGAACACAGCCTTTTTGTCCAGCAGACGTTCCGACAGCGCGCAGACGGCTCCCTGCCGGAATACGGATGGAATATAATCATGTCCGTCCGAGCGCGCGCCGGCAATTGCCCCGAACACAGAGCCTTCCTGTGCCTTCCGGCTGTCTGTCACAATCGAGGACACCTCCGTCTTCAACGTCCGTTCATAAGCCTCCATCCCCCGCGCATCCGCCATAGACAGATTCGTCCGGTCCAGATCCACAAAGCTTCCGTCCTCGTTTTGAAAAGACAGGTGGAGCATTCCGCCTGTCGCTTCTTCTATCATTCCGATCGTAAGACCCTGCATACCGTTCTCCTCAATTTCCTCTCTTTAAGGACACTTCAATCAGCTTCTCACACAAAGCAGGAAAATCCATGCCGATTGCGGCAGCTTCCTGCGGAAGCAGGCTGGTCGGCGTCATGCCCGGAAGGGTATTCGCCTCGAGGCAGTAGACATTCTCATTCTCATCCATCATCACATCGATTCTGCCGTAGCTGTTCAGATGAAGCGCGTGGTACGCAGCCAGGCTCGCTTTCTGAATCCGGTTCGACAGCTCTTTGGAGATGTCCGCAGGACATGTCTCCACCGTAGATCCCGCCTTGTATTTGTTCGTGTAATCATAAAATCCGTGGAGCGGCGCAATCTCGATGACCGGATAAGCCTCTCCGTCCACGATACCGCAGGAGAACTCTCGTCCGCTGACGTACTGCTCCACGATCAGCACATCCTCATAGGAGAACGCGTCTTCAACCGCTTCCCGGTACGCCTTCTCTGTCCTCGGGATGCTGACGCCGACGCTCGACCCGCCGCAGGCAGGCTTGACCACGCAGGGAAGACCGACGCCGTTTTCCGATGCCTTCTTCACCTGATCCCCCTTGTGCAGAACGATCCCGTGCGGAGTCGGCACGCCGTTCTCGCGGAACAGCTGCTTGGTCATGTCCTTATCCATGGCCAGCGCGCTTCCCAGATAGCTGCACCCGGTGTAGGCAATCCCCATCAGTTCAAAAACCGCCTGGATCTTCCCGTCTTCTCCGTTTGATCCATGCAGCGCCATGAAAACGCAATCTGCTTCCATGCACAGCGCTACCACATTCGGACCGAAGAAAGACCTGCGCGATTTCATCTTTTCCAGCTTGCTGTCAAAGGAGCGGATATACGCCGCATCCGCGTCCACATCGTAGTCCTTCGCAAATGCGCCTTTCAGATCTTCTCCGATCCGGTTGTCCCCGCAGAACACATCGATCAGGATCGCTCTGTGATGCCTGCTTCGAAGCGCTTTGCATACCTGTGTTCCCGATACGATCGAGATCTCCCGTTCCGTACTGATTCCTCCGGCCAGCACAACAATTTTCATAATATGCCCCTCCCCTTTATTCTCAATGATGCTGCTTTCCCGTCTCATGATCGGACCTGCTTCAGCCGGCTGCTTTTCATCTCCCTCTCAGGCCGGGAGGAAAGCACCACGCCGGAGCGCGCGTCAAGGCTGATCGTCAGTTCTCCCTGATTGACGCGGTATACCTTCCGCTGCGTCGTATACGACGCGGCGTCTGTGAGGAAGATCCGCGTCATCGTGGAATCTGTGTTCACGCCGGCTGTCCAGACAGGAACTGTAACCTGAATCTGCTCCGATCCGTTGTTAAACAGGCAGGCGATCTGCTCTCTGTCATCAAATCTGGCATACGCAATATACTGATAACCGCCGCCGAGAAACTTGATCGAGCCCGTCTTCAGAACCGGATGGTTCTTATGCATCGCGATTGCACTCTTATAAAATGCGAGCATCTGCCTGTCTTCTCTTCCCCACGGATAGGTTCTCCGGTTGTCCGGATCGGTAAATCCCGTCAGCCCGGCTTCGTCTCCATAATACAGCGTGGGAGCCCCGGGCCATGTCATCTGCAGGAGAACCGCCTCCCGCATCACGGCCGGATCCACCCCCTCGGAAGCCGCGTCATAGGAAAAATCCGCCGCGCGTCCGACAAGATGATTCGTTCTTGTCAGGAAACGGGAATGATCATGATTCGAGAGCTGATTCATGGAACACAGAAGCGACGGCTCCATGAATTCACACATATGGTAACGCATGGATCCGAAGAAGGAGTCCGCGTTCCCGTACTGTCCCTCCAGATATTCGTCGGAGTGTTTCTCCATCCCGGTGAAAAACCAGGTGACCGGTTCCATGAACGCATCATAGTTCATGATGGTGTCCCATTCATCTCCCTGAAGCCACAGCCCGGCGTCCCCGTAATGTTCTGCGATGATCAGCGCATCCGGGTTCGCCTTCTTGACTTCATGGCGGAACGCCTTCCAGAATCTGTGATTGAACTCCGGACTCTGGCCGAGGTCCGCCGCCACATCAAGCCGCCATCCGTCCGCACAATAAGGGGGGGAAACCCATTTTCGGGCGATTTTCAGGATGTAGGCGGTCAGATGTTCCGATCCCTCATAATTCAGCTTCGGGAGAGTTTTATGCTCCCACCACCCCTGATAGGAATCGTTGTCCGGCCACGCGGAGGGATCCTTCTCCTGAAACAGGAAAAAATCCGCATACGGAGACTCACTGCTGAGATAGGCTCCCTTCTCATATTCCTGCGAGGAGCTGTAGATCTTTTCGCGGTCCAGCCATTTGTTGAAGGAACCGCAGTGATTGAATACACCGTCCAGGATTACGCGGATCCCACGGCTGTGCGCTTCCTTCACCAGCTCGATGAAGAGCCGGTCCGAGGCTTCCAGATTCTCTTTTCTCGTCACTCTGCAGACATACCGGGAAGAATCGGCATTCTCTGTGCATCCCGGCGCAAGCACCTCGCCCTCATCCACCTGAAGGACACCGATGTGCGGATCGATATGATCATAATCCTGCGTGTCATATTTATGATTGGAGGGGGATACAAACAGAGGATTGAAATAGATGACTTCGATCCCGAGGTCCTGCAGATAATCCAGCTTCTGCCTTACCCCCTCCAGATCTCCTCCGTAGAAATTCCCCACATCCATCGCCGCGGGTCTTTGAAACCAGTCCTGTACATGATGCACCGGGTTCCCGATGTACGAGTATTCGTTATCAAGCACATCGTTCTTCTGATCCCCCCGGCAGAAACGGTCCGTATAGATCTGGTACATGACCGCTCCCTTTGCCCAGCCGGGCGTAGAGAATCCCGGACAGATCCGGAATCTGCTCTCGCTGTCCGCCCGTTCCGATATACCCTTCTTGTTCAGTACGACCCGCATCGGTCCGCTGATAATCTCGAAGCAATAGCTCATGGCCTGCCGGCCGAGGCGGATCTTCGCGGCATAATAGTCAAAAAGGCCGGACGACCTTTCATACTCCATGCGCTCACGCATATGGTCGCTCAGGATCCAGACTTCATCCACATTTGCTCTTGCCGTCCGCACGCGGATCGTTACCGTATCTCCGACCTGTGGTTCAAACGGCTCTATATAGGAAGGGCTTTCATCCGAGAACAAGGCGTCAAGGTTCAGCGTCGGAAGCATCTCCATGACATATCTCGCTGTACGTGCTGCCTGACTGAATGTTTTTCTGTACATCTGCACATGCTTTCCTTTATTGATCTATGATTGAGAAGAGGAACAGCACTCTCGCGCTGTTCCTCTTCCTTGGAGAAGGTATTCTCTTATGGGGTGTAGCAAAAACTATATAATGTATTGGGGTTTTACATGTATATTTATAGCATGAAACCCGGCCGAAGTCTGCCCAAACTTGTCTGAATAAATCCTGTAATATTTGTGCATTATGTCCATATTGCTCTTATCCTGCTCCACAGCGCAGGAGCAAAATAAAAGCGATGGACCGGACCGGCCTTCCGGTGTATTAGATCAGATCCGCCTCTGACGCCGATGCTGCCGGCGTTTCAAACAATGCTTCGAATTCGTCGCGGCTGAGCTTCTCTTTTTCCAGAAGAAGCAGCGTCGAGCGATCCAGGATCTTCCGGTTTTCCGCAATCAGTCTGCGTGCCGTTTCATAGGCTTCATCAATCAGCTTCTTGACTTCCTCATCGATAATGGAAGCAACCCGCTCCCCATACTGGCGCGTATGGGCAAGGTCCTTCCCGATAAAGATCTCTTCCTCGCTCTGTTCATAGTTGATCAGTCCGAGACGATCCGAGAAACCATATTTGGTCACCATCGCTCTGGCAATGGCCGTCGCCTGCTTGATGTCCTGAGAAGCTCCGGTCGTGATCTCCGCATCTCCGAAGACCAGAGATTCCGCGGCACGTCCGCCCAGCGTGACAACGATGGTCTGCTGCATTCTGCTCTTTGTCTCAAACATCTCATCGCCTTCCGGAAGCGGCATGGTATATCCCGCAGCGCCGTGTCCGGTCGGAATAATCGAGATCGTATGAACCGGACCGACATCCGGAAGAAGGTGGAACAGGATGGCATGCCCGGATTCATGGCAGGCGGTAATGCGCTTCTCCTTGTCGGAAATCAGGCGGCTGCGCTTCTCCGAGCCGATGCCGATCCGGATAAACGCCTGCTCAATGTCGCTTTGCTTCAGGAACGCCCGGCTGTCCTTCGCCGCACAGATTGCCGCTTCATTCATGAGGTTCTCGAGATCCGCCCCGGTAAAGCCGGCGCTGGTCCGTGCTATGGTCTCCAGATCCACATCATCCGCCAGGGGCTTCTTTCTGGAATGTACCTTGAGAATCTCCAGCCGGCCTCTGACATCGGGGCGGCCGATATGCACCTGCCGGTCGAATCTTCCCGCTCTGAGAATCGCGGGGTCCAGAATGTCGACCCGGTTGGTCGCCGCCATCACGATAATGCCCTGGTTCTCCGAGAACCCGTCCATCTCCACAAGAAGCTGGTTGAGCGTCTGCTCTCTCTCATCATGGCCGCCGCCCATGCCGGTGCCTCTGCGGCGCCCGACTGCGTCTATCTCATCGATGAAGACAATGCAGGGCTGATTCTTCTTCGCTTCCTCGAACAGGTCGCGCACACGGCTGGCTCCGACACCGACAAACATTTCCACGAAGTCAGAACCCGAAATGGAGAAAAACGGTACCCCCGCCTCTCCGGCAACCGCTCTGGCCATCAGCGTTTTACCCGTCCCGGGAGGGCCGACCAGCAGAACCCCCTTCGGGATTCTCGCACCTACGTTCAGGAACCGTTCCGGACTCGAGAGAAACTGGACAATCTCCTGCAGCTCCTCCTTCTCCTCCTGCAGTCCGGCGACATCCGCGAACGTAATCTTCTTCGCGTCCGGCGTGAACATCCGCGCGCGGCTCTTGCCGAAATTCATCATCATGGCTCCGCCGCCCTGCTGCCGATTCATCATCATAAACAGGAAAAGCACCATGAGCCCGGTAAGAAGCACCGGAAGGAAAGTCGAAAACAGAGTGCTGCGTCTGGAAACATCCTGCACCCGGACCGTCACATCATATGCGCTCACCATCGCCACTGCCTGATTCACATCCGTGACATTCAGAGACAGCTGATCGTTCTGCGTCGTCGTGATCTTTAATGATCCGGTCGGAACCTCTTCATTCTGAACGACCTCTACCATGGAAACGCTGCCGTCTTCCAGCATGGACTCCAGTTCCTTTGTTGTGATATCACTGCGTCCGTTAAAGCTGTCGCGCAGCGCAAAGATCAGCAGGATCAGCAGCAGCCCCAGCATAATATAAAGGCCGGTTCCTCTCGCTCCTTTGTTCAAGTTCTATCACTCCTCTGTCAGAGACAATACCCCGATATAGGGCAGATTACGGTATCTCTGGTCATAATCCAGGCCATATCCGACCACGAACTCATCCGGGATGTGGAATCCCTGATAATCCACCTCGACATCTACCTCACGCCGCTCCGGTTTATCCAGAAGCGTGCACAGGCTGATCGACGCAGGCTGCCGGTCGGAGAGATTCTTCAGAAGATAGCTCAGCGTACGCCCGGAGTCAATGATGTCCTCCACCACCAGTATGTCCTTCCCGTTGACCGGCTCATCCAGATCCTTGATCAGCTTGACAACACCGCTCGACTTCGTTCCGGCGCCATAGCTTGACACAGACATGAAGTCCATGGTCACCGGCACTGTGATCCGTTTCGCGAGCTCACAGATGAAAAAGATACTTCCTTTCAGAATGCCGATCAGATGCACCTGCCTGCCGGCGTAATCCTGACTGATCTGCGCACCCAGCTGGGCAATTCTCTCGTCAACCTTGTCTTCCGGAATCAGCACTCTAACGGTTTCTTTCATAGTTCCTCCTTCGATTCCATACCGCCTGCCTTCAAGTGTACCGTGACCCGCATCGCCTTTGCTCCTTCAAAGACCTTCGCCTTCTCACTGATCCGCATCCCGACCACCCACAGAACGTGACTTCCCTGCGCAATCAACGGAATATGATCCCGTCTGAGCCGGGGAACCTTCTCGTCAATCAGGTAATCCTTCAGCTTCTTGCGTCCTGAGTCGGAGCTGACAATCAGATAGTCTCCTTCCCGCCTGGTACGCAGGACGGGACACGGTGCCATTGTATCATATGCCAGATACTTCGTGTACCTCTTTTTCGGCACCTCTCCTCCCTGCCAGGTAAGGAAAGAAACCTCTGCAGAAATGGTCTGATCCGGCTTCGCTTCCCACCGGCTGTCCTGGCTTCCTTCGTCTGAAAGTGGGCTGCAGCAGCCCAGGCAATAAGTCCCGTCTTCCCGAAGGAGCGCCACCTCCTCTGTCTTTTCCGCCACACTGCGTGTCAGCCTCAGAATCCCCTCCTCACTGAACGCAGTCAGATGATCCGGAAGACTTGCCTGTCCTCCGTTCGGCCCGTCCACCAGCTTTTCAAGCGCCGCTACATGCGCTCTCGCTATGTCCTTTTCTCCGCCTTCACACTGTGCGATCATGCGGCGGAGAACCCTTGCGCGAAGAAAATCCGGACATTGTCTCAGCGCATTCCGGTCCGCGGTCAGATCCTTCTCTTTCCCGTCTCCATTTTTCCGTATCACATCCCGGAAGGTGCTTTCTGTCTGTTCGCTGAGCCAGTCTTCCGCCTGCTGCAGGTCAGAGGCTGCCTGTGTGATATGCAGCACAGACTGCGGATTCAATTCTTCCAAAAGAGGCAGAACCTTCCTGCGAATCGCATTTCTGGTCAGACGGGTATCGGCATTGGTACTGTCGGTTTGCCAGGAAACCTTCCTCTGCCGGAGATAATCCTCAATCTGCCCTCTCTCGCAGTCAATCATCGGCCGGATGATCAGCCGCCCGTCTTCCTGCCGTACTGCCCGTATCCCGCCAAGACCTGTCAGAGAGCTTCCCCGGATCAAATTCCACAGGACGGTCTCCGCCTGATCCGTCCGGTGATGAGCGGTGGCAATCACGCGGATTCCGAGCCTGTCGGAAGTCTCCATCAGCGCTTTCCACCGCACCAGGCGCGCAGCCTCCTCCAAGGACAGGGAGAATTCCTGTGCGGCGGAGGGGGCGTTCACCGGCACCACCGTGAGCGCAATCCCTTGTTCCTCACATAGCTTCCGAACAAAAGCGCAGTCTTCCAGGCTCTCTTCTCCGCGGATCCCATGTTCCACATGGACCGCGCACACATCATAGCCCAGCTGTCTGAGCGAGAGCATCAGGCACACGGAATCCGCCCCGCCCGAAACGGCAGCCAGAATTCTGCTTCCTGCCGGCACGGCAGCAAACGCTTTCCCCTCCATGGTTCTTTTGATTCTGTCAAGGACAGGATGCTTCATACTGTGTTCCGTTCTCACTCCGATGTTCTTTCTGTTCCCTTCAGAAGAAGAACGCTCTGCGGAATCGATCCGCAGAGCGCAATCATGTCATTCTTATTCCGGCAATCATTCCTGAGGCTGGAAGATAACCTCGTCCGGATAAACAAGCCCCAGCTTTTCGCGGGCGACCTTTTCAATGTAAGCGTTTGAATGTGTATAGTTCCGGAAGGTCTCGATGCTTTCGCCTCTTCCCTCTTCTTCCGAAATCTTGTCCTCCAGCGTCGCAATCTGCTGCGCGTAGGCATCATTCTTATCTGAGAGGGAGCGGCACTTCACCGCCAGCGCCGTGATGATAATGCACACCACGACAATAATCATAATCATTCCCCGACGATTTTCCCTCGAAACCGGATATCTGTTCGACGACATCGTTCCCTTCCCCTCATCAATTTCAGATACAGATTTATTCTAAACTGTCAACCCGCCGAATTCAACCCTTATCTGACAATTCCACCGAATTGTTACAAAAAATTAATCTGTTTCCAAGCTCAGAGATACCGAAACAGCTCCTGTGCCTCCTCTTTCCGCACAGTCTCAGCAACGCTGAGCACTTCCGCCTTCACGCTGCGAGAGCCAAATGCAATCTCAATCACATCGCCGGCCTTTACCTGGGCGGACGCCTTTGCCACCTTGCCGTTAATCGTTACCCTTCCCGTATCACAGGCTTCATTCGCGACCGTGCGGCGCTTGATCAGCCGGGACACCTTGAGGTATTTGTCAAGCCTCATATTGCCACCTCCTCCCATATTCAAGAACGCCAACGGCGTTCTTACCACGCCGCACCCGGTGCGAAGCACCTTCCTCTGAGCGCGGCTGCGATCCGCCGGAGGCTGAGATGCAAAACGGAGCAGGACATCATCCCGCTCCGCATAGATTCCATCTCTGAATCAGTCTCAGTTCAGCGCATCCTTCAGCGCCTTGCCGGCTTTGAACTTCGGGCTCTTGGAAGCCTTGATCTTCATGGCCTTACCGGTCTGCGGATTCCTGCCCTCACGAGCAGCTCTCTTCGCAACTTCAAACGTTCCGAATCCAACAATCTGGACCTTGTCATCCTTCTTCAGGGCTTCGCTGACAGCCTCTACGAAAGCCTTCAGCGCTGCTTCAGAGTCCTTCTTGCTCAATCCCGAGTTCTCGGCCATAGCCGCGATCAGTTCTGTCTTATTCATGAGATTATACTCCTTCTATTCTTTTTATTTCTGCCTGCAATGGCAATATACATATCGACTTAATTTATACACATATCTCTATGTTTGTCAAGCGATAGGCGCCGTGTCAAAGCATTTCATTGACCATGGCGTCAATTTTCACCTTGAAGTCATCATCCTTGCGCTGCGCATCTTCAAGCGACGTGCCTACGATGCCATAGTAGAACTTGATCTTCGGTTCTGTTCCGGACGGCCGTACGCACAGCCACGCGTCCCCTTCCAGCTCGTAGTAGAGAACATTTGACTTCGGAAGGCCGGTACCGGTTTCCTCACCGGTAACCAGATTCCGGATCTTATCTGTTTCATAGTCACGGACAGAGAGCACCTTGCAGCCGGCAATCTCAGCCGGAGTGTTCTGTCTCAGCGTGGTCATGATCTCCTGGATCTTCTGAAGACCTGAGATCCCCTTCAGGCCGATCGCCGTAACATTGTCCCGATAGTATCCGCACCGCTCATAGAGATCCAGCATGGCATCCCACAGGGTCATGTTCTTTGTCCTGTAGTACGCAGCCGCCTCGCACAGCGCCATCACCGCAACGATCGCATCCTTATCCCGCGCGTGCGTGCCGATCAGGCATCCATAGCTTTCCTCAAATCCGAACAGATAGGTTCCCTTCCCCTCGTTCTCCATCTTCAGAATCTGGCGTCCGATCCATTTGAAGCCGGTCAGGCACTCATACTCTGCAACACCATAGTATTTGCAGATGGCATCCGCAAGGTTTGTGGTAACAATTGTCTTGATGAGAAGGCCGTCCTCCGGCAGCCCCTTCAGCGCCTTTCTCTGTCCGATCTCATAGTCGGCCAGAAGACTTCCTGACATGTTTCCTGTCAGCGTATGATAGACACCGTCCTTATCGCGCACCCGCACACCAAGCCGGTCCGCATCCGGATCTGTGGCAAGAACAAGGTCCGCGCCGGTCTCCTGTGCCAGCTTCAGGCCAAGGGTAAATGCCTCATCCGCCTCCGGGTTGGGATAAGAAACGGTCGGGAACTCTCCGTCCGGCTTCTCCTGCTCCGGAACCACCAGGACATTTTCAAATCCCAGCTCTTTCAAAACCCTCTTTGCCGGAACAAGGCCTGTTCCGTGAAGCGGGGTGTAGACGATCTTCAGGTTCTTTGCCTCAGCGCGGATCGCCTCCGGATGGAGCACGTTCTTCTTCAGCTCTTCGATGTAATCGGTATCCACTTCCTTGTCACCGACCTCGATATAGAGCCCCTTCTCCACCGCTTCCGACTTCTCCATGGTCTTGCAGGAGGCGTAATCCGTGATGGCCTTGACCTCATCCATGATTCCGGTGTCATGCGGCGGCGTGATCTGGGCACCATCCTCCCAGTACACCTTGTAGCCATTATATTCCGGCGGATTGTGGCTGGCGGTAATGTTGATGCCGGCGATACATCCAAGATGACGGACCGCGTAAGAAAGCTCCGGTGTCGGGCGCAGCGCGTCAAAGACATAAGCCTTGATCCCGTTTGCGGCCAGCGTCAGTGCGGCGCAATCCGTAAACTCCTGATACATACGGCGGGAATCATGGGCGATCACAACCCCCTTCTCCTTGCCGCCTGCCTTCAGAATATAATTCGCCAGGCCCTGGGTCGCCTTGCGCACCACATAGATATTCATGCGGTTTGTTCCGGCTCCTATGATTCCGCGAAGACCGGCTGTGCCGAACTCGAGATCCATATAGAACCGCTCTTTGATCTCGTTCTCATTCCCTTCCAGGGCACGAAGCTCTGCTTTGGTCTCCTCATCAAAATAAGGATCCTCCAGCCACTGATGGTATCTCTTGCTATACTCTTCCATACTGCCTCCTGTCATTTTCCCATATGCTTCCCTGCGATCATGGCTGCAGGGTTCAAAAAGTTCCGGTTTTCTGTTTCTGATCTATGCCAACGGAGTATCTCCAAAAACCTTCCTGATCTGTGTGAAGCCTTCTTTTTCAAGGGTCTCCACCTGGAACTTCGCATTCTTCTTCAAGGGCTGAACAACAACACAGATGCCCTGGGCACGTTCCTTCGCGGCAAGGGAGAAGACCTCCCCGATCCGCCCGGATGCACTTTTCTGATCGACCAGATAAGCCTTCTTCAGGCTTTCTCCCTGATCCTTCCATCCCAGGTCCCGCAGAATTGTAACAATGCGCTCAAAGCCAATCGAGAACCCGCATGCCGGCGCATCCTGCCCGCAGAACTTTCCGACCATGCGGTCATATCTGCCGCCGCCCGCAATGGAGAAGGAATAGTGATCGATGGAGATCTCAAAGATCGTCCCGGTGTAATAGCTCATGCCGCGCACCAGCGTGGGATCGAACTTCAGCGTGATGTCATTGCTGATCATGGCGCGCACCGTGGAAAGGATCATGGTCAGATCCTTCAGAGCGTCTTCCTCAATGCAGTCCGCACAGGCCTTTCGGATAAAGGAGGCCGGATCCTGATCCGGATTCTCCCGGAATTCATGAAAGAATCCAACGTACTTTTCGACGCTTTCTTCGCTGTATCCGCTGTGGATCAATTCCTGGGTGACACCGTCAAGGCCGATCTTATCCATCTTGTCCAGGATGATAAACACCTCATCGAAGGTGTCTTCCTCAAACCCCGCGCTCTTTGCCATCGCGCGAAGAATCCTTCTGTCTCCCACGTGTACCGTGAAGCCGGATACGCCGACCTCAGCGAAGATTCTGTGCAGCGCCTCGGACGTCGCGGCGATCAGCTCAATCTCCGCCATCACGGAAGCATCCCCGATGATGTCGATATCACACTGGGTAAACTGGCGGAATCTGCCCTTCTGCGGTCTGTCCGCGCGGAACACGTCCCCGATCTGAAGCGCCTTGAACGGCGTCGGCAGCTCATTCTTGTGATTCGAATAATATCTGCACAGCGGAACGGTCAGATCATACCGCAGTGCACTGTCCGCAAGCTCCGTACCTGCTTCATCCGCGCGAAGGTCCTCTGACTGGCGAACCTTCTGAAGGCTCTTCTCCAGCTCGCGCCCCCGCTTCTCCACTTTGAAGATCAGCTTCTCATTCTCCCCGCCATTCTTCCCGGTCAGGTTCCCGATATGCTCCATATAGGGGGTCCCGATCTGAGAAAATCCATACCTTCCGTAGGTATCGCGAATCAAACCAAGTACATGCTGTCTCAGCGCCATATCCGCAGGCAGGAAATCCTGCATGCCCTTCACCGGTGTCTGTATCAATGCCATATTCTTCTGCCTCCCTGCATCCGCGTTTGCCGGATGCCAAAACAAGTATACCCTTTCTGCCCTGCAGTGACAAGTTCACATACGGTCAGGGTGTGACGTGTCACTGCCCATCAGCGAAGCTCTCTGGCCCGCTCTATCAGGACCTCTCTCTGATTCCGCTCCGGATCTGAGAGCACCTCCTCCAAAAGCGCCTGCAGAACCGTGCCGATCTTTTTGCCCTTTGGGATGCCGGCCGCAATCAGGTCATCCCCCGTCACTGCCAGCGCTTTGAGGGACAGGCAGTCTCCTCGTTCGAGAATCTGCCGGTAGATCGCTTCCACCTCATCCATATACCGGAGCTTTTTCTCCTGCACTTCCGGATTCTGGCCTCCGATGTCTGCCCGCTTTACCTTCAAAAAGACCGGAAACAGATCCTCTCCGAGCTGTACAACAGCCCGCCTGACACCCTCCGGCGTCAGCTCCGGATACAGCGAATGATTCCGGATCAGATGCACAACCGTGCGCTCGGTCGCCTTGTCATACTTCAGCCGCTCCATCACCTGACGCGCGATCACGGCACCCGGCGCAGCATGGCCATGATAATGATACACGCCGTTGTCATCAATTGTCTGGCAGGCCGGCTTCCCGCTGTCGTGAAGCAGCATCGTCAGCCGGAGAATGCGGTCACTTTCACAGGCACACATAGTCCGGATGGTATGCTCTCCCACTGTGATCTTATGGTGCGCATTGTTCTGCACCGCCTCCATCATGGCATCGAACTCCGGAAGGATGATCCGGGTGATCCCGCACTCCCACGCAAGGCGGATCATCTCCGGATGCGGAGAGATCAGCAGCTTTTCCAGCTCTGCGCGAATCCGTTCCTGGCTGACATACTGCAGGGAAGGCGCAAGCTCCTGTGCCGCCTGTTTCGTTGCCGGATCCAGTACAAAGCCCAGCTTCGCACAAAACCGGACCGCCCGGAAGATCCGGAGCGCATCCTCGGTAAAACGCGCCTTCGCGTCCCCGACGCACCGGACAATTCCATCCTCCAGATCCTGCGTACCGTGAAACAGGTCGATCAGTCCATCCCGGTCATTGTATGCCATCGCATTGATGGTAAAGTCCCTTCGCTTCAGATCTTCTTCCAGGCTGGAGGTGAAACGCACCTGATCCGGATGCCGGTGATCCGCATACTTCCCGTCAATCCGGTATGTGGTGACCTCCACGCTCTCATTGTCCATGCGCACTGTCACCGTCCCGTGCGCGATCCCGGTATCGATGGTCCTCTCAAACGCCTCACGGATCTGCTCCGGCCTTGCAGAGGTTGTAACGTCCCAGTCCTGCGGTGTATATCCGAGAAGGCTGTCACGCACACATCCTCCCACAATGCACGCCTCATACCCGAGCGCATGCAGTCTGTCAATCACCTTCGCCGCAAAACGCGGGATCCGGATCCTTTCCGTTTTTATTCTGCTGTCTCCCATTCTGGCGCTCTCCTTTCTGCCCAACCAAACCGCTCTTCGCGCCGGCGTGGAATCTTACCGAAAATGCACAAGCGGTGCATATACAAGCTTTGCTCATTCGTGAAATAAGGATAAGATTGATGTATTTAACGGTTGACACATTATGCAATCGGGCGATATAATAAATCCCGATATCTGGATTGCTCCAAAGCCGGTTCAATCCTTGTTTTTTTCATTTATGGAGGTCCCGTAATGAAGGGTACAGTTAAGTGGTTCAACGCAGAAAAAGGTTATGGCTTTATCACCGGTGAGGACGGGAAGGACGTATTCGTTCATTTTTCCGCAATCCAGGGCGAAGGCTTCAAGACGCTGGATGAAGGCCAGGCGGTCGAGTATGATCTGACGGAAGGTCAGCGCGGCATGCAGGCTTCTAATGTTACCAAGCTTTGATCATAACCTGATTCTTTTATATATATTCTGACTATATAAGAGACACGATTGAACAGTCTTCCCCGCTCTCCGGAGCGGGGTGTTTTGTTCAATCTCTCGTATTCAGGAACTTCATTTCCTTAACGCCGTCTTCATCAGTCGGATACATCTCAACATATGTCCTGCACTTATCCCGTGCCGTCAGGAAGTCAAGCTTCTGTTCGTAGGCGGCAATCTCATTGAAGTACAGCTCCTGCTTTCCCTCTTCTGTGTCCAGGCTCAGGCCCTGCGCAATGTAGTCCAGTGCCGCATCGGGATCCTGCACCGCAAGCGCGCACAGCGCCAGTCCATTGTAAGCATCCTTGCTCTCGCTGTTCAGGCTTAGAATCTGCGAATAGGTTGCCTTTGCGTTGTCATAATCCTTTCTCGCAAGATAGATCTGCCCCATCAGCGAAAGAGCCGGCTCATACTGCTCCTGTACCGGCACGATCAGCGCGGAAGCCGCTTCATCATATTCCTCCAGGTAGAAATAGATTCTTCCGACATTGTAATGGTCTTCCGTTGTCTTCGGCGCAATTCCGAGTGCTGTCTGCAGGTACTCATCCCCAACGCCGGACAGCTTCGCTTCCTCATAAACACTGTAGATATCAAGGTAAAGCTTATAATCCTCCGGCTGCAGAGACACCGCGTAGTCAAAGTTCGCCTCCGCATCCTCCGAATTGCCCAGATTCAGCCGGGCTGCGCCAATGTAGTAATAGGCCATTACCAGCTTTTCATCCAGTCTGGTCAGTTCCTCTCCCGTCTTGATGCAGCCCTCATAGTCTTTCAGGCGGTACTGACAGGTAATCCTGTACTGCAGAAGATCCTGGACCGTCTGCGGCATCTTGTCGTCCGTGCAGGAGACTGCATGGTCAAATGCGTCCAGCGCATCCTCATACTTTGCCTGTCCCATCAATGCAATCCCGAGACCGCGCCAGGCAAGAATCGGATCCTCGCCCGCGTCAACCGCTTCCCGGAAAGAAGCTTCCGCGCTGCGGAAGTCAGAAGCCTCATTCGCCGTGTATCCCGCATCCGTATGCTCAGAGGATACCTCCTTCTTCCCGCAGCCGGCGCACAAAGATAGCACAGCAGCAACAACGATTGCCGCAAGCATCAAGGACAGCTTATTCACCGGCCGTCCCATTTTGACAGTAAGATCATTCATAAACTAACGTCATCCTTTTGAATTTCGTAAATCGCAACGTTATCATAACACATATGGAAGAGATGTTGCTGAGGAAAAGTGGAAAATCCGGTGGATTACCGTCATCCCCGGCGGGATGTTCCGCGGATGATCGGAGAGATCCTCTTGTAGATCAGCATGACGATCACAACCGACAGCATCGCCTTTACAAAGGTGAACGGAAGGTTAAAGACCAGCAGGCACTGAAGCAGGTTCCCATCCTGGATGCCAGGGTAAATGACCTGGTACGCGCCGATGATTGCCTCCATCGGCATAAAGGCCGTATAGAAAGGATACACGATAAAATAGTTGACCGGCACGCTGACCAATGCCATGATCACAGCCCCGATCACAGAGCCCGCCAGCGCCCCCTTCCTGGTCCGGTGATACTGATAGATCAGTCCCGCTGCCGCGACAAAGACTGCATTCATCAGAAAGTTCGCCAGCTCTCCGACCCCGCCGGACTGAGAGACCAGAAGATGGATCAGGTTCTTGATTCCCGCAATCGCGACACCCCACAAAGGTCCCATCGCAAAGGCGCCGATCAGGGACGGCAGGTCAGACAGATCCAGCTTGATGAAGGACGGCATGATCGGAATCGAGAACTCAATATACTGCAGAACGACCGCCACGGCGCTCAGCATGGCTGCCGAGACAAGATACCGGGTGACGGAACCGGCCTGCACGCCGGCTGCTCTCCCGGATCCGGCACGCCGTCTGTTTTCTGTGTTTTCTCCTGACATGTTCATAGGTTTCTTCTCCTTTCTTCGCGGGACTCCCGCAATGATTCAGGAGATGGAAGCGGATCCAGAAAAGCCCAAAGACCTGAACTCAGATCTTTGGGCTCTCTCATACAGGATCGCTATCTTCTTCCATCCGGACTATACCGTTGGTATCGGAATCACACCGAATCAGCTGCCCTGTGGCAGTTCGCGGACTGTTACCGCCAGTGGGGACTTTCACCCCGCCCTGAAGACTGAAATTGTTCATAATACGAGGGTTTGAAGGCTTTTGTCTGTTTCAATGTTTCAGCTTTGTTTCACCCTCTACAGTGGGGATGATATCACCTTTTACCAGCCTTGGCAAACATTTCACGCTTTGCGACATCCGTTTCCCGCTCACACAACACTGTAGCCACCCGTGTGGCTGCCGTCGCTCTTCTTCTGTCCGTATGTCTTATAGTGCTCCATGGCAACTTCCATCTGCTCATCCGTCAGGACATTCATCTTTCCGGCGGCCATGCAGTGCCACTGCACCTGCGCACACCATTCCATGGTCAGGGCAAGCCCGTAAGCGCTCTCGATCGTGGGACCATAAGCGCACATTCCGTGGTTCTGGAGAATCAGGCCATGGCCTTTCTTCTTAAGCGCCTCGGCGGCAGCGTCCGCCAGCTCCGGCGTTCCGAAGGTGTGATACGGCACCAGCGGGATCTCGCTGCACTGTGCTTCCGCAAGCGCGTAATGCACGGACCGCAGCGGCTCTCCCATGCACGCAAGAATGGTACAGTACATGGAGTGATTGTGCACAACCGCCCTTGCCTCCGGATCTGTCCGGTAAAACACGGCATGCAGGCCGTGCTCACTGGACGGCTTCTTATCTCCGTCGATCACATTTCCATCCAGATCCAGTATGACAACGTCCTCCGGCAGCGTCTTATCGTACGGAACGCCGGACGGACTGATTGCCATATAGCCTGTCTCCGGATCATAGATACTGATGTTTCCGGCAGTCCCCGGCGCCAGGCCGTCCGCTGACATCCGCTTGCCGAATTCCACAATTTTGTTTCTCGCTTCTTCCATTAACATGTGCTATGTCTCCTATTGTGCTGAGTCTCCTTTCAAGAACGCCAACGGCGTTCTTGCCGCGCTGCGCTCGGTGCGAAGCACCTTCCTATGAGCGCGGCTGCGATCCGCCGGAGGCTTTATCTCAGTGGGGGGATTGACACCCGCCACTGAGACAGAATAGTTACTCACCGTCTATAGAGGCGGGAGTCTCCCCCACTGAGATCAAGTCAGAAGGCACAAAGCAGGGCGCATCGACCGGTCAGCCGACCTTCGCAATGCGCCCCGCGTATTCAGTTAACTATCCTGTTTCGCTGTCACGAATTTCCGTTCAGGAATTCATCAGTCATACAGGTTCGGTGCGATGTTCTCGTCATCCATGTTGGAAGCATCATACCAATAACCATCGGTCGGGACATCGATCAGCTCCTCGCCGTTTGCAGCAGCGGTCAGAGCATAGATGCAGTAGTAGCCCATCATCAGCGGAGACTGGGTCACAGCGCCAAGGAAGGTGCCATCTTCGACAGCAGCCTTGATGGAGGTACCGGCATCGAAGCCTACGCCAACGACAGTGTCGCCAAGAACTTCACGGTTGTCATTTGCGACCAGCAGACCTTCCGCAGCAGTCTGGTTGGAGCCGAATACCGCGATGGTGTCTTCCTTATCCAGGATGGTTCCAGCCTCGGTGGAGCAAAGGTCAACAGTGGTCTGCGCCGGAACACGGACTTCAAGGATGATGTCAGCATCGCCCTCGACAGCGCCCTCAGCCGCGTCAACATAGAACTCATTACCTTCCATCGCTACGGTGTAGCCATCAGCTGCAGCAAGCTCGATGAGCTTGTTGATGAAGCCAAGGCCTCTCTGCTGGATGTTCAGTGCATAGTTGTCCTGGTTGATCTCACCGATACGGACAGTGCCGTTGCCCAGCTGGTCCTTAATTGCCTCATACAGGTTAACAGCAGCAACTTCGCCGGCTGCGGTATTGTCGGTCACAACCGTGCAGACAACCGATCCTTCCGGCGCATCCGCGATACCGGTATCGAACGCAACGATCGGAACACCGGCGTCAGCCGCAGCCTGAAGGGATTCCAGTACGGAAGAGGTATCACATGCAGCAAGGCCGACACCAGCCGGAGCGCCGTTGATGGCACTGTTGAGCATGTTCACCTGGTCAGCGATATCAGACTCAGAAGCCGGGCCCTGTGCGGAATAGGTGACACCGAGCTCCTCGGCTGCCTGATCCATGCCCTGCAGAGCTGCCTGCCAGTAGGTGGACTGGAAGCTCTTGACAACGATCTGGAAATCATACGCTTCTTTTGCTTCCAGACCATCGAACTGTGCGATACCTTCCGTGGTGTCGGAAAGGTTCTCCGCCGCGAATGCCGGAACTGCCATCAGGCTTCCAACCAGCGCAGCGCTCATCATAACTGCCAGCATTTTCTTCTTCATTCTCTTTTCCTCCTTTTGTTGGTTGAATGAATCTATTGATACAGATCCGGCTGTGTTGCCGATCTGCAATCATTACCCTTTACTTAATAACCTTCCTCTTGATGATATCGATCGTGACCGCGCCGATCAGGACGAAGCCTGTTATGATCTGCTGCATGTTCGCATTGAATCCGATATAGGGAAGGCCCTGTTTCAGGAACAGGATGACATACGCGCCAATTACGGTTCCGTATATGGTTCCATAGCCGCCGGAGGCGGACACACCGCCTACGATCGCGCCTCCTATGGCATCCAGTTCCATGCCGGCGCCCGTGCCCGGCTGCACCGTCTTGATGACAGCGGCGTACGCGATGGACGCCAGTCCGGCGAACAGTCCGCTGACTGCATAAACCATGATGTGGTAGAACTTCACATTGATACCTGACAGAATCGCCGCTTCTTTGTTGGACCCGATCGCGATCGTATAACGGCCGAACCGGGTGTGCGCCAGCACAAACTGCATGATCAGCATCAGCAGGATGATCCACACAAGGCCCAGGGGAAGCTTGGTTTTGTCTGCCAGCGTTATCTTAAAGATCGAATGGAACCAGCCGTTGTCCTGCTTGGCCGTCGGCCACGGAATCGCGAAGGAACCGGTCACAACCGAGCCAAGTCCGCGCGTAATCATACAGGTACACAGCGTCGCCAGGAACGGCGGAAGTCCCATGACAGAGATCAGCACTCCGTTGGCAAGGCCGATTCCCAATCCAAACAGGATGGATACCAGCATCGCCAGACCGGTCGGCACATTGTAGAAACGGATCAGGCAGCCGCCCGCAAGCGCGTAGCAGATCATGCCGGTTCCGATGGACAGATCCACGCCGCCGGTAATCAGCGGAAACGCGACACCAATCGCCATCAGGGCGTAATAGTAGGAAATATCCATCATGCTCAGGAAGGTCGTGTACTTTCCGAAGTCTGAACTGATCGTGCGGAATATGAAATAAAGGGCAACCAGAACGATTCCAACAATCACTTCCTGCGTAAAGATTGATTTCTTCTTCGTCATCTTCTATCTCTCTCCTTACTTGATGTCGCGGGTTGCCTTATCCATGATCGCTTCCTGTGTCGCTTCTTCAATCGAGATCTCACCCGTCTTCTTCCCTTCGCACATGACAATGATGCGATCGCTCATACGAAGGATCTCCGTCATCTCGGAAGAGATCATGATGATGGATTTGCCTTCCGCGGCAAGCCGGTTCATCAGCTTGTAGATCTCGTTCTTCGCGCCGACATCGATTCCTCTGGTGGGCTCGTCAAAGATCAGGATATCGCAGTTTCTGACCAGCCACTTCGCGATAACGACCTTCTGCTGGTTTCCGCCGGAAAGGTTGACAACCAGCTGGTCCGCGCTGGGTGTCTTGGTATCCAACTCTTTGATGTACCGCTCCGTTACCTCTTTCTCTGCGCCTTTGTTGATGAACAGTCCGGACATATACTTTGGCAGCGTGGCCAGCGTGGAATTCTCCGTGATATTCTTCTTGAGCACGACGCCGAAGCGCTTGCGGTCCTCGGAAAGATAGCCGATTCCGTTCTTCACGGCGTCCTCCGGAGAGTTGATCGTGACCTTCTTTCCATTGATGTAGATGTCGCCGCCTGTCTTCGGATCCGCGCCGAACAGGGCTCTTGCCGTCTCGGTCCGCCCGGCGCCCATCAGTCCGGAGAAGCCGAGGATCTCGCCCTTGCGCAGCTCGAAGCTGACGTCCTGCACCATCTTTCCTGCATTCAGGTGCTCCACCTTCAGCACCACCGGCGCGTCTGCCGGTACCATGCTGTGCGTCTTCGGATCTTCATAGATCACACGGCCGACCATCATGTTGATGATGTCTTCCTTCGTGCACTCGTCCGTGATCAGTGTGCCGACATAGGCACCGTCACGCATGACCGTCACACGGTCCGTGATGACCTTGATCTCGTCCATTCTGTGAGAGATGTAGATGATGCCCAGGTTCTGTTTGCGCAGATCGCGGATAATCGCGAACAGATCCTCGATCTCCTTCTCCGTCAGCGCGGCGGACGGCTCATCAAAGATGATGACCTTCGCCTGGTGGGAGATGGCCTTCGCGATCTCGCACATCTGCTGCTTTCCGACCGTCAGATCGCTCATCTTGGCCTTCGGGTCGATATTGATGTGCAGCTCGTCGAACAGCTTCTTCGATTCCTGGATCATCTTCCGGTCATCGATCATGAAGCCCTTCTTGAATTCTCTTCCGATGAAAATGTTCTGCGCGACAGTCAGGTCGCCGACCATGTTCAGCTCCTGGTGCACGATGACGATACCGGCTGCCTGCGCGTCGTGGGTATTGTGGAACTCTACCTCACGTCCCTCGTAGGTGATCGTTCCGGAGTCCTTTGTGTAGATTCCGGTAAGCACTTTCATCAGGGTTGACTTTCCGGCTCCGTTCTCGCCCATCAGCGCGTGAACTTCTCCTCTTTTCAGCTCGAAATCGACATGATCCAGCGCGTGGACTCCAGGGAAGGACTTGTCGATGTTTTTCATTGTAAGAATCACTTCACCCATCTTTTCCTTCTCCTTTCGTCAGTTCCTGCGGCGTCTTGCTGAAACGTCCGCGTAGACAAACACGATGACTATGATACCGGTGATGATCATCTGTACTTCCTTGGTCATACGAAGTGCCATGATGCCTTCCTGCAGAAGGGAAATGACCAGGACTCCGATCACCGTTCCGCCGATCGATGCCAGTCCGCCTGCCATGGAGGTTCCTCCCATGACGCAGGAAGCGATCGCCTCATTGTTGTAGGTATCGCCCAGGCCCGGCTGAACCGTCGTATACGCCCCGACAAAGAAGATTGCCGCGATGCCGACCAGCGCGCCGCAGATGACATATGCCAGCATCTGCCACTTGCGCACATTGACGCCGGACAGGCGGACCGCCTCCTTGTTGCTTCCGAGGCAGAGAATGTACCGGCCTGCCTTCGTGTTGTTCATCACGATGTACAGGATCACGACTGCGACCGCGAAGATGAGGAGGCCGACCGGGAAATCGCCAACCTTGACCAGATTCCGGAACCAGCCCTTGCCGGACGGGTCATTGCCCTGCGGCCAGCTGACCGACTGTGTCTTCGTGAAGACCGAACCCAGACCCTTGGCGATGTTCATGGTCGCCATGGAAACAATGAAGGGCGGGACCCCGACAAATGCCACAAGGTATCCATTGAAGCAGCCGAAGCAGAAGCCGATCACGATGCTCATGATCAGAGAGACAACGACCGGCGCTCCATGGGTGTTCAGCGTATAGCCTGCCATCAACGCGCAGCAGAACATCACGGGACCGATCGAGAAGTCGATTCCGCCTGTCGCGATGACAAAAGTCACACCGAGCGCAAGAAAGCCAAGGAAATAGGTATAGTTCAGAATGCTCATGATTCTGTCCATGCTGGCGAATCCTGGGATGATCACCGAGAACACCCCGTACATCAGCAGCAGGATGCAGAACAGTATGATCCGGTTAAATCCCAATTTCTTTACAACTGGGTTCTGCTTGATATTTTCCAACGATTTCTCCCTCCTGTCTGCTCCGGCCTTTGAACCGGGCTGAAAATCACTTCATCCGCGTTCCATAGACCGGGACATTTCCTGCAGTTGCTCTGACGCGCGCGGATCTGTGAGAACATACTCATCGTGCACTGCCTTCGTCCAGAGCTTCAGTTCATCGGACAGCTCGAACCGCTTCTCCAGACCCAGCGTCATCCTCCACACATCCTTGCACATCTGTTTTTTCTGATCCGCCCCGTTGGGACTGAGCAGTCCGAAGAGCGATCTTCTGTATTCTGATCCCATACAGGTCTTAAAATACCGCTTTGCCGTATTCCGGATCTCCCAGTACAGCGCCGCTTCGCCCGCCTCGCCGTAAGAGGCTGCCTCCAGATACCCGCTCTCTTTCAGGAACTGGCTTACCTCTTTCTTTCCGCCCCGTCGGAAAAACCGGGACGAGCTGTAAACCTGAATGAAATTCACGCATGCCCACAGCCAGCGATCCGCAGACGGCTCTTTCTTTCCCTCCTCCATGTAACGAAGGGAAAACAGTCTTTGGCGATATGCATTCGCCCCGTCTTCCGCCTCTTCCCGGAGGTTTCTCTGAAGTATCTGCGCGCGCCGCTCCGGCTCAAGCTCCGTATAATAATCCCGCCATGCCGGGCTGATCGGAACCATCGGTACCACCTCCTGCCCCGGCTTACTTCTCAGCGAGAAACACCTCGATCTCGACGCCGCTCGGATCAACCAGCAGCATATTGTGCCTTCCGAGCTTCTCTACATAAGCCGGCGCCGACCGAACAGTCACACCCTTCTCCCGGCAGCGCTGATTCAGCTCTTCCAGGGAGTCCGCTTCCAGACACAGATGACGGTAAATTCCCGTATCCGTCTCACGGTGCACGGCTGCTTCCTCCTTGTTCTCATAGTCGATCAGTTCCAGCAGAACGCCCTGCGGCAGCTGGTAATATGTCAGCGTGTGATCCCCCATGTCGGTAAACCCACACTGTTCCAGGCTGAAAACCTCCTCATAGAAGGCTTTGGAGTCTTCCAGGTTTTTTACATTGATCGTGATGTGATTCAGTCCTGTCAGTTTCATCCATTCGTCTCCTTCATCCACAGCGGGCAATCGACTTTCCCTCCGCAATCTTTGCCGGCAGAACCAGTATCTCGTGTTCATACTGTCCGTCTTCTTTATCCATCCCGTTCCGGATCTGATCGATCCGCTTCAGAAGCAGTCTGACCGCTTCCTCCGCCATCTTCCGAAGCGGCTGGACAGCCAGGACAAGCTTCGGCTTTGACAGGTTGGAGATAATCAGGTCGTCGAATCCGATCAGGGACAGATCCTCGGGACACTGGTACGGGGATTCATTCAAAGCCATCACCGCGCCGAGAATGATCTCAAAGTTTCCCAGGAAAACCGCTGTCGGCCGTTCCTTCAGCTTCAGCAGTTCCTGCATGCTCCGGTACCCATGCCCGATGCTGTGGTCTCCCACCTTCAGGTAGCTGCGCGGAACCCGGATCTTCCGGTCCTTCAAAAGCTGCAGGCAGCCCTCCAGCCGCTCCTGTCCGGTAATCACTGTGTCCGCGCTGATCAGCGCGATCCGCCGATGTCCGTAATCCGCCAGCAGCTTCACAGCATCGTAGGCTGCCTCCCGGTTATTGACCTTCACACAGTCCAGTCTGGAATCCTTCAGCGGACGGTCCATCAGAACCACCGGAATATGATTCCGCAGAACCGGCTCCAGAAATCCTGGGTCCTGGGCGACCGGCATGACGATCATGCCGTCCACTTTCTTTCCCAGGAGGAAGCGGACGTTCTGTTCTTCAAGCACCGGATCGTTCTGCGAATCGCAGATCATGGCTGCGTACCCTTCCTCTCTCAGGTACTCACCAAGGTACTGAAGAACCGTACCGGTAAAAACATTGGAAATATCAAATACGACGACACCGATTGTCTTGCTCTGGCTGGTCACGAGTCCGCGCGCCATCTCATTCACTTCATAATGAAGCGTTCTGATCGCTTCCTCGATCTTCTCTCTGTTCTCCGGGAGGAGGTTTCCTCCGTTCAGGTACTTCGAGATTGTCGCAAGCGACAGACCCGTCATATTCTTGATGTCACGTATTGTTGCAGCCACACCAATGCCTCCGGCTATCTGACAACTCCTTCCAACGATTTCATGGGTGAAACGTTTCGCTCTATGTACATTATGATGCCAGCGAAACGTTTTGTCAACAGCTGTTTTCGGCATTTTACCGAATTTGGGCTGCGTCCGGCCTGCAGACAGAGACTCTCTTCAGGACACGTGAAAACCACCGCCGCGGCGGCAGAATACAGGTCTGCCGCCGTCAGTCTCACTCAGGCACGGCCGACGCTTCCGACCACTTCCATCTTCTGCATGACGTACTTCTTCACTTCCTCCATCCCGGGGACTCCGTACTTCTTCGGATCGTAGTCTTCGGGGTGGCTTGCCATATGCGCCTTCACACCATTCATGAACGCAATGCGAAGATCCGTCGCGTAATTCACCTTGCAGATTCCCCTGCTCACGCAGTCTCTGACCTGCTCATCCGGAACGCCTGAAGTTCCGTGCAGGACAAGCGGGATCGGGACGACCTCGCGGATCGCTGACAGGACATCCACATTCACCTTCGGGACTCCTTTATAGACACCGTGGGAGGTTCCTACGCCCACCGCAAGGGAATCGACCTGCGTGCGCGCGACGAATTCCTTCGCCTGATCCGGATCCGTGTACGGATTCTCTCCCTCTCCGTTGTCCAGGTCATCTTCCTTGCCGCCTACCTTGCCGAGTTCGCCCTCAACCGGCACATTGCCCGCGTGGCAGACATCGGTGACCGATTTTGTCAGCGCGATGTTGTCCTCGAACGGCTTCTTCGATCCATCGATCATAATCGATGTATATCCAGCACGGAAGGCTGCGCATGCCAGATCGAAGCTGTTGCCGTGGTCCAGATGGCAGACCACCGGAATCTTCGTCCGCTCCGCGGCCGCGCGGATATTCGCAAAGTAGAAATCAAGTCCCGCATACTTTAACGTCCCGGGGGTTGTCTGCATGATGACAGGGGAGCCGGTCTCTTCTGCCGCGGCCAGTACCGCCATGACCATCTCCATGTTTTCCACGTTAAATGCGCCTACGGCGTATCCTCTCTTCTGTGCGTCAAGCAGTAATTCTTTTGATGTGACAAGCATTGTTTTGTCCTCCTGAACAAGTCTGTTTCCTGTAGTGCAGCGCCTTTATCCGCAAACCTCCACCACAACGTCTCCTGCTATCTTCTCATACACCGCCAGGTCAAAATGCCCGGTGAGCGGTGACATGGCCGATGCTGCCGACACCGCGACGGCGTAGCCGAGCGCTTCCTCCGGTTTCATCTTCCGCTCCATTGCCACGGCAAAGGCCCCTGTCATGGAGTCGCCGCAGCCGACGGTGTTCACCGGCGTCAGGACTGGCGGCTTCCCGTGGAAGATTCCTTCCTCGCAGGCCAGCACGGCACCATCGGCGCCGAGGGAAATCACAACCCAGGGAATCTGATACGTATCATGCAGCTCCTGCGCGGACCGCAGCACATCCTCATAGCCGTTTACCCGGATTCCCAGGAGGGCCTCGATCTCGTCCTCATTCGGCTTGATCATATCCGGACAGCCGCTCAGGCTTTCCGACAGGTAACTGCCGCTGGTGTCCAGAATCACCTTGATCCCGGCCTGCTTCATGATACCAGTCAGCTTCTTGTAGATATCCGCAGGAACACCCCGCGGCGCGGACCCTGACATCGTTACAACCGAGCTTCCGTCAATGATGGAAGGAAACTCCTCCAGGAACCGGTCCACGTCCTCTGCTTTCACGTCAAATCCCGGCTCCAGATACTCCGTGGATCCGTACTTCGGATCCAGAATGTTAATGCAGCTGCGGGTCTCTCCCTCTACATGGAAAAACCGCGTTTCCACATCGCTGCGCCTTGCAAGGTCCTCAAGGTACTGTCCGTTGAACCCGCCGGCAAATCCTGTCGCCTGCACGTCAGCGCCGCAGATCCGTGCGACCTTTGCCACATTGAGGCCCTTGCCTCCGGCGGTATTCCGCACCTCCTTCACGCGCATGACCGTGCCGTTCTCAATCGCCCGCTCCATCACATAGGCTTTGTCGATGGACGCATTCAAAGTAACTGTCGTGATCATGTCTTCCTCTTGTCTGTTATGCTTCGCTGTCGATCAGAATCTTTCCCTTGACCGTTCCCGGTGTCTTGTACCACTCGAAGGCTTCCGCGATCTGTGACAGCGGTACCTTGCGGTAGATAAACGATTCATCGAATTTCAGCTGTCCGGTACTGAAGTAGTAGGACGTCAGCTCCCACTCCTTTCCGGGGAACGGAGCCGAGTAGGACATCCAGGATCCCGTCAGGGTGAACTCCTTGCGGTTCATGCACTCCCACTCGTCCACGGTGAAGGAAAGCTCCTTCGTCGGGGTGCCGATAAAGCACACGCCTGCCTTGTTCGCCGCCAGGCGGAACGCCATCTTCATCGTGATCGTGTTGCCCGCTGTTTCATAGACATAGTCAAAGCCCCTGCCGCCGGTCAGCTCCATCGCCCTGTCCATGAATCCCTCTTCCAGCGTATTGATCCCGGCATCTGCACCGAGCCGCTTGCCAAGCGCCAGGCGTTCCTCGACAATGTCAAAAACCACAACCTTCTTCGCGCCGAAGATCTTCGCCCACTGCAGCGTCATCATGCCGATCGTCCCGCCGCCAAGCACCGCCACGCAGCCGCCGCCCTGATAGTTCAGGCGCAGCAGTCCGTGCAGTGCTACCGTCGCGGGCTCGAAAAATGCGCCTTGTTCGAAGCTGACATTGTCGGCGAAGGGAACCGCGTTCCGCTCCGGCACACTGACATATTCCGCGAAGCTGCCGAATTCGCGTGAACCGATGAAGCTGTAATGCTTGCACAGGGAATAATCGCCTCTCTGGCAGTCATAGCACTTCATGCAGGGAACCAGCGGGATCCCTGCCACACGGTCGCCCGGTTTCAGACGTGTCACGCCTTCCCCGATCTCGACAACGGTTCCGGAAAACTCATGGCCAAGCACATTGGGGAAATAATGGCAGGCATCCGCATTCACCCGCGGTACGTCAGACCCGCAGATGCCGGTATACTTGACCTTGATCAGAACCCTGCCGGGCCCGGCCTTCGGCGTCTCGATCTCTTCATAACGAATATCATTTTTCGCGTGCACAACTCCGGCTTTCATGATTGTATCTGCCTCCTTCACATATCCGTCCCAGCCGGCTCCTTCACGCATGGAGCCGTATCCCGCGTCCGCGCCGGACGCGTCTGGTTTTTTCTCGCCTGTCATCTTTGATGCATCAGATCCTTCAGGTTCTCGTACAATGCCCGGTAAGTCTGATACCCTTTCTCGTACGCTTCCAGATCCGCCGTCCCGGGTTCATGTACCCGTCGTGTCGCGATGGTACGGCCGATCACCTCTTTGTAGGAGGGGAACAGTCCGACGCCCACGCCGGCCAGCATACACGCGCCCCATGTGGTGGCGGTGTCGGAAGCTGGTACCTCGATCTTCTTTCCCGTGATGTCTGCCTTGATCTGCGTCCAGAGCAGGGAATTCGCGGATCCGCCCATTGCCTTCAGGACCTGTACTTCAGCCCCGGCATTCCCGGCGACCTCCAGATTGTGGCGGAGCGCGTAGGCAACACCCTCCATCAGCGCGCGGACAAAGTGTCCTTTCTTCTTCGTGAAGTCAATCCCGTAGAAAACACCCTTCGCTTCCGCGTCCCAGATCGGCGTCCGCTCTCCGGACATGTAGGGCAGGAACACCAGGCCTTCGCTCCCTGCGGGAACCTTCGCCGCAGCCTGGTTCATCTGGTCGAGCGAGCTCATGCCAAGCTGCTCCTTCATAAGGCGTTCCTCCCCGCCGAACTCACTCTCAAACCAGCGCATCGCGCCGCCACCGCCGGTCGTTCCGCCCTGAAGCAGCCACCTTCCCGGCACGACATGGTATCCCAGAATCAGTCTGGGATCTGCATGGTACTGATCCATGCAGATGCTCATGCCGCCGGCCTGACCGCCCTGTTCCTGGGTCTCTCCCGGCTCAGACACGCCGACGCCCAGAGTACCGCAGCAGGCGTCCAGCCCGCCCGCCACAACAGGAGTTCCTTCCAGAAGGCCGCACTGTGCGGCAGCCTGTGCCGTCACGTGTCCGACAACCGCGTCACACGCCGTGATCTCCGGCAGGAAGCGTTCCGGTATGCCCAGTTCCGCGGCCATCTCCAGATTCCAGCAGCCCCTGCGCATGTCAAAGCAGTGCCAGCCATAGCCCTGTGAAAGATCCTGCGTCACCGCGCCGGTCAGCCGGTAGACGATGAAGCCGTTGCACTGGAGAATCTTATCGATCCTGCCGTACAGCTCCGGCATGGTTCTTTCATACCAGAGGACCTTCGGCGTAGTATACATCGGCTGCAGCGGATTGCCGTCAACCGCGAAGATCCGCTCCGCGCCGATCTTCGCTGTCATTTCCTGGCAAATGTCATTGGAGCGTGTATCCATCCAGATCGGAGTGGGACACAGGACCTTTCCTTCCTTGTCCACCGCCACCGCAGACCAGCTCTGGCCGTCTACACCGACACCGGCAATCTCCTCCGGCGAAACATCCGGACTGTCCATCAGCTTCCGGATGCCTTTCGCGACGCCTTCCCACCAGTCGTCCGGGTTCTGCTCCGCCCAGCCGGTGTGCGGATAATACACCGGATAATCCTCGGTTACGGACGCGGCTACATGGCCATCCTTGTCAAATACAGCCACCTTGCATGCGCTGGTACCGATATCGATTCCAAGCAGTAACTCTCTCATAATTGTGATCTCCTGATCCCGCTCAGCTTCGCGGCTGAAATACCTTTACCGGGAAGGACGCGCCGACGATCTGCCGGGCTTCGTCCAGGCTGCCGATCCCGCCTCTTCCCCACATCTGTACGATGATATTGCCAATTGCGGAAGCTTCCGTGGGGCCGGCATATACCGTCTTCCCCAGCGCGTCGGCCGTGAGCTGGTTCAGGTATTCCGCCTGTGAGCCTCCGCCCACAACCTGCACAACCGGATACGGTTTCCCATTCAGCGTCTCCAGCTCCTTCGCCGTCTGCGCGTAGCACGCAGCCAGGCTCCGGTAGACCACCGAAGCAATTTCCCCTAACGTCTGCGGTACTTTCAGGCTATGTGCTTCGCACCATGTCCGGATACTCTCACACATGCTGTCCGGAGACAGGAAGCAATTGTCCTGCACGTCCACCAGCGACGGGAAGTCTTTGCTTTCCTCCGCCATGCGGCAGATCTCATCAAAGCTGTACCGGTCGCCGTACTCGTGCCGTACAGACTGAATCATCCACAGGCCCATGATGTTCTTGTGGCAGCAGATTCCTCCGTCCGCGCTTCCCTCATTGGTCAGGTTCGCCTTCCGGCTCTCTTCACTGCAGTCCGGCTTCTCCCGGCGCACACCCATCAAAGACCATGTGCCGGAGCTGATGTAGATACTGTCACTCTCCACCTTCGGCAAGGCTGCCACCGCGCAGGCCGTATCATGGGTGCCCGGCAGATAGACGTCCAGGGAATACCCGGCCTTCTTTGCCCAGTGCTCTGCCAGCTTCCCGACATAGGTTCCGGGAAAGCTGACCGGACCGAAGAGCTTCTCCGGAAGACCCAGAGACCGGATCAGGTCAAAGTCCCAGTCCTTTTTTTCCGGATCCAGCAGCTGCGTCGTGGAAGCCTCTGTGTACTCCCATTTCTTCACGCCGGTCAGCAGGTAGTTCAGATAGTCCGGCGTCAGAAGCATACACTGCGCCGCTTCCAGGTGCTCGGGGCTTCGTTCCCGCACAGACATCAGCTGGTAGATCGTGTTGTAATCCGCCTTGAGCGTTCCCGTCCTGCGGTACAGTTCCTCCGGAGCAATGATCTTCTCGACCACGCGGTCCATGCCGTCGGTCCTGTGATCCCGGTACCCGTAGCACTCTCCCACCGGGTTTCCGGCTTCATCCAGGAGGACATAGTCCACGCCCCAGGTATCGACACCCAGGCTGATCGGAATCTTGCCGGCCTCCGCGCACAGCCGCAGGCCTTCCACGATGTTTTCCGCGATCCTCTGATAATCCCAGCACAGGGCATCGCCGCGCTTCTCCATCCGGTTGTCGAAGCGGTGGATGGTTTCCAGCGTCAGCTGCCCATCCTCCAACGCGCCCAGGATCAGACGGCCGCCCGAGGCTCCGATATCTGCTGCCGCATAGTATGTCTTCATGTATGCCTTCCTCTCACAGCAGCCCGCCCGAAGTGTTCTGATTCTTCCCGAAACAATGCTTCCTGGAAGAACACTGCGGGCAGGCTGCTACGCTTTGCGATTCAAACAGATTCACCGATTATCTCACGGTCCTGTACAGCGGTCCGTATGCCTGGCAGGCACGGTAATCCTGTCCTTCCTTGTCCATGCCGAACGCATTCCATGCCGCCGGACGGAAGATGTCTTCCTCGGGCACATTGTGCATGCAGACCGGAATCCGAAGGATCGAGCACAGGGAGATCAGGTCCGCGCCGATGTGGCCGTAGCTGATCGCGCCGTGATTCGCGCCCCAGTTGTTCATGACGTCATACGCCGACTTGAACGCGTTCTTGCTCTTGTCCACCCTCGGGGCGAACCAGGTGCAGGGCCAGGTATAGTCGGTTCTCTTCCAGATGATATCGGAGATCTCATCCGGCAGCGCGACCGTCCAGCCTTCCACAATCTGAAGGACCGGGCCAAGTCCCTTGACCAGGTTCAGGCGGATCATGGTCGCCGGCATCTCGGCACGGGTCAGGAATCTGGACGAATATCCGCCTCCGCGGAAGTATCCGTTGTCCGCCGCGCACCATTCGGTGTGATCCATGACCGTCTTGATGTCATCCTCGGTCACGTTATACCATTCCTTTATCACCGGATTGCCCGCTTCATCGCGCAGCTCTCCGCAGGCATCCAGGCAGCATGCGCCGGAATTGATCAGGTGAATGAACCCGTCTGCTTCCTTCGCCTTGCCTTCCAGCTCGTATCCGGTTGCCCGCTTCACGGATTCGCCGTTCCAACAGGTTCTCACGTCCGCGAACATCTGGGGACGGTTGGTCAGAAGCTTCATGAACAGCATGCCCAGTCCGTTCAGCACGTCATTCTCCGTTGCCAGGATGTACGGCTCTCTTGCGCCTTCCCAGTCAAATGACGTATTGAGGAGTGCCTCGGCGTAGTCGCCGTTCGGATAGAAATCGGTCCACTGACGCTGTCCCTGGAAACCGCCGGCGATGGCATTGTGGCCGACCGCCTCTTCCTCACAGCCCTTGGGCAGGTTCGGATTCCCATTGAACAGATCCTTGATGATACACGCCATCTTGACGACGAATTCCCAGTCTTTTTCCTTCTGCTCCGGGCTCTTGCGGATGAAGTCCGGATTCTTGTCCAGGCCTTCCTTGCAGTACTTCTTCGTCCACTCCATGGCTTTCTGGAAGTCTTCTTCACAGTAGATCTTCTCTTCCATACGGCGGATGAGTTCGACTTCGTCGATGGATTCCACTCTCATGCCGAGGTAATCCTCGATGAACGTGGAGTCGATGATGGAGCCGCCGATTCCCATGGTCACGGAACCAATCTGCAGATAAGACTTGTCACGCATGGTCGCCGCGGCGATGGCCGCTCTTCCGAATCGCAGAAGCTTTTCCTTCACATCCGCCGGGATGGACGTATCGTCCGCTTCGCAGACATCATGTCCGTAGATGCCGAACGCGGGAAGTCCCTTCTGTGCATGGGTGGCCAGCACAGATGCCAGGTAGACCGCACCGGGACGCTCTGTTCCGTTGAATCCCCACACTCCCTTGATCGTGAGCGGGTTCATATCCATCGTCTCCGCGCCGTAGCACCAGCACGGCGTGACGGTCAGCGTGATCGCGACGCCTTCCTTCTTGAACTTTGCCTCACAGGCTGCCGCTTCCGCAACTCTGCCGATGGTGGTATCCGCGATCACGACCTTCACCGGATCCCCGTTGACATACTTCAGGTTCTGCTCAAACAGCGCCGCTGCCGACTTCGCCATGTTCATGGTCTGCTCTTCCAGGGATCCTCTGACGTCCAGAGCACCGCGCCGTCCGTCGATCGCCGGGCGGATGCCAATCACCGGAAACTCACCGATATATCTGTTCTTGCTCATATTTTCTCCTCTCACTCTGTGATACTTGTTCTGTCTGCTCTCCAGTTGATTCTTCTATTCACTCTCAGCGGATTCTTCAATCCGTTACAACACCCTTCTGCAGCATGATATTCGCGTACAGAGCCGACTCTCCCGTCGCGATGATCGCATAGGACTTCTTTGTCTCCTCGTAGAACGCGAAGCGCTCGATCGTCCCGATCGCCTTCTCGCCGCGCTCGTCATGCTTCTTGACGATCTCCTTGTATGTATCCCAGATCGGTGTCTCCACGGGATCTCCGGGCATGACTTCCATCAGGCTCACCGGGTGCTCCACATAGGTATCCAGCGGGAAAACCTGAAGGATCGCGTCCAGAATCTCCGGCACGCCGTGTCCGTCCATACGGATGACAATCGCGTCCTTTCCCATGGATTCCGCCGGGAAGTTTCCATCCCCGATCACCAGGCGGTCGCTGTGTCCCATCTCAGCCAGAACCATCAGAAGCTCCGGTGAAAGAATCTTCGGAATTCCTTTTAACATGCTTTCTTGCTCCTTTCTCTTGTGTCTATGTCTCTACAGGATGCTTCCATTCTTCCTTCTTACGCGTCCGGGCAGTCGACGATCTTTCCGTCTTCGTCCCACAGATCATGCCAGTCATTCGCGCCCGGCCACAGGAAGACCTGCCCCTTGACCAGACGATTGTCCTTCTCGAGGGTGGAGATGATCTGCATCTCCTCATCCGTCAGCGGATCCGATACGGTCGCGGCGAGATTGCTGGTGTACTCCGCCTCATGCACCGAGAACGGAATCGGGATCTGTCCTCTTCTCACTGCCCACTTCAGGCAGATAATCGCCGGATGGACGCCTCTCTTCTTCGCGATCTCCACGATCTCCGGCACCTTCATGTCCGCGATGTCAGTGGCGACGATATCTCTCTCCGGTCTCTGCGGAGATCCGAGCGGCATGAATCCGATCGGCTGAATGTCGTGTGCCACGAGCCAGTCGAAGAGCTCCTGCTGCTGGAAGCACGGATGAAGCTCCATCTCGCAGGCCGCCGGCTTGATCTCGAACTTGTCATACACGGCCTCCAGCTTCGGGATGGTCATATTCGAGATACCGATGTTGCGGATCAGGCCTTCTCTGACCAGTGCTTCACACTGCCGGTAGGTATCCATGAATTCTGCAACGGAGAACGGCTTGGAATCGGGATTGCGGGAATCCACGTCGCATCCCGGTGCGTGATAGTTCGGGAACGGCCAGTGGATAAAATACATATCCGCGTAGTCACACTGAAGATCCTTGATGCTCTTCTTCAGCGCCTTCGCGACTTCCCGGTGCTGGTCATTCCAGACCTTGGTCATGATGAAGAGATCCTTTCTCTCGACCACGCCCTCTTTGAAAGCCTGGGCAAACACTTCACCGATCTGATCCTCATTCTGGTAGCAGGACGCGCAGTCGAACATCCTGTAGCCGCACCGGATCGCCCCGGCGACAGCAGCGGAAACCTGATCCGGCGTAAAACGGTCCGATCCGAAGGTTCCCATTCCGATACATGGGATCTGTTCCCCTGTGTTCAGTGTTACTTTTGGAATCAGCGCAGCATCGATTTTCATAATATTCCTCCCTTTTTATAAAACTGCTTCCTGCAGTGATTTACCGGTTTCCGCGCCTGCAATGGTTCTTCCGCCGGAAACATTTCCGCCTGAAAATCCCTGTATTGCAGCCTTTTTCCGACAATCTGCCAGTTATACTGAAAAAACCACTTCGTCAGATTAATTTCATTATAGGCTCCCAAAAGGCCATAACAAGTGCTAATATTAACTCAAAACAGGACAATCTTCAGATCATTGAAGGAAAGACATTCTGTGCGCAGCACTGCCGGTCTGCCTGCCGGACAGGCACTGAGCGGCAGCGGCTGGCGGAAGAACGGAAGCGGAAAACGTTATGAAATATCTGGATTACAGGGAAAACAGAAAGCATGGCTCATTCCGGTTCCCGGTCGCGTGGTACGGTGAACTGGCACAAAGAATACGAGATCGTCCGTGTCCTGAAGGGCACATTTCCTCTCTCACTGGACGGCTATCTCTACCATATCTCGGCGGGGGAATGCATCATCATCCCGCCCGGTGTCATTCATGGCGGGACGCCGCAGGACTGCTGGTACGAATGTGTCCTGTTTGATCCTGCCATCCTCGAGGTGGGCAGCAACCATATCAGCACGCCGCTTCTGCAGAGAATCATCAGCCGCGAGGAAATTCCGGAGCTGTTCGTCTGGCCGGCCGGATCCATGATCGCTACGATCGCGGGGCATCTGTCCGAGATCATGACCTCCCGTCCGCCGGGCTATGAGCTGGCCGCGCAGGGGTATTTCTATCTGATCTTCTCCGAGCTGATCCGGAGCGAAGTGCTGGTGCCCGCGGAAAAGGAGAAGCTGAATCCTTCCGGAAAGAGTGTGAAGAAGGTCCTCGACTACATCTCGGAACACTATGTGGAACAGATCCGGCTGGAGGACATGGCGTCGCTGGCCGGTATGAATCCGAACTATTTCTGCGGGCTGTTCAAGTCGTTCACCGGACAGTCTCCCCTGTCCTACTTGAACTACTACCGGATCGAGTGTGCCAGTGAAATGCTTGCGGCGCGCGATATCACGATCCCGGAGGCTGCGGAGCAGTGCGGGTTCCGCGATGTCGGTTACTTTACGAGATGCTTCAAAAAACAGAAGGGGATGACGCCGTCGAAGTACATGAAACAAAGCTTCTGAGCCGGTTCCTGATACCGCGTGTCAGCCCGTGCAGAAAGCAGGTACAGTATGAATCATATACTGCTGCTGGCCTATCCGGCCGCACTTGTGATCTTCACATGCTTCCATGCCCGCCTGACCAGGGGCGGCAGGGTCTCTGACGGCTTTCTGAGCCTGGAACAGACGCACATGATCCAGGCCTTCGCGTGCATCGGGGTCATCCTCCACCATGTCACCCAGCAGATCACGGCTTATGGGATATACGACAAAGGCCCCGTCTCCCTGTTCAATGACATCGGCATATTATTCACGGCGCTGTTTTTCTTCTTCTCCGGATACGGGCTGATCACCAGCCTGCAGGAGAAACCGGGCTATCTGGACAGCTTTCTGTACAGGAGACTTCCCACCGTCCTGATCCCATTCTGGATCATCAACGCGCTCGGTGTTTTGCTGGAAACATTCGGGGGCGGCATTCACACCACCCCAGCCGGCGCTCTGCGTGACATCTTCGGCCTGACACTGGTCAACTCAAACGGCTGGTTCTTCGTGGAGATCACGATCTTCTACCTGTTCTTCTATGTGACCTTCCGGCTGGTGAAAAACCGCAATGCAGCCCTGGTCCTGCTCTGCCTGGCCGTGCTTGGTATCATAATCTTCAGCTTCCATCAGGGACATGATCCGCAGGGAGACCAGTCACACTGGTTCCGGGGCGAGTGGTGGTATAATTCCACGATCACATTTATCTTCGGCCTGCTGTATGCCCGGTTCCGCCAGCCTCTGATCAGGCTTCTGAACCGGCTGTGGCTTCTCTTTCTGCCGGTCAGCTTTCTCCTGACAGCATTGTTTCTGCAGCGTTCCATCGTCTGCGTCAGGCGCGGCGGATACTATGAGGATATGCCCTCTCTGTATGAAAGCGCGATGTCTGCGTCAGGCACCCTGGGCGCAGGCAGAAGCGAGTTTTCTCTGTCACGCTTTTTCGACACGCTGAGCCGCAGCATTCTCTCTCCGTCAGGGCTTTTCACAACCCTGGCCGGACACACCCTCCTGTGGCAGTCCGCCGCCTGCATTGCATTTACCCTGATGATCCTGCTGCTTTCAATGCGCGTCACACTCGGAAACCGGGCACTGCGCTTTGTCAGCACCATCAGCAGAGAGCTGTTTCTGATCCATGGTTACTTCGCTTTCTGGATCTTCGGCTCCGTCCGTATGAATGATTTTCTGCGCTACGCGGTGGTCCTTTCCACCAGCATTGCCTGCACTGCCCTGCTCTCCTGGCCTGTCCGGCGTCTGGTCCGGGCTGTCGTGAGACTCCTTTCCGGCGCGCACGCCTCGGTATCCGCTTCTTTCCGGGCCGCCGTGCGCGCGAAGCGGGAAGAAACCGGAGCGGCAGCACATGCAAAACGCATGCGGAAGGGACGCATCCTTCTCCTCTCAGGCGCGGTGGTTTCGGCGGCTGTACTTGTCCTGATTCCGGTCTTTCAAAATTTGAAATCAAACGCGGAATTCCAGGCAGAATATGAAGTCCTCAAGACTGCCTCTGTCGGAGAAAGCGTCCTGTTCGGCCGCTATGAAACCGACCCGTCAAAGGCCGGTACGGAACAGCTTGCGTGGACCGTGATCCAAAAAGACGCGGACAGGCTCTGCCTACTGTCAATGTTTGGAATTGCCCCGGGCGCCTATCATAAGAAGCACGAAGCCGTAACCTGGGAAGACTGTGATCTGCGCAGGCGGCTGAACAGCGATGAATTCCTGGATATGTTCAGCAGACAGGAGAAAGAGATCCTTGTTCCGGCGGATTCCGGCACCGGCCAGGATCTGATCACCTTGCTGAGCATACATGAGCTGGAAGACGCATTCCCCGCAAAGAAAGAACGCGTCTGCGCCTCTACGCAGTCCGCTGTCCGGCAGGGCGTCAATGCCGACCGGCTGAGCCATTACGACGTCTGGTTTGATCAGCAGTACTGCTATTCCTGGTGGTGGCTGAAGCAGGAAGAAGGGCAAAGCTCCGTCACTGCTCCGATCGTTGACATGGATGGCTCTGTCCTGAAAGACCAGAAGCCGGTGAACAAACCCGGCGGCGCCATCCGGCCGGTCGTTTGGGTGCAGGTTCCGCTGCGCCCATAAAAACTGCTTCGTGTATCTGTGTGATTAGCCTCCATATCGTCCCGGCGCGGCAGGAACCCGGCATACATGTCTGCTGCCTTCTTTATGCAGAGGCGGCAGTCACCTCACCAGAATAGCAGCAGCCCCCATTTCCGGTTCAAAGATACTAACCTGAAACGTATCCGCAGCACTTACGGCTGCACGCAGGCTGAGCTTGCAAAACGTTCTGGTGTCACGCTCCGCTCGATCCAGATGTATGAGCAGCGGAACAAGGACATCAACAAAGCGAGTGCCGATGCCCTCTACCGCATCTCCAGAGTTCTCGGCTGCAGCATGGAAAGCCTTCTTGAGAAATAAGACCACAGACCATTGAAGCACCTGTTCTGTCTGATTACCCTACCGTATTCGTCAGCGTCCCGATTCCGTCCGCCTCGCAGACAACCACATCACCTTTTTTCAGGTACTTCGGCGGAGTGAATCCCATTCCCACTCCGGCCGGCGTTCCCATGGAGATGATGGTTCCCGCCTGCAGCGTCATCCCGGCAGACAAGTCTTCGATGACCTCGCCGATTCCGAAGATCCAGTCCGCCGTGCTGCCGTCCTGACGAAGCTCTCCATTCACATAGCTTCGAATATCGATCTTCGGCGGGTAGGAGAATTCCTCCGCGGTGACGATCCACGGCCCGATCGGGGTGAAGTTGTCCAGGCTTTTTCCCAGATAGAACTGTTTATGCCTGGTCTGGACTTCCCGCGCGGAGATGTCATTCAGAATGGTGTAACCGAAGATATAATCCCGGGCATTCTCTTTTTTCACCTGATACGCATCTTTCCCGATGATGACGGCAATCTCCGCTTCATAGTCCACCTGGCTTGTCACATCCGGGTGGCTGTCCACCATTCCGCCGTCCGGAACGGCCAGATTGACGCGCTTCGAAAAATACACTGCGTAGTTTTCACGGACCATCGTCGGGTGAAACTTCGCCGCCTCATCCGTATGATCCGCGAAGTTCATGCCGAGGCAGATGACATCCTGTGATGGTCTTGGAATCGGAGCAAGAACGGAAACCTCCTTCAGCGGGACCGCATCCTCTCTGCACCCGCAGGCTGCACCTGTCCGGATCGCATCCTCAATCGTCCCCTTCCGGATCAGTTCTTCCATCGATATCTCCCGGGGCATCAGAAAGATCTCCTCGCCCTTCACGATGCCGACGCACTCTTTGTGGTTATAAAAGACTGTAGCAAGCTTCATCTGTTTCTTCCTTTCCGTTTCTCCATCCTCGTCTGCGGCAAGAACGCCGCTGGCGTTCTTGAATTGCAGCCAACATAACACGGAATCCAGAAAGCGGCAACATGTATCGTTACAGGGGCCGCCGCAATCGAAATTGCGGCGGCCCCCGTTTTATGCTGCTCTTTATGATTCCTATGATAATCCGACTCAGCTCTTCGCCTTCACCTTCCTGGTCGCTCTTCCATGCTTGACCACGGACAGCAGAACCAGAACAACGATCGTGACGATGTAAGGCATCATCAGAACCAGGTCAGCCGGTGCATTGGTCAGCTGCAGCTGGTTGGATACCGCGTCCGCCACACCAAAGATCAGTGCGCAGAGCATGGCGCCGATCGGCGATCCGCCTACCATGGAGGAGGCGCACAGACCGATGTATCCACGTCCGGCTACCATGTCCTTCGTGAAGGAGGTCAGATAGCCCATCGACATGAAAGCGCCGCCGATTCCGCCGAGCACACCTGCGATCGTCCAGGCGAGGAAATAAACCTTCGGAACAGAGATTCCGACCGACTCTGCCGCGTGGGGATTCTCACCCACCGCGCGAATGTGATGGCCGGTCTTTGACTTAAACACAAAGATACTCAGTACAATTGCTGCGACAACCGCGCCGTAGGTCAGGATATTCTGGCCCGACAGGATCTTTCCGACCACAGGAATCGCAGAGATTCCGGGAATATTGATCTTGGGAAGCGCAAGCGACTTGATCGCGACCGCGGAGTTCGACTTCTCACCGGTCAGAGCGAACAGCAGGAAGATGGTTCCTCCGCTGGATGCCAGGTTGATCGCAATCTGTGCAAGCATCAGATCCGCCTTTCCCTTGACCGTCGCGACCCAGATCAGCATGCCTGTCACCGCGCCTGCAGCCATCGCGGCCAGGAACCCGATCAGTGCACTGTGCGTGGCACCACTGACGATAACTCCGATTAACGCTCCCCACAGCATCATGGACTCCGCTGCCATGTTGAACAGTCCGGCTTTTTCGCAGATCGCCGCGGACAGTGCCGCGAATACGAGCGGAGTTGACAGGCGGAGCACCGCGAAACCGAATGAAGTAATCAGTCTGACGTTCATGCCTTCCCCTCCTTCTGCGCAAGTGCCTTCTTAGCAGAGTTAAAGATCAGTTTGCTCTTGAATCTGCTCAGGAACATCTCAGCTGCAACCAGGACAATGATAATGCCCTGAATAATCGATACAAATTCCGGCGGGATGTCGGTGGTTCTCGATACGATATCCGCTCCGGTCCGGATGTAGGCAATCAGAAAAGCGCTGAGCGGAACGAATGCGGGATTCTTTCTGGCAAGAACCGCAATCATCAGACCGTCAAAGCCGTATCCGGTCAGGGAGGTCCACTGGTAGCTCTGGAACATGCCGATGACCTGCACGGTACCGCCGATACCGGCAAATGCGCCGCCGATGACCTGTGCCAGAATGATCGTAGCCATAACCGGCATACCGATGTACTTCGCGAATACCGGATTCATGCCGACTACGCGCATCCTGTAGCCAAAGGACATCTTATAGAACAGGATCGCCGCAATCACCACACACGCAATGGCAATCAGGAAACCGAAATGCACAGAAGTACCCGGAATCAGGTTGCCAAGCTTCAGACTGGATGCCCACTTATAGGAAGCCGTGATCGAGGATCCCGGATCCTTGATCCGATACTTCAGAATATAACTGGTAATATAGAGCAGGATGTAGTTCATCATCAGAGAGACAACGCACACATCCGCATGGAACAGCTGGTCCGCCAGGGCCGGGATCAAAGAGCACGCCATACCGGCGAGCGCGCCGACCACGAGAACGATAATCAGGAGAAGCCATGCCGGAACCTTGTCCGAAAGCGCAATCGCCACACAGGCGGAAAGGCATCCGCCCAGGTTCACGGCACCCTCACCGACCAGGTTGAACTTGTTGATCGCGTATACAAAGCACATACACACGCCCGTGAACATGATCGGGATCATCGTCGTCAGAATATTGCCGAATCTGCGGAAGGTGGAGAACGGTCCGGTGATGAACTGGCCGATCACATAGAGCGGATCATCTGAGATAATTCCCAGGATGATCAATGCGATCACATAGGCAAGCAGGACCGCAACCAGAATCCGGAATAAGTCAAACCAGGTTTCGATCTTCTTCGCGTTATTCATAACAGGCCCTCCATTTCTTCGGCAGTCATGGTCTTGATGCCCAGCATGTACTCACCGAGCACATCCACATCGACCACATTCGCCTTCGGGAACGCCGCAACGATCTTCCCCTGCCGCATGACGAACAGACGGTCGCTGACTTCAAGCACTTCATTCAGGTCAGCAGAGATCAGCAGAGAACCGATCCCCTTCTCCCGGGTCATGCGAACCAGATACTTCCGGATCATCTCCGCAGTACCGACGTCAACGCCTCGTGTTGGCTGATTCGCAATCACAAAGTTCGCGCCGCTTGTAAACTCACGTGCGACAACAACCTTCTGAATATTGCCGCCAGAGAGGAAACGAATGGCTTCGTCCTGGCTGTCACAGGAGATCTCGAACTCCTTGATCATCTCTTCGGTGATCTCCTTTTGCTTCTTCCCGTTCAGGAAGATGCCGCTCATGTTCTCCTTCTTGTCATAGCGGTCGGCAATCGCATTGCTGCGGACCGAAAGGTCATTGACGCAGCCGACTGTCATACGGTCTTCCGGAATCACGGACATACCGGCCTGGCGGATCTCCTTGATCTTCATACCGCCGACCTCCTGACCGTTCAGCTTCACGCTGCCCGAATCATAATGGATCATGCCGCTGATCGCGTCAGACAGAAAGCTCTGTCCATTTCCTTCCACGCCTGCGATTCCGACAACCTCGCCGCTGCGGATCGTAAAGGATACGCCGTCCACCGCATTCTTGCCTTCGCTGTTCACGCAGACAAGGTCCTTTACCTCCAGGACCGGCTTGTCCGGCTTCGGATCGTCCTTCTCGATCTTCAGGACAACGTCGCGGCCTACCATCAGGCGGGAAATCTTCGCCGCATCCAGTTCCTCGATCGGATGAGTACCGTTGCAGTAGCCGTGACGAAGAACAGTCACGTTGTTGCACAGCTCCATAACCTCTTCCAGCTTATGAGAAATGAAGATCAGAGAATGTCCGTTGTCCCGAAGCAGCTTCAGCTGCTCAAACAGCTCTCTCGTCTCCTGCGGAGTCAGAACAGCTGTCGGCTCATCCAGAATCAGCACCTTCGCTCCGCGGATCAGTGCCTTGAGGATCTCAACCTTCTGCATCAGTCCGACCGACAGATCCGCGACTCTGGCACGGGCATCCAGGCCGAACTGGTACTTGTCCGACATCTCCTGTGTCATCGCAATCGCTTTCTCTGCGTCAACCAGACCATTCTTCTTTGGTTCCATGCCAAGCGTCACATTCTGTGCAACCGTCATGGAAGGGAGCAGCATGAAGTGCTGATGCACCATACCGACTCCAAGGCTGATTGCCTCCAGCGGAGACTTAATGTTTACCTTCTTTTCATTGACATAGATACTGCCTTCCTGCGGCTGTTCCATTCCGAACAGCACCTTCATCAGGGTCGTCTTGCCCGCGCCGTTCTCTCCGACCAGCGCATGGATCTCGCCCTGCTGTACAGTGAAGGAGATATCTTTATTCGCCACGAAGCCATTTGGATAGATCTTCGTGATATGCTCCATTTTTAATGCTTCCATAAGTTCTTCCCTCTGGAAAAAGAACCCTGCGCCGCAAGGGCGGCAGGGTTCTGATCATAATCTGCAGGTCTCAAGCAGTGTGCTTTCGCTTACTCTGTCCTGATCAGCCGACAGTGTCGAGCAGAGCAGTGTAGTCGTCCTCAGTTCCGTCAAAGTAAGACTTCACAACGATGTCGCCGCTCTTGATGTCTTCCTTGGCCTTCTCGACCGCGTCACGCACTTCCTGCGGAACCACTTCTTCATAGTACTCATTCTCGGCAAGACCGACAGCGTCCTCGGCTACGCCCATTGCCTTCAGGGAACCCCACTCGATGGATTCCGGATCCTTGAACAGGGTAACCATGGTGTTGCCGACTTCCTTCGTGACAGAGGTCGGAATCACCTTTGCGAACGCTTCGTTGCTGTCGATGAAGGATGCATACTGGTCAGAGTCAACGCCGAGTGCCCATGCGCCGTCAATCTCGGTTGCCGCCTCAAATGCGCCGGTTCCCGCGCCGCCGGCGATCGGGAAGAATACGTCTACGCCTGCGCTGGAGTTCTGCGTATTGCAGATCTCTTTCATCTTCGCGGTGTTGCTCCAGTCGCCGACCCAGCCGGTGCTGACCTTGATGTCCGCGTTGTAGGAAACCGCGCCATCTACGAAGCCGGTGATGAAGTCCTTGATCACCGGGTTCTCAACGCCGCCGATCGCGCCGATCGCGCCTTCCTTGGACATGCCCGCTGCCACGATGCCGCCAAGATAGGAGGATTCATTCTGCTTGAAGTAGATGTACAGAATGTTGTCGCCCGCAACCTCTGTATCGGAGTTGATATCGAACAGGACAAACTTGGTATCCGGGAACTCGGACGCAACGGTCTCGACCTGCTCCTGATAGGTGGAGCTCGCGATCACATAGTCATATCCGGTATCCAGAAGATCATACATGGTATCAAGGAATCCGGCCGCGTCATCACCGGTCTCAACCGTCTTGACATCATATCCGGCAGCACGAAGTGTGTTCATGCCGACTTCACCGGAATCGTTAAAGGACATATCGCCAAGGCCGGTGCAGACATAAGCGATGGAGCCTTCTCCTGTGAAATCCGGCTCGTCAGCCATCACCGCCATACCGGCAGACAGTGCAAGCGCAGCAGTCATGGATGCTGCAAGCAGGGTTTTGTAACTTCTCATAGTATACCTCCTTCAAATGATAAAAAATGTACGCAGTTTCCTGCAATTGTTACACGATGCACCCATCCAGCCCATCTTCCTCACACGGGAAGTCTGTGTCCGGCGGGACACAGCCGGATCCTGAACAGCTGCACTGGTATCAGCTCAGGCCGCTGCCTCTTTCTGACGGCTGCTGCCTGAAAAGCCCTGAATCAGGTTCCGTCACCGCACGCAGTCTCAAGCGCGACTGTCATCATGTTGGTGAAGCTGGTCTGTCTGTCGATGGCGGACATCTCCTCTCCCGTGACCAGAGAATCGGACACGGTAAACATCGCAAGCGCCTTCGCCTTGCCGGCTGCCGCGTTGCAGTACAGAGCAAAGCTCTCCATCTCGCTGGCAAGAACGCCCATCTTCGCCCATTCTCTCCACGGATCTCCTTCCCGGTAGAATACGTCCGTGCAGTTGACATTGCCGATCTGATAACGGTATCCGTGACGGTCCGCGGATTCCTTCGCCCGGAGCAGCAGGCCAAAGTCCGCGATCGCACAGAACTGTCCCGGAAGATTGTACTGCGCCGCATAGTTGGTGTCCGTGCAGGCGCCCTCGGCCATCACGATATCCCCCAGCTTCATCTCAGGCTGCAGCGCCCCGCAGGAGCCGATCCGGATCAGATTCTCCACATCGTAAAAATGAATCAGTTCATAGGAATAGATGCCGATCGAAGGGCAGCCCATCCCCGTCGCCATAACCGAAACGCTCTTTCCGTTGTATGTCCCGGTATATCCGAAGATTCCTCTGACGCTGTTAAACTGCACCGGATCTGTCAGAAAATTCTCCGCAATGAACTTTGCCCTGAGCGGATCGCCCGGAAGCAGCACCGACTTTGCAATCTGCCCTTTTTCCGCACTGTTATGAGGAGTAGCCATGTGATATCCTTCCTTTCTCTTCCGCGGGACCAGCCACTGCGCTTCCCGCAAAAGAATTCCGATGTTTGAACATGGATTCATTATATCACCTGCTCTATTCCTTTTCAATCATTCGATCTTTCTTACGGCTTCCCGGAACTGCGCATCTGTCAGGCCGGCGCCTTTCTTGCTGACAACCGCCGAAGCAATGTAATTCGCTCCGCGGACAGCCTCCTTGATCCCGTATCCCTTCTGAAGCAATGCGATCACACTCCCGATGTGACTGTCTCCTGCGCCGATCGTGTCTCCTGTCTGTGCCGCAGGATAAGGATCGATCCTTGTGATGCAGCCATCCGACGGATCAAAGATCAGGCATCCTCTTGCACCGCAGGTCACAAGGACAACATTACCCGTTCTTTCAGACAGCCCTCTCCCGGCTTCCTCCAGGCTCTGACAGCCGGTAAACCGGAGCGCTTCTTCCTCATTCAGATGAAGAACCGGAGACAGATCCAGCATCCGCCGCATCCTGTCCCTGGGAATATCGCAGATCCGCGCGCTCGGCGCAAAGAAAACCCGGTAGTCCCTGTGACGTTCCAGAAAAGCAAGGATCGTCTCCCCGCTCTTTTCCTCAATCTCCAGTCCGCACACATAAACGCTGTCTGTCTTCTCCGCCTCCGGACTCTTCTCAAAAAGCGCAAACCATTCCTCCTGAAAATGGTATTCCGCCCCGTGGTAGCACAGAAATGTGCGCTCCCCATCCGGTTCCACCAGACAATAGCAGCATCCGTTTTCCCCCTCGGACGGCGGGCAGAAGGACCGGATGCCTCTTTTTTTCAGGCCCTCTTCTACAAACTTTCCGTAGATCCCGCTGCCAACCGGCAAAAACGGAACAAAGGGAACCGCAAAGAGCCGCAGGCAGTCGCAAACATTCCATGCACATCCGCCAAGAGACAGCTCCTGATGGTAAAGATTGATGTCCTCGCTTCTGGAGGGAAGATGATCGACAGGAATGACGACATCACAGACAGCAGATCCGATTACAAGTGTTTTTTTCATCCGTGACAGATCCTCAACGTCGAAAGGAACCGCTTCCGCGGTTCCTTTCTTTGGGTAAGTGGAGAAATTCGTCTTCGAAGAGACGATAGACAGTTGTCAAAAGTGATAATAGCGATCTTAAAAAAAAATGATATCGCCATTTGCGATTATTATCCGCTATTCTATCCCATTTGTCAATAAGCGTTGGTAAATATACACGTCAAAAATCGATCAGTCAGATGAATAAAAACAGGAGTTTCCGAACGGAAACTCCCCTTTCAGTACGAAATGGAGACGGCAGGACTTGAACCTGTGACCTACTACACGTCAAGCAGTTGCTCTCCCAGCTGAGCTACGTCTCCGGAAACATGTATTGTTTCGTACTCGACTACTATGCCATAACCATTCGGAAATTGCAAGTGTTTTTTTCAGGATGGATTACATCACCACCTGGTTCCTGCCTCTGGCCTTTCCCATGTATAGCTTCCGGTCCGCTGCCTCCAGCGCTTCTTCCATCGTCTGTTCTCTGCCGCACTCCTCAATCCCGAATGTCATAGTCACCCGAAGCTCCTGGCTGCCGAAGCGGATGGGAGTATTCTTGATCTTTCTGCAAAGGTTCTCCACCTCATAGGCCGCGTCGTCTCCGTTCATCCCAGCCAGGACAAGCAAAAACTCTTCTCCGCCCCATCTGGCTGCCACGCCCCTGTCTTTGACGAATTCCTGAAACATCCCGGCCAGTTCTTTCAGCACCACATCGCCCGCATCATGGCCGTATGTGTCATTTACCTGCTTAAAAAAGTCAATATCCCCCATAATCACATTGACAAACAGTTCTTCGTGCAGCGCTCTTCCATGAACCTCTTTGAAATACTTTTCTCCGGCTCTTCGGTTCATCAGCCCGGTCAGCGCATCCGTCTGAGCCTGGTGGGTCATCTCCTTGTTGTAGCTGATCAGCTTTCTTTCCGCATCCAGCGAGCTGCTGGAGAAAATCGTTGTGATCAGTGCAATGCTGCTGAAGGTGGCAAGCATGTTCATGAATTCCTGCACCACTTTCTGGGTATCGGAAATCAAGAAGACAGGACTGCCGAAAAAGCCAAAAGAATAAATGACTGTGCCGGCCGCCATCAATCCTGCCATATACAGAAGCTTCTTTCGCAGGGTCAGGTAGGAGCTGTTGAAAAGATAGACCAGAAGAATCCCATATCCATACTGCGCGCCTGTGCTCCACCCGTAAAGATACGTGCTGGCCGCGTTCCATGCGAGGATCATCAGGACAACCAGATAAAACGCAGACACCGTATGGGTGGAATAAGTCAGGCGGAAAGCAATACAATAGACACACAGGATTCCGGCCGGCACTGCAGAATAGACAGAATACCCGTTCATCAGACAAAAAACAGCCTGCCCGATGGAATAGAACACCATCACCGCGCAGATACAGCGGGTCATCACCGCAGTTTTTTTCGATTCATTCGGGTTCAAAACATCCTGATTGAAGAATGCCAGAAGCCGTTTCCACCACTTACTCATAGAGGCACCCACCCTCTTTTATCCGATCCGGCAAAAGCCTTTTCCGACAGTGTACGACACTTTCCTTTCTTTGAAAAGAAAGAGGCTGCCATTTTTTGCAAAAAATGCAAATCCCGGCAGCCTGCAACTGCAGAAAGCTTCATTCATGTTTGCGATTGCTGTACGGCCTATTCTGCCTCCAGCAGCGGCACCCAGTAATGCGCCTGATAGATATCCGTAAGACGGACTGTGTACAGCATCCTGTCTCCGCCGGTGATCTTCCGGTTGATGATCGTAAGCGTTCCGTCTTCCGGAACCGTAATCGTTTCTCCCAGCTGATAGCACCCCTCCATGGCGCCGTCATAGGTGAAATAATCGCAGACCGGCTGGATCTGATCTCCCTTTTTCGGAATCGTCAGTCCTCTTTCCAGCACTCCGCCGGGAAGAGGCTTTTCTGCTCCCAGCACACGGTTCTCGCCTGTTTCTTCATTGAATTCCACGAGCAGATTCACACGCTCTCCGTTCAGAAGAGCCGGAATGAACTTTGTCGTGACATACAGGCCATCCCCGTCCTCGTCCTCCTCGCTGACCGGGTACACCGCGACCGGATGGCCGTTCAGCGTCAGCCAGGTACCGTTCCACGCATCAATCAGGTCATCGTTCTCATCATAGGCAAGGACATTATCTAACCCCAGGTCGAGATATCCGCCTCCGTCATCGATGAACACCTCCAGCTCGGCGTCCGTGATCTGCTCCCACATCTCCTCATCCAGCTCGAGCACGTGCTCCCCGTTCTTCTCCGTCAATGTAAGGGCAGCAGAGGAAACGGGCGCGCGGCCGAACAGAAGCTCTGCCGCCAGCCCCAGAAGGCTGGTGCTCTGTTCGGTATCCTGCGGGGTATCATAGGACAGAACCGTGTCGTAATTGTTCGCCCCGTAGTACAGACCGTCCGTAGAGGTATAGCCTCCGGTCAGCAGATCCAGAAGACTTCCCGAAGACGCGCCGTAGGAGCCATACGAGCCGTAAGGATCGTAGGATCCGCCTGTGTAGCCGGTGCTTCCGGTCGAGCCGTAGGAAGATCCCCCTCCCGCCTGGAGCAGGAGATCATAAAGGTCGGACTCATTCATCGAGCCGTAGGAGTCGTAGCTGTTATAGCTGTCCGTATAGGAGTCCGCCGAGGAGCCGAACAAAGTGTCCAGAAGACTCGGCGCGGCGCCGGAATCATAGCTTCCGTTTCCGCTGCTGCCGGATCCCAGCAGGATATCCAGAAGGCTTCCCGAAGAATTGCCCCAGCTGCTGCCGGAGCTTGCCGCAATCTGACCGGACTGCTCCAGCGACGCGTAGGTGCGAAGGCCTTCCGTCCATTCGGAATCCACGCCGATGTCCTGGCAGAGACTGATCATCGAATTGACGCTCCGCAGGCTGGAATTCGGGAAGAAAATGCTCAGGCCGTATGCATTTGACGCGTTGTTTACACGGTTGTACTTGACCGCGGACTTCACTGCCTGCGCGAGCTTGCTGCTCTGTGCGGAGCCCAGCCGGTTGCAGAAGTCTACAAGATCGATCTGATCAAGCCTGCTGCTGGCGGCAAATTCTCTGCTCCCGCTGCGCGCCTTCGCGACGCTCATATAATCCTTCCCCTTCAGCTGCTCGGTCAGTCCCGCGCCAAAGGAAGCCAGGCACTTCCCCACGATGCCCTCCATCTCAGAAAGATCCGTGACAGAAAGGGTGGTTCCCGTCATGGAAGCATACATCGCATTCTTCGAGGTGAAGTCATCGCAGATCTGACGCGCCAGATTCAGCGTATTCGTGGAAGAATTCTCATCGAGCAGCTTCAGCCAGTTCGTATAATACCAACCCGTCCCCGGCTCTGACTCTTCGCTGGCAATCATGTAATCCGCGTACGGTTCAATCGCGATGGCCGTTTCCAGCGTCGCCATCAGGCATGCGTCAAATCCGATGAAATCGAACTTCACCCCGCCCTTTTTCAGCGCCTTTGAGATCTCCCCGATATTCATGGTATCGTTGGGATAGTTCTCATCATGTCCGAAGCCCGTAACCGATCCGCCGCCATGGTCCCAGAAGATCAGAATATAACGGTCCGCGGGAGCCTTCTGCGCGCAGAACCGGATAAAGTCCGCCAGCTCATCCTCCTCGGTCATCGGAGAAATGCTGTCCTCATCCATCAGCCCGACACCCTGTCCGCTGACCCTCCAGCGCTGCAGCTTCTTCGCGCTGATCAGAGAGTTGCGCCATTTTCTGCATCCGCCGGTTTCGACGATCACATTGACCTTTCTGTTCTGCAGCCCGCTGTATACCATCTCGTTCAGGTCCGCGGTTGCCATCCCTGAGCTGCTCTCAAGATCCGATCCGATCATATAGACCATCAGCGTGACCGAATCCTTGCCTTTTCCGCGAAGCTTCGTATACTTTTTCCGCGCGCCGGCAGCAACCTCGCCGTTTACCTGGCTGGTATTCGTGTCATTCCCCTTCGCAAATGCGCTCTGACACATCATCACTGCCAGACAGGAGACAATCAGCGCAGCCTGCCATATCATCCTTCGTTTTTTCATCGCCTTCTCCCGCATTTTGTTTCTCCGGGTCTGTGCCCTGTCTCAGCGCACTCCGCGCACCTGCCTCCAGGATCAGTCTTCCTCTTTCTCCTGCTTCTTGTCCGCATCGGAAGACGTCCGCTCCGAAGCACGCATGTCCTCGCTGATCTTTTCGCCCTTCTTTACCTCTACGGTGCCTTCCCCGATGGTCACCTTCCGGCTGTGTGGTCTTTCCGCCATCTTCCGTTTCTCCTTTCCTGTCACTGTGCTCCTTTCAGGTGCACACATCCCGTCTCCAGTGTCTGTTTCATATCCAGAATTCTCTGATTGGAGGAGCCCCGAAACTGCAGGGAGATGTCTTTCTTTTCCTCGATAAACGGACCGTCCACAAGCACATCGATGCAGCGCAGCATTCTGTCCGTCACATCCGTGTGCTTCCGGCCGCCCTTGCACAGATCCTTCTCATAGAGATAGCCGGTGTAGGCCCAGATGCTCTTTCGCTGCCCGTAGCGTTCCCGCACAGCCTCCAGAAGGTCTGTCAGCACAGCCTGGTTCTCCTCTTCAAAGGGATCCCCGCCCAGAAGCGTCAGTCCTGCTACATAGTCCTCCTCCAGGGAGTCCAGCAGAGCGCGCTGCGTCTTCTCGTCATAAGGCTGGCCGTAGGTAAAATCCCAGGTTTCCGGCTGAAAGCATCCTCTGCAGTGATTCCGGCAGCCGGAGACAAACAGCGTCGTCCGGCAGCCCGGCCCGTTCGCAATATCATATTCCTTGATCACAGAATAATACATGGATCCCTCTCCTGCCCCGCTGCCTCTTTCTCCGGATTACAGATGCATCACGCGGTCACGGATCTCCTGGGTGCGTCCCTGATTCCAGAACTGCGTTCCGATATATCCGCAGGTACGTCTGGCAACGCTCATCTTCGTCTGGTCACGGTTTCCGCAGTTCGGGCACTCCCAGACAAGCTTGCCGTTCTCGTCGTCCACGATCCGGATCTCTCCGTCATATCCGCAGCACATGCAGTAGTCGCTCTTCGTGTTGAGCTCCGCATACATAATGTTGTCGTAAATATAGCGGATCACCGTCAGCACCGCCGGAATGTTCTGCTGCATATTCGGGACCTCTACATAGGAGATGGCTCCACCGGGACTCAGCGCCTGGAACTGCGCTTCGAACTTCAGCTTCTTAAACGCGTCGATGTTCTCACGGACATTGACATGATAGCTGTTGGTGATGTAGTTGTGGTCCGTCACGCCTTCAATCGTGCCGAATCTTCTCTGCAGGTTCTTTGCGAACTTGTAGGTGGTGGACTCCAGCGGCGTGCCGTAGACGGAGTAGTCAATGTTCTCGGCCTTCTTCCACTCGGCGCATTTGTCATTGAGCTTCTGCATGACGGACAGGGCAAATGGCTTCGCCTCCGGATCCGTATGGGACTTTCCGGTCATGTAATAGCACATCTCATACAGTCCCGCATATCCAAGCGAGATCGTCGAATAGCCGTCATACAGCAGCGGATCGATCTTCTCTCCCGGATTCAGGCGCGCCAGCGCTCCGTGCTGCCAGAGAATCGGTGCCACATCCGAGGTAGTCCCTTTCAGGCGCTCATGTCTGCACCGAAGCGCACGATGGCACAGCTCCAGCCTCTCCTCCAGGATCTCCCAGAACCTGTCCATGTCTTTCTCGGAAGACAGAGCCACATCCACCAGATTAATCGTTACAACGCCCTGGTTGAACCTGCCGTAGTAGCGGTGCTCCCCTTCCCGGTAATTTCCGGCCTTCGCCAGATTGCCTTTTGACCAGCTTCTGTCAGGCGTGAGGAAGCTGCGGCATCCCATGCACGGATAGACATCCCCCTTCAGTTCCCGCATCTTCTTCGCTGAGATATAGTCCGGCACCATGCGCTTTGCCGTGCACTGCGCCGCCAGCTTTGTCAGGTAGAAATACTTGCTGTCCTCGGAGATATTATCCTCATCCAGCACATACAGAAGCTTCGGGAACGCCGGTGTGATCCAGACGCCCTTTTCATTCTGGGTTCCCCGGATCCTCTGGCGCAGAACCTCCTCGATCACCATGGCCAGGTCATCCCTCTGCGGCCCCTCCGGCACCTCATCCAGGTACATCGTCATGGAGACAAAGGGAGCCTGCCCGTTGCAGGTCATCAGCGTGATCAGCTGATACTGAATGGTCTGGACGCCGGAGGTAATCTCCCTCTTCAGGCGCTCCTCCGCGACCCGGTTGATCTGTTCCTCGCTTGCTTCCAGGCCGGCCTCCTTCAGGTTCTCCCGGGTCTGGGCACGCAGACGGATCCGGCTCTCCTGGACAAACGGAGACAGATGCGCCAGCGTGAAGGTCTGTCCGCCATACTGGTTGGAAGCAACCTGCGCGATAATCTGCGTCGCGATGTTGCAGGCAGTCAGGAAGGAATGCGGCTTCGTGATCATGGTCTCGGAAATCACCGTACCGTTCTGCAGCATATCCTCGAGGTTCACCAGATCACAGTTGTGCTCCTTCTGGGCAAAGTAGTCCGAATCATGAAAATGAATGATTCCCTCATCATGCGCATTCACAACATCCTCCGGAAGAAGGACACGGCGGGTAAGGTCCTTGGAAACCTCTCCTGCCATATAGTCCCGCTGCGTCGAATTGATCGCGGGATTCTTGTTGGAGTTCTCCTGGTTCACCTCCTCGTTGACCTGATTGATCAGAGCGAGGATTCCGTTGTCCGTGGTATTGGTCTTCCGGGCGAGCTCCCTCTTATAACGGTAACGGACATACTTCTGCGCGACCTCATATCCGCGCATCTCCATGATGCCCTTCTCAACCATATCCTGGATGTCCTCGACGCCGGCCGCGTGCGGCATGTCGCCGATCTCGCGCGCGATCTTATCGGAAACCGCGACGATCTGATACTCATTCAGCTGATGAATCCGGTCAACCTCTTTGTTCGCCTTGCGGATCGCGTTCGCGATCTTCTCGATTTCAAAAGGAACCTCCTGTCCGTTCCTTTTTATGACATTTGCTTTCACTTCCATACTCATTGAGTACTTCCCCCGTAACTTGTCTGGATCAATATTTGGACTCTGTTATGCGATTCCGGCACAACATATGGTGCCCGCACGCTTTTCATATTATGCCTGCCCGCGCAAAAAGGCAAGTGGAAAATCAACTCTTTTTGCCAATGTTGCGGGAGAATCTTTGTTCCTGTAAAATAGGATGGAAAGGGCAAAAGCCCTGACGCCGGGCAGGTTCGCAGGTTGATCTGCTGACAGCCCGGAATCCTGCAGATGCCTGGTTTGACCGGAATCCTTTCAAATTGCCTTCCAGTCTGCCAGGGCGCGAAATGGAGATTCCCATGAATGAAAAAGCCATCCGGATTCTTGAATACCCGAAGATTCTCTCGCAGCTGACGGAATGTGCGACATCCGCGCCCGGAAAAAGGCTGTGCGCGGAGCTTCTTCCTTCCTCTGACTTAGGAGAAGTCCTTGCCCGCCAGAGGGAAACCGCCGATGCGCTGCGGAGGATCCTGGCCAAGGGCAGCCTCTCATTTTCCGGGCTGCGTGACCTGCGTGCGGATTACCGCCGTCTGGAGATCGGCAGTGTACTCCAGACCTCAGAGCTTTTGGGGATCGGAAGGCTTCTGGAGCTGGCCTCCAAAGCCCGCAGATATGAAAGTGTGGAGGAAGGCAGCGCCCCCGAGGTGGAAGACGACAGCCTCAGCGCGTTTTTCCGCGCGCTCGACCCGGTGCCCTCTCTCTCCAGGGAGATTCGCCGGTGCATTCTGTCCGAGGAAGAAATCGCGGATGATGCTTCTCCTGCGCTCAAAAGGATCCGCCGTCAGATTGTTCTGACGCAGGATCGCGTCCACACGCAGCTGAATGAAATCGTGAACGGTTCTGCCAGACAGTATCTTCAGGATGCTCTGATTACGCAGAGGGACGGCCGCTATTGCATTCCTGTTAAGGCAGAACACCGGTCACAGGTTGCAGGCATGATCCATGATCAGTCCTCTACCGGCTCTACGCTCTTTATCGAGCCGATGGCAATCGTCAGGCTGAACAATGAGATCCGGCAGCTGGAAGCGGATGAAAAATCAGAGATTCAGAAGATTCTCGCGGCACTGAGCGAGATGGCTGCGGAATCTGTGGAGGTTCTGGTTTCCAATACAAAGATCCTGATTGCGCTCGACTTTATCTTCGCAAGAGCTCAGCTGGCAAAGAAGATGACCGCAGCCCGTCCCGACTTCAATCAGGATGGTATCATCGATCTTCACAAAGCCCGTCATCCCTTGATTGATAAGAAGGCTGTCGTCCCGGTGGATATCCGTCTGGGAGACGGGTATGACCTGCTGGTAATCTCCGGGCCGAACACAGGCGGAAAGACGGTCAGCCTGAAGACCGTCGGGCTTCTGACGCTCATGGGGCAGGCAGGACTCCATATTCCGGCTGCCGAGCACAGCCGTCTTGGCCTGTTTACCGAGGTTTTCGCGGACATCGGAGACGAGCAGTCCATTGAGCAGAGCCTGAGTACCTTTTCCAGTCATATGACGAATATCGTCTCCTTCTGGAATCAGGCAGATGAGAATTCCCTGGTTCTGTTTGACGAGCTGGGGGCCGGGACCGATCCGGACGAAGGCGCGGCGCTCGCGATCGCGATCCTTTCCTCTCTTCATGAGCGGGGGATCCGCACGATTGCAACCACGCACTATTCCGAGCTGAAGATCTATGCGCTGTCCACGCCAGGCGTGGAGAATGGCTGCTGTGAATTCGATGTGGCCTCACTGCGTCCCACCTACCGGCTGCTGATCGGTGTCCCCGGCAAGTCAAATGCATTTGCGATCTCCAAAAAGCTGGGGCTTGCGGATGAGGTGATCGAAAGCGCCAGGGCGCATCTTTCCCAGGCTGAGGAAGACTTTGAAGATGTCATCTCCGATCTGGAAGACCGCAGAGTGTCCATGGAAGAGGCTGAAAAGAAGATGCACCGGGACCGGGACGAAGCTGCCGCGCTGCGTGCCTCCTATGAGAAACGGACCCGGGCACTGGAAGAATCCCGGGAGAAGATTCTCTCAGATGCACGCGAGCAAGCCGCTCAGATCCTGCGGGAAACAAAGGCGTACGCGGACGAGACCATCCGCAATTATAACCGGTATGGCGGGGATGCGAACAAAGCCCGCGAGATGGAGCGGGAAAGAACGCGGCTGCGCGAAAGGATGAACGCGATGGACAGGCAGTCTGCCGCAAAGGCAGCCGGCGCTTCCCCGCTGGAGGAAAAGCGCCGCACCTTAGATCCGAAAAAGCTGAGGGCCGGCGACTCTGTCTTTGTAAAGTCCATGAACCTGAAGGGCGTTGTCACTTCCCTGCCTGACCAGAAGGGCAATCTGAAGGTGCGCATGGGGATCCTGAATACGCAGGTAAATGTGAAGGATCTGGAGCTCGTGGATGAGGTAACGATCCGCGCGCCCGGCCTGCAGCGGTCCGGCGCCGGCCGGGTCAGCATGGCCAAGTCCGCCTCCGTCTCCACCGAGATTAACCTGCTTGGAATGACTGTGGATGAAGCAGTGTCCGCTCTGGAAAAATATCTGGATGATGCCTGCATGGCGCATCTGGAGACCGTCCGGATCGTTCACGGAAAAGGAACCGGAGCGCTCAGGAAGGGCGTTCACGATTATCTGCGCAGGCAAAAAAGGGTCGCCTCCTTCCGACTGGGACAGTACGGAGAAGGCGACGCCGGTGTCACGATCGTTCAATTGAAAAAAGCCTGAGCACGGCGCATAAGCCAGATGGTCAATGGGGCAGCCAGCATTGATCCGGAGCAATTTTCTCCAGGAAGATGCGGGAGCTGTCCTTTTCGTACTTTGCCTGGTGGTACTTGAACAGCATCCTTCCATCCTCCATGACGCCGAGGATCTCGATCTTGCCCGTGACATGCGACATGCAGTAATGGATGCTCTTCGCCTGTCCGTTCATGCGCTTCTTCGCTTCCTCCACAATCCTGGAGCCTTCCATCAGCGGAATCTGGAATTCATCCAGCGCTCCTCTCGCCGGCCGGCACTGGAAGACATAGTACGGAATCACGCCGATGGAAACCAGCTGATTCAGAAGGAGGGCCAGAGTTTCAGGCGCGTCATTGATTCCCCGCAGCAGGACTGTCTGATTCCGGACGACGCAGCCGCAGCCGATCAGCGCATCCACGGCCCGCTTCGCCTGGTCGGTAATCTCATGGGGATGATTGAAGTGGGTCACGATCAGGATCTGCTTCTTTTGATTATATTCCTTCAAAATGGAAAGAAGCTCCGCATCCTCATAGATCCGCATCGGAAGTACCACCGGAGTCCGTGTTCCGATCCGGATAAAGTCCAGCGTCGGGACAGCCGAGAACGCTTCCAGGTACATTTTGATATTCTCATTCGTATTCACCAGCGCATCTCCGCCGGACAGGAGAACATTATTGATCTCCGTATGCTCTGTCACATACTCTGCCATCTTTTGAACATGCTGCGCGGTTTCATGCTCCGAGTATCCCACCATCCTCTTGCGGAAGCAGAATCTGCAGTACATCGAGCACTGATTCGTAGTCAGGATCAGTGCCGTCTGGCGGTACTTGTGCTGCATGCCGCGGATCACGGTATTATCCGCCTCCCCGCTCGTATCTTCCATGCCGCTTCCGGACAGCTCCTGCATGCCGGGTATGCAGATTCTGCGAATCGGATCGAGCGGATCCTTCTGATCGATCAGCCCCAGATAGTAGGGCGGGACGCAGAACGGATACCGTTCGGAGATCTCCCCGATCTGTGTCATCTCTTCCGGACTCAGATTCAGATAATCGGCCAGCTGCTTCACGTCTCTGATGCACTCTGAAAGAAGTCTGTTCAAAACGCTCATTTAAATATACTCCTTTCTGTATGTTCCATATTGTTCGGTTTACTTTAATATTTTAACACAGAAAAGCGTGTTTTGTCACGGTCTGGCTGACCAGCATTCCTGCTGCCATCAAAATATGTTGCAACTCTGTCCGAATCTTACGGAAGATCTGGTAATTCACAGAAAGAAATGATAAAATTTGATGGTATTTGCGTTTATTTGAATAGGATCCGTTCCGGGAGTTTTGTATGGATACTGTGGTAATGGTACTGAATCTTCTTTGCGGTGTGGCATTGTTTCTGTATGGCATGTCACTGATGGGAGATGGCTTAAAACGAGTTGCAGGAGATAAGCTCGAATCGTTTCTGTACAAGGTCACCAACACCCCGTTAAAAGGGATGCTCCTCGGCACGATCGTGACGTCTGTCATTCAGTCTTCTTCCGCTACGACCGTGATGGTAGTCGGCTTCGTCAACTCCGGTATGGTCACGCTCTTCCAGGCGATCGGCATTATCATGGGTGCCAATATCGGTACCAGCATCACCGGCTGGATTCTCTGCCTGTCCTATGTACAGGGCTCCGGCGGGATCACGAAGCTTCTGTCCTCCGCGACGATCGCCGCGACGGCGGCAATTGCGGGTACCCTGTTCAAGATGCTTTCCAAGCGATCTGTCAAAAAGCATCTCGGAGACATTTTGCTCGGTTTTGCCATCCTGATGACCGGCATGCAGATGATGAGCGCAGCGGTCTCTCCTCTGAGAGAAAGCAAAGTCTTTATCGATGCGATTACCATGTTCTCCAATCCGTTCCTCGGAATCGGTCTGGGAATCGTCATGACAGCCATTCTGCAGAGCGCATCCGCCTCCATCGGTATCCTGCAGGCGCTTTCCGTTACAGGAGTTCTCACCTTCTCGACCGCATTTCCGATTATTCTGGGTATCGGCGTCGGTGCCTCCTGCCCGGTTCTTCTTTCCGCGATCGGGGCAAATAAAAACGGCCAGCGAAGCGCGCTTGTGTACCTGATCATCAACGTCTTCGGAATGATCCTCTGGGGAGGCGGCTTCTATGCGCTGAATTCCTTCCTGCATTTTTCCTTTGTAAACAGCATCGTCGGTCCCGTCACCATTGCCCTGTGGAATTCTGTCATACGAATTGTCGCGGGCGTTCTGCTGTTCCCGTTTATCCGGTCCATTGAAAAGCTGGTATGCAGGCTGATCCGTGATTCGGCGGAGGATCTGGAGGATATGCAGGATAACGCGGACTTTGACCTTCTGGATGAACGTCTCCTCACTTCTCCTACGATTGCGCTGGCGCAGAGCAACCGCGTGATCGAAGGAATGGCGGGAAAGGTGCGGAAGAATGTCGGCCGCTCCCTGAACCTGATCCACCAGTTCACCGAGAAAAAGTTTTCCAAAGTGCAGCGGAAAGAAGATCTGATCGATAAGTACGAGTCAAAGCTCGGCGCCTATCTTATGGAGCTGTCCAAGAGTGAGCTGAATTCCCGGCAGACCAGGGAACTGACAAAAGACCTGAGAATCATCAGCGATCTCGAGCGGATCGGGGATTATGCTTCCAATATCGCGTACGTTACGCAGCAGCTTTTTGAGGATGGCATCAGCTTCTCCGAAGCCGCCATGCATGATCTGAATACGCTGATCGAGGCGGAGCGCGACATCGTCAACCATACCATCCGCTCCTTCCTGGACTCGGATCTGGAAACAGCCATGAGCATCAAGCCGCATGCCGCAGGAATCACAAGCCTGTGCGAGATCCTCAAAGCACGCCACATCGGCCGTCTGCGCCGCGGAGAATGCACCTTAGGGCAGGGTGCCGGATTCAATGATCTGCTCAACTGCTTTGACCGGATCGCGTCTCACTGCGTCGCCATCTCCGGCCAGGTCAGAAGATCCTACCAGGCGAACCCCGACTATCATGTTCACTCCCTGAAGGCAAGAGAGCTGACCGAGGAGGAATATCAGCGTCTGTACAACGACTTCATCGAACAGTACGATGTGATCCGGGATGTGGAGCGGCCGATCAGTATGGAGGATGAAGCCGTAAAGTAAAAGGAACAAAAGCGGCCGCTGTCATGCTTGTGGAGCGGCCTCTTTCCGTCTCAGCACATCATACCGTTCCGCGTCCGCGTCTGTCCGTACATAGAGCTTCTGCTGCGGATGCGGCGCGCTCATGATCTGCCTGCCGTTTTCATCGAAGATCTCTTCGACGATGAATTCCTCATCGCTTCCGTCCGGCCGCATCAGGTTGACGGTTTCCCCGACAGAGAATTTGTTCTTCTGAATCACTTCAATGCAGCGGTGTCCGCCGATCTGCACAATGTCCTGAACGCAGCCCAGATAGGTGCTGGACTTCTCGTAGGTATTGCTGTCATAGATCTGCTCGCTCCCGCCTGGCTTTCCGTAGAAGAAGCCGGTGGTAAAAGGCCGGAAGGTGCAGTCTTTGATCTGTTCCCGGTACCAGTTCATGCCCGCCTCATAGGCTTCTCTTCCCTGCTTCAGACAATCCAGTGCTTTCCGGTAGGTACGCGCCGTTGTCGCCACATAGAGCGCATTCTTCATGCGTCCTTCGATCTTCAGGCTGTCGATTCCGGCGTCGATCATGTCCGGGATATGCTCGATCATGCACAGATCCTTCGAGTTGAAGAGAAAGGTTCCGCGTTCATTTTCATAAACCGGAAGGTACTCTCCCGGCCGCGATTCCTCTTCGATCCATGCCAGCTTTTCTGCGCTGCCTTTGCTGCTCTGAAGATCCTGCTTTGCCTCTGAGGACTGCAGGACGCGGTACTGCCACCGGCACGGGTGTGTACAGGCGCCGCGGTTTGCGTCTCTTCCCGTAAAGAAATTGGACAGCAGGCATCGTCCGGAGTAGGAGATGCACATGGCGCCGTGTACAAACGCTTCAATCTCCAGCTCATCCGGGATATTGGAGCGGATCTTCCGGATCTCGGCCAGGCTCAGCTCCCTTCCGCAGACGACACGCTGCGCCCCGAGGCGGTGCCAGAACAGAAAGGTTTCATAATTCACATTGTTTGCCTGGGTGGAGATATGGAGCGGAATCTGCGGGCAGATTCGCCGGGCAAGGGAAAAAAGACCCGGATCCGCCACAAGGAGCGCATCCGGTTTCAGCTGCCCGAGAAAGGACAGGTATTCGTCCGCCTTCTCCAGATCCTCATTGTGTGCCAGTATGTTGACGGTCACATATACCTTCACGCCATGTGCATGCGCCCAGGATACGCCCTGACGCATCTCATCTTCCGTGAAATTAATTGCCTTTGCCCGAAGGGAATATGCTTCTCCCCCGATGTAGACCGCGTCCGCGCCATAATGTACGGCGACCTTCAGCGTTTCGAGAGAAGAAGCCGGAATCAGCAGTTCGGGCAGATCCCCCTGATGATGCATGTGTTCTCCTTTTCTTTCCGTTCTGCCGCCTGAATCGGACAGATACCCGATTCCCGTCTGCCGCCGGCCCACTTTGGCCGGAGCGTCGTTTCACACCCGGCACCCGCATCCGTCACAGCTCCGCCTCAGGACAGCAGGTCCTCCATGGCATCCAGATCCAGATCCACGGATTCCATGAGGCCGAGCCCGACCTGCCGCAGAAGGCGGCACATGATCAGTTCCGCCTGCAGATACTCATCGATCAGAGGGTCCCGCCGCAGCTTTTCCCGCTCATGATACATATCCACCTGCGCCTGTGAGGACATGCTTTCTTCGGAATTCTGAAATGCAAAATTCCGGCGCCGGAACGCATCCGCTGCCTTGCGCTTGTCCGGTTCTTCATTCAGGGAGCGTTTGGCTTCCTCAAAAATCCGGTATTCCTCGCTGGATCTGATCGCCCTGACCAGCTCGTCCAGCCTGCGTCTGATCTGTGTATCCATATCGGTATTCTCTCACTCTGTTTCCATCAGGATCGGAAGAATCATCGGCTTTCTCTTGGTTCTTCTCCATAAAAAGTCGCCCAGATCATCCCGGATCGAGTTCTTGATGTGTCCCCAGTCACTGCCTGTCTTCCCGGTGGCTTCCTCGATCGCCCCGGCCACAACCTCGGCAGCCTCATCCATCAGCTCTTCCGACTCGCGGACATAGACGAATCCTCTCGAGACAATATCCGGTCCGGACACAATCTGTCCTGCTCCGTCCACCGCCAGAACAACGATGATGATACCGTCTTCCGCCAGGCGCTGCCGGTCCTTCAGGACGATATTCCCGACATCGCCGACGCCGAGGCCGTCTACCAGAATGCCGCCGCAGGCAACCTGTCCTGTGACCTTTGCATCGTCCTCTTCGGCATCTGAGATCTCCAGCACATCA
>CADBZI010000013.1:0-36505 GCA_902799015.1 uncultured Lachnospiraceae bacterium | reverse complement strand
CTCCCCATGAACGGGAATGGCATACCTCGGCTTCACCAGCGTATAGATCAGCTTGATCTCTTCCTGGCACGGATGGCCGGAAACATGCGTATCCTGGAAGATGACATCAGCGCCCTTGCTGTAAAGCTCATTCATCACCTTCGATACATTTTTCTCATTTCCGGGAATCGGATGAGAAGAGAACACAATGGTGTCGCCCGGCTTGATCTGTACCTTCTTGTGGATGCCGCCGGCCATGCGCGAGAGGGCCGCCATGGATTCTCCCTGGCTTCCCGTCGTGATCAGAACCAGCTGCTCATCCGTGTAATTCTTCATCTCCTCCAGGGAGATCAGCGTATTCTCCGGAATCTTGATATATCCCAGTTCCTGCGCTGTAGAGATCACGTTCACCATGGACCGCCCTTCAATCACCACCCTGCGGTGATATTTGTAGGCAGTATCGATGATCTGCTGTACCCGGTCCACGTTCGACGCGAAGGTCGCAACGATCAGGCGGCTGTTTGCGTGTTCCGAAAAGATCGTGTCAAATGCGAGTCCGACCGTCTTCTCCGAGGCGGTATATCCGGGCCTTTCCGCATTCGTGGAGTCGCACATCAGCGCCAGCACGCCCTTCCTTCCGATCTCCGCGAACCGCTGCAGATCGATTGCGTCACCGAAAACCGGTGTGTAGTCCACCTTGAAATCTCCCGTGTGCACGATCGTGCCCGCAGGGCTGTAAATGGCAAGTGCCACCGCATCCTGGATCGAGTGATTCGTCCGGATGAACTCCACTCTCAGCTGTCCGAGGTTGATCGTCTGGCCGGAATGTATGACCTTTCTTCTTGTTGTCTTCAGAAGCTCATGCTCCGCAAGCTTCAGTTCGATCAGACCCATGGTCAGCTTCGTCGCGTAGATCGGAACATTCAGCTGCTTGAGAATATAGGGGAGCGCCCCGATATGATCCTCATGTCCATGTGTAAATACGAATCCTTTGACCTTGTCTTCATTTTCCAGAAGATAGGACACATCCGGAATCACCAGATCAATTCCGTACATATCGTCCTCCGGAAATGCAAGGCCGCAGTCAACCACTACGATCGAATCCTCATATTCGAACGCAGTAATATTCATACCGATGGCTTCCAGTCCGCCAAGCGGTATGATCTTCAGTTTTGATGTTGTGCTCAAAAAAATTCCTCTCTTTCCTTCTGTTTTTACAGACTTATCTTTTATACCAGTGCTATATCGTCCAGCATCTGGGAAAATACAGTTGAAAGCGCGGCCATCTCCGCATCGTCCTCGACAAACTCATAGACCGCTTCCGCGTCGCCGTCCCGGGAGACATCCTTCAGGATATATGCCTGTCCGTCTCCGTCCGGCGCATCCGCTGCGAGCAGATAATCCTTCCCGAAGATCCGTGTCTGCTCCAGTACAAACAGTTCCACATCCTGCCCGTCTTCGGGGGATGCAAGTGTAATCTTACTCAGCTGTGTCTTCATCCTCTATTCCTTCCGGCATCGGCAGTCCGGCATTGAGCCGGTCCAGGTATCCCTGCAGGATCAGCATCGCCGCGATCTCATCCACGTATGTCTTGTGGTTTCTGACGCCGGTTTCATCCATAACCCGGTCAGCCGCGACTGTCGTCAGTCTCTCATCCCACATGATAACAGGAAGATGCGTGCGCTTCTTCAGCATCCTGCCAAATGCGAGCGCAGCCTCAGCCCTCTCTCCGATTGTTGCATTCATATTCCGGGGAAAACCGAGAACGATTGTCTCGGCCTGATACCGGGATGCGAGCTCACAGATCCGGGCGAGTGTCTGTCTCAGCTTATTCTCGCTCTTTCTCCGTATGATCTCCACACCCTGGGCGGTCAGGCGCAGCGGATCAGATACTGCTACCCCAACCGTCTTTGAACCATAGTCGAGTCCGAGGACCCGGCTGTATGTATCCGCTGATCGATCCTGATCGTGACCTTCAGGTGTCATAAATGCTTCTTCCAGGATTCGTTCCGGATATACTCCTTGAGCAGCTCCTCAACGATCTCATCGCGCTCAACCTTCATAATCATGCTGCGCGCGTTCTTATGGCTGGTGATATAAGTCGGATCACCGGATATGATATAGCCGACGATCTGATTGACAGGGTTGTATCCCTTCTCCGTCATGGCAACGTAAACAAGCTCGAGTACCTTCTTCACGCGCATCTCGGGATCCGTCTCAACATTAAAATACTGCGTATTGTATATATCAGCCATAATCTGCAGTCCTCAACACTTACCGCTCCGCTTTGTAGCTATTGTTAAGTATATGCGATATCCGTCAAAGATTCAAGTCACGATTATATCACGCATCTGCACTCCGTCCAGTTTCCCGGTCACGATCCGCCCTCTCAGATCCTGATCAGACCAGGCAAACACGCATATGTATTCGCGTGTATAGCCGGTATACAGTGTTTTCCCCTCTCTATCGTCCGAAAGAAGATCCTCCGCAGGTCGTCCGGTCCGTCCGCTGTTCGGAACGCAGACAATTCCATTTTCGTCGATCTGAGCAGTTTCTTCCATCAAAGCTTCCACATCCGATTCATTCCAGGAACGTTCAAAGCGCTCCCGCATCTTTCGGTCTGCTGCCGCAAGCACAGCCAGCCTTTCCTCCTTGATGGACTCCGGGATCTGATCCGTCATACGCGCAGCCTTCGTTCCTTCCCGCCTCGAGTACCGGAACAGATGCGTCTCATACAGGGCGATCTCTTCCAGAAATCTTCTGGTACAGTCGAATTCCTCCTGTGTCTCGCCGGGGAATCCTACAATGACATCGGTGGTGATGGCCGGCCTGTCATATGCGCGGCGCAGCAGCTCCAGGCTCTTTCGATACTCCCCGGTGGTGTAATGACGGTTCATCCGCTCCAGTACGCTGTCGCTTCCGCTTTGCAGAGAAAGATGAAAATGCGGGCAGATCTCGCGGATCTTACGCAGTCTGCGGACAAATTCCTCTGTGATGATGGTCGGCTCCAATGACCCCAGACGAATCCGGTCAATGCCCTCGATCCGGGAAACCTCCTCGATCAGATCGATCAGACTCGATCTTTCCTGCCAGCTGCCGCTCTTGTCCGGACTCAGATCCACCCCGTAGGAGGACAGATGAATACCGGTCAGAACCACTTCCCGGATCCCCTGCGCGCTGAGCCTTCTCAGCTCCCCGCGTACGTCTTCCATCCGCCGGCTCCTGATCCTGCCTCTGGCGAAAGGGATGATACAATAGCTGCAGAACATATTGCATCCGTCCTGCACCTTGATCCAGGCACGTGTATGCCCCTCGATCCGGGGGAGCGACAGTTCCTCGTATTCCGGCTCGCGCAGCACATCACTCACATTTTTCTCACGAGGCATCTGTCCGCCGTCTGATGCTTCCTTGCTCCGGGCATAGAACTTTTCCAGCTCCTCCACCAGGCAGCGCTTGCGCCCCGAGCCGATCAGAATATCCGCGTCCACTGCTTTTCGGGTCTTCTCAAGCGCCGTCTGCACATAACAGCCTGCCGCAACCACGACAGCCTGAGGATTCTGCTTCCTCGCCCTGCTGATCATCTGCCTGCTTTTGCGGTCTGCGAGATTCGTCACCGAGCAGGTATTGATCACATAGACATCCGCCTGCTCCCGAAAATCAACAATGGAAAAGCCTGCCTCCTTCAGAGCAGCACGCATGGCATCGGTCTCATATTCATTTACCTTGCAGCCCAGGGTGTGAAGGGCTGCTCTTTTTCCGTCAAATCCCAATGATTCTGCCTCCCTCTGCCTGCTGCACAGTCTTGACAATTCACCGCCGTAACGATAGAATATTTCAGAATATGCGAATTCGTTTATATAAGTTCCCTCAGTCTCTGAGATTGGAACATTCACCGCGTGTATATGGAGGTTAACCGCTATGAAGACAATTCAGATTTCTCTTAACTCTATTGATAAGGTCAAGGCCTTCGTGAATGATATTACCAGGTTTGACAACGACTTTGATCTTGTCTCCGGAAGATATGTCATCGACGCGAAGTCTATCATGGGTATCTTCAGCCTGGATCTTTCCAAGCCGATCGATCTCAGTATCCACGCGGAGGACAATCTGGACGAGATTCTGGAGACCCTGAAGCCTTACATGATCTGATCCGCTCTGCCATTCAGGTCTGCCGCCGGCAGGCTTGTGTCTGAGCATGCGGATTCCAGTTGGCATCGGCCTTTGAAAGCTGCCTGTATGGGCAGCTTTTTTGGTGCCGGTGGCAGGCCGCTGTTTTGCATTGCCGCCTTGAGAAGGCCGCCGGCACTTTTGCATCTACGAGATCCGGATCGTCTCCGCAGAATTCACTGCCGTCTCCAGCATGTCATCGATGATATCCTTCAGCTTCTCTTCACTGCGTTTGATGATATCCAGGCGCGGCTTGGTGACCGGATGCTTCGCGACAAAGATTGTGCAGCAGTCCTCAAACGGCTGAATGCTCGTATCGTAGGTGCCGATCTTCAGGGACAGGTCGATGATATCCTGCTTGTCGAATCCGATCAGCGGGCGGAAGACCGGCATGGAAGCCGCATCGTCCGTGCAGACCAGACTCTGGATGGTCTGGCTTGCAACCTGTCCGATCGATTCTCCCGTGATCAGGCCCATCGAGCCGTCCTGCTGCGCAAACCGCTCCGCGATCTTCATCATATAGCGGCGCATGATAATCGTCAGCTCATCATGCGGGCATTTGTCATAGATCGCCAGCTGAATGTCCGTAAAGTTCACCACATGCAGACGGATCGGTCCCGAATACCGCGCAACCAGCTTCGCAAGATCGACGACCTTCTGCTTTGCCCGCTCCGAGGTATAAGGGGGCGCGTGAAAATACGTCGCGTCCAGAATCACCCCGCGCTTGGCAATCATCCATCCTGCAACCGGAGAGTCGATTCCTCCGGACAGCAGCAGCTGCGCCCGGCCGTTTGTCCCGACCGGCATTCCGCCGGGTCCGGGAATGATTCTGGAATAGATATACACCTCTTCCCGGATCTCAACATACACCATCACCTCCGGGTGGTGTACATCCACCTTCATCCTTCCGGGGAAGGCGGACAGAAGTCTCTCTCCGACCAGCGCGTCCACATCCATGGAGCTCATCGGATATTGTTTGTTCGCCCGTCTCGTATGCACCTTGAAGGTCATTGCATCTTCCTCAGGCGAAGCCATCTTTACTTCCGCCTCTGCGCCTTCGGGCGCCGGCGTCATGTGATAGGTCTGCGCCATGAAGCTGACGGCATTCTCAGCGATGCGCTCCGGATCTGAGACCGGCATCTTCAGCACCTGACAGATGCCCACCAGTCCGAATACCCGCTGAAGCGCCTGGATTACCTCCTCCGCATCGAAGCTGTCTTCCGCCCCAAGGGCATTGACATAGATGCGTCCCTGCTCCTTGCTGACCTCAAACTCTCCCTCAACCTTTTCCAGCGCATATCTGACCTGCGCGACAAGCGCATCCTCAAACTGTCCTCTGTTTTTCCCCTTGATGCCAATCTCTCCGTATTTCAGCAGAAATGTTCTGAAAACCATATTGAATCTCTCTCCTTATCTCCGGCTGTATCTTCTCAGCACCGGCAGCAGCTGGCGCAGCACATCCAGCGCATAATCAATCTCTTCCACAGTCGTCCGGTCGCTGAAGCTGAATCGAATCACAGACTCCTGAAGATTTTTTCTCAGATGAATCTCCTGGATCACGGAACTGACCGGTGTCTTTTTATTCGACGAGCAGGCGGATCCCGATGATACATAGATCCCCTTTTCTTCCAGCGCGTGAAGCAGCACCTCCGCGCGGACTCCCTCGCACGCACAGCTTACAATGTGCGGTGCACTGCACGCCTCGTCCTCGTCGGTCACCAGAAGAACTCCTTCGATCTCTTTCAGGCCTTCGATCAGACGCCGCCTGCAGGCAAGCATACCCGCGATCTTCCGGTCAAACTCCGTATATACCTCCTTCGCGGCTTCGCCCAGGCCTGCTGCTCCCGGAACATTGTCCGTACCGGAGCGCATCCCCTTCTGCTGTCCGCCTCCCAGGATCAGCGGTTTGATCTTCACCTTCTGTCGGATATAGAGAAATCCGCTTCCTTTGGGTCCGTGAATCTTGTGTCCGCTGACCGACAGAAGGTCAATCCCAAGCTTTCTCGGCGCGATTCTGTACTTGCCGTACGCCTGAATCGCGTCGACATGAAAAAGAACTTCCGTGTGATGTGCCCGGTTCCATTCCCGGATCACTTCTCCTGCCTCGGCAACCGGCTCCAGCGCTCCGATCTCATTGTTCACATACATGATCGAAACCAGGATCGTCTCTTTCGTCAAAGCCTGTTTCAGATCCTCAACCGAGATATGTCCATGCGCGTCCACCGACAGATAGGTGACGGAAAATCCCTCTTCCTCGAGAAATGCCAGGGGTCTCAAAACCGCCGCATGCTCCACGCTGGTTGTGATAATGTGATTGCCCGCGCGCCGGTTTGCCATGGCGCTGCCGATCAGAGCCCAGTTGTTCGACTCGGTTCCTCCCGAGGTGAAAAAGATCTCCTCAGGCGCGACATGCAGCGTTGACGCGATCTCTTCCTGCGCCTGCCTTACAAGCCGCTCCGCTTCCATCCCTTTCAGATGCTTCGAAGAGGGGTTCCCGAAGTCCTCGGTCATCGCTTTCATGACCACCTGTGCCACGCCCTCTGAAACCGGCGTGGTTGCCGAATTATCCAGATATGCTTCCATATTGTCTGTGCCGTCCTTCTTCAATCTTCTTCCAGGTGGAGCATCAGCATGGATAAGACCGCGATCCCTGCGGTATCCGTCCTGAGGATCCGGTGTCCGAGTGTGATGATCTCCGCGCCAATCTCCTGCAGCTGCAGGATCTCCTTCTCCTCGAATCCGCCTTCCGGCCCGATGAAGATCCCGACAGAGCCCGGCTTTTTCCTCTCTCCGGATTCCTTCGAGCCGTATCCGGAATTTTCTGCCGCGCTTTCCTTCCCGCCACACCCGGAGCTTTCTGCCGCGCTTTCCTTCCCGCCGCACAGCTCCTTCAATCCGGCGATAACCTCTCTTGTGTGACGCATGCCCTTAGCATTTTCGTACGGCACCACGATTTTGTCCAGTCCTTTTGCAAGCGCAAGCGCGTCTGCCCAGCCGACAGGGCGCTCCACCACCGGAACAAAGGAACGCTTCGACTGCTTCGCCGCTGAGAGCGCAAGCGCGTTCCATCGCACGGTTTTCTTTTCTGCGCGCTTCTCATCCAGCTTCACGATGCACCGTGCCGACTGAACCGGAACGATCTCATGCACCCCGAGCTCAACGCCCTTCTCTATCACCGTCTCGAAACGGTCCCCCTTGGGAATCGCCTGGAACAGATAAAGATCCAGCGGCAGCTCTCTCGCGCGCTTTTGCAGATCCAGGATCCTGGCACTCACTTCATCCGGCCCGATCTCATCGATCTCACACAGATACTCGACCTCATCCTCCCGGATCCCGGTACTCAGCAGGATCTGCTCTCCCTTCTTCATGCGCAGAACCGTCCCGATGTGATTCACGTCCTTTCCGCGAATCCGGCAGATCCCGTTTTCCGTATCAATGTCCGACTGATCAACAAAAAAACGATGCATGATAACTCCACAAAGGATGCCGCGGCCATATCGCCGGCTGCGGCATCCTCCCTTCTGTTCCTGTTTATCCTGTAGCTGAAAGAACTGACTTTTTGTTCCTTATCCGCGCGCGTCCTTCTGCGCGGTTACGCTGACCCACTCTCCCTGATGTGTCACCTCCACCACCGTCAATCCGGCCTTTTCACAGGCATCTGTGACATCTTTTTCCTTCACATCGAGAATTCCCGATGTGATATAGATTCCGCCGGGTTTCAGATGCGACACAATCTGTGGAGTCAGCTCGACCAGCACCGGAGCGAGTATGTTCGCCGCAGCGATATCGTACTTTTCGTAGCCGGCAGCATCCTGAATCTTCTGATCATCTATCAGGTTCCCGATGACCGCCTGCATAGACTCCGGGGCAATTCCATTTGCCTGCAGATTCTCCCTGACCGCGTCCATCGCACATGGGTCCAGATCGGTTGCGAATACATGCCCAGCGCCGAGCATCAGCGCGGTAATACCCAAAATTCCGCTTCCGGTTCCCACATCGAGCACTTCACAGCCCTTTGTCACATACTTCTTCAGCTGACGCATGCATAGCTGCGTGGTCTCATGCATTCCCGTTCCAAACGCTGTGCCGGGATCGATATGCAGGATCTTCTTCCCCGCATCCTCCGGGCGAACCTCCTCCCAGGAGGGTATGACAAGAAAGTCGTCCACCGTAAACTGATGGAAATACTGCTTCCAGTTGTTGATCCAGTCCTTGTCCTCTGTCTCGGAGCGCTCGATCGTGCACGGTCCGATGTCGGAAAACTTCCGAAGGTTCGCAAGCTCTTCCTCAACCCTTTTGAGAACCGCGTCCGCATCTTCCTCCTCATCCAGATAAAAGGACAGATACGCGGTTCCGTCATCCTGGCCGGAGGTCAGCGGAATATCCACAAACATCTGCTGCAGATCCGCCTCGCTCAAGGGAACATTGTCCTCAATCTGTGCCCCCTCTACGCCGGCATCCGCCAAAGCGCAGATCACGATGTCTTCTGCCTGTGTAGTCGTTTTCAGGCGGAACTTTGTCCACTTCATGTCATTCTCCTTATACTCCGGCCCCTGTCCTGCGGCATCTGCCGCCTGAAAGGAATGCGCCCCGGACGCTGTCTGATTCCATGTCCGGGGGCACCAGGGCCGTACAGTCAGTCTCTGTAACCGTTCGGATTCTTACTCTGCCAGTTCCAGGAATCCCTGCACATCTCCTCGATTCCGAACTGTGCGGTCCAGTTCAGCTCCTTCGCTGCCTTTGAGGGATCGCAATAGCACGTCGCGATGTCTCCCGCGCGGCGCGGCTTGATCTGGTAGGGAACCGGATGGCCGCATGCCTTCCCGAATGCCTCCACTACCTGCAGCACGGAGTATCCGTGTCCGGTACCGAGATTATAGACCGACACACCTTCCTTGTCCGCCAGCTTCGCAATTGCGTTCACATGTCCTCTTGCAAGATCCACGACATGAATGTAATCCCGCACACCGGTTCCGTCCGGCGTATCATAATCGTCTCCGAAGACACTCAGCTTCTCCAGCTTGCCGATCGCAACCTGCGCAATGTAGGGCACAAGGTTGTTCGGAATGCCCTTCGGGTCTTCTCCGATCATCCCCGACGGATGTGCGCCGATCGGGTTGAAGTAACGAAGCAGGATGACGTTCCATTCCGGATCGGAGGTATGTACGTCCGTCAGGATCTGCTCCAGCATCCACTTCGTCCAGCCATACGGGTTCGTGCAGACGCCCTTCGGGCAGTCTTCCGTGATCGGAACGAAGGCGGGATCTCCGTAGACCGTCGCGCTGGAGCTGAAGATGATGTTCTTGCAGCCATGCTCCCGCATGCTCTTTACCAGCGTCAGGGTTCCGGTAATGTTGTTGGAGTAATACTCGACCGGCTTCTGTACAGATTCTCCTACCGCCTTCAGTCCGGCGAAATGAATGACCGCGTCAATCTTCTGCGCGGCAAAGATGCCATCCAGGCATTCCTTGTCAAGGATATCCCCTTTCACAAAGTCCAGAGACTTTCCGGTAATCTCCTTCACACGGTCAATCGCCTTCTCGCTGGAGTTGTACAGGTTGTCGATCACCGTAACCTCATAACCTGCATTCAACAGTTCCACGCACGTATGGCTGCCGATAAACCCGGCTCCTCCCGTAACAAGAATTCTCATGCTCTTTTCCTCCTGATTCAAGATTCAAGTCTGCCGCCCAAAGAGGCGCAGACGTCCCAACTATGCGATAAGATCAGCCGACTACCGTTCCACCGATCTGCCGGATGTTCAGCACATGACAGCTTCCCGCTCCGAGCAGCTGGTCCATGCGCTCCGTAAATGCGTCAATCATGTCTTTCGGCACAAAGGCCTGGCACGTTCCGGCAAAGCCACCGCCGTGAACACGGAACGCGCCTTTCCCCTGCAGCAGCTCATCGCACAAAGCCAGGGCAACCGCCATCTCCTGATGCTCATTCGCGCCAAGCGGAACGATGTTTTGCAGATACATCCAGGAGGATCTGCCGGATTCCTTTACCAGCTCGAGGAAACGGGAGGTCTCTCCCTTCTCCAGCGCCTCCACCTGCTGCGGAACACGGTCATTGTCTCCATAGAAATGAATGCATCTCAGCACCGCCCTGTCCCCGAATTCCTTGCGCAGCTGCGGGATCGCATTCATAAAATCCACCTTGGGAACCTCACGGAGAACCTGCTTCCCGAAATACCCCGCCACCTTCTGCTCTTCGATCGGGACAGCGGCGTACTCGCCGGTCAGGTCTGCATGGCTCGCCCAGCAGTTGATAATGCACAGCTTCAGTCCGGTCTTCTCAAAGTCGATCTTCAGCTTCTTTACCACAGGATTCTCCGGATCCTCAAAATCGATCGTAATCAGATTGCCGACGGAGGACGCCATCTGATCCATCAGCCCCGAAGGCTTGCCGAAATAATAATTCTCCGCATACTGTCCGATCTGCGCAATCTTCACAGCATCAGCCTTGTCCTGGAAGAACAGGTGATTGATGATATTTCCGATCAGCACTTCAAACGCGGCAGAGGAGCTGAGACCAGATCCCGGCAGAACGGTAGAAGTCACCACAGCCCGGAACCCGCCGACCTTGCAGCCCAGGGAAGCAAACCTGGCCGCGACGCCACGGATCAGGGAAGCGGTGGTATTGATCTCCTCTTCCCGTACCGACATATCCTCCAGATCAATGGTGCACATCGGATATCCTTCGGACAGGATACTGATCTTGTTATCCTTCGTCAGGGAAACGGCTGCGATGGTATCCAGGTCGACGGATGCAGCCAGCACGCAGCCTCTTTCATGATCGGTATGGTTCCCGCCAATCTCTGTTCTTCCCGGCGCCGAAAACAGTGTGATCTCATCATCGGAAGAAAATGTCTTCTCGTAAAGATCCAGAAGCGCGCCGTAACGTGCGGCATTCCTGTGCGCCTTCTCCGCGTACAGCGGACGGAGCTTCTTCTCAAATTCAGCGGTTGCAACCCTTTCCTTCCATTCTTTCAGCTTCATAAGTCTGCCTCCGATATGACCCATCCAATATGTTACCATGCGCAAAGCGCTGCCTTGTGTTCTATGTGATAATGTACCCTATTTTTTAACATTCGTATAGCGTATTTTGATCACATTCTATGCACGAATGTTCATTCCTTCAGGCCTTCTTCCACCTCCCGGTTTCCTGCTTTGCTCTATTGATGCTGCACCATCTGGCGCAATCATCATAAAGAAGCGGGACATACGCACATCTGTGCTGCAGCCCCGCATGTATGCTATTTCTTTTCTTTCTGATTAATGCTTCCTCATCCTTCCGATCCCGCTCCGGCTATTTCTTTCCGATGTGCTGAATCGTATAGATCGCCAGCGCCACCGAGAAGATCAGGCCAATCGCCGAGACTGCCGGCATGCCGCCCGGTGCTTTGGGCGTAATGTCCGCCAGCGTCAGCAGACAGGATCCGATAAACAGGATGCCGGCAAAGATTGCGAGCACGATGTACTTGATGGAGTCGCCGCCCTTACCCAGCAGGTCTTCGTAACCGGTCAGCTCCAGGTTGATCTTCGTACGTCCTCTTGCAACACCCTTCAGGACATCCGATACCTGCGCCGGAATCCTTGCCGCTTTCTTGCTGATCTCGAGAGCGTCCTTTCCGACGGAGAGGAGCTCCTGCTCCAGATCAAAGCTCGCCTTCGCGCGGTTCATCAGCTTTCCCGAGATTATCTCGAAGAGATTCAGCTCCGGGCAAAGCTGCTCAATCACACCCTCGATCGTTGCGAGTGATCTCACCAGCATGGTGAAACGGCCCGGCAGCTTGACATGGTGCTTATCCGCCAACGTGCAGATCTCTTCAAACAGCAGCGATATATCCAGATCGTCGATGCTCGTCACATTCACATACTGATCCATGAAGGTGTCCAGATCCTCGATCAGACGGTCCCGGTTGGTCTTCGGCGACGCCGCCCCAAGGCTCATGACCGCGTTCGCGATCGTCTCCACATCCTTCTCCAGAACTGCCAGCACCAGCTGCTGGATCACCTTGATGTCGCTCTCCGTGATGCGTCCGATCATACCGAAGTCGATCCATTCCGGCACGCCGGTTTCCCTTTGGATCATCAGGTTTCCCTGATGCGGATCCGCATGGAACGTTCCGACATCCAGTACCTGATGTACATAGCTGTCCACGATGTTCCGTCCGATCTGCTCCACATCGAAGCCGTCCTCGATGATCTTATCCCGCTTGGAGATCGAATATCCGTCTACGAAGGTCATCGTGAAGATCCGCTCGGTCGTCAGCTCGTCGATGACGTCCGGGCAGGTGATCTTTGTCTCATCTTCGATGACATTTTCCTTGAAGTAACGGGTATTTTCGGCCTCAACGCGGAAGTCGAGCTCCTCCTCCGTCACCTTCTCAAACTCTTCGATGACCTCTACCAGATCCATCTGGTTGTCTTTTTCCGGATCGCTTCCGACACTGCTCACGCCCTTCGCCAGCTTCTTCAGCATGACAAAGTCTTCCCGCATCATATCCGCGATGTACGGACGCTGCACCTTCGTCACAACCCTCCGGCCATCCTTCAGCACGCCATAATGCGCCTGTCCCACAGAAGCCGATCCCAGCGGTTCATCCCGGAACTCGCTGTAGATCTCGTCGATCTTCTTTCCCGTCTCCTGCTCGATCACCGCACGCGCCAGCTGCGGATCCAGCTTCTGGACATTCTGGCGCAGCTTCTCAAGCTCCTTGCAATAACTCTCCGGCAGGAGGTCCAGACGGCTGGACATGATCTGTCCAATCTTAACATAAGTCGGTCCCAGATCCTCCAGCGTAGTTCTCAATTCTTCCGGCGTCAGTCCGTTCGCGTAGAAGTTATGCTTCGCGAAGACGCCGAGGATTTCCAGTCCGCGCCCCTTCTTCTGGGCCGGGTTCTTCTCTTTTTTCGCCATCTTTCATCGCCTCCTTATACGCTCTTGAACGGCCATGTGATCTTCGTTCTGATAATGCTCGCCGCTGAGGCAAAGAGCAGCATGCCTCCGATCACTCTCTTCAACGCAAACGGCGTTTCCCACCAGGGATTGATCAGAAGAATCACTCCAAACGCAATCGTTATGATGGACAAGATCGCCAGAAACCACCACGCACCCTGCCCCGCGCGCCGTGCATACACGAAAGCGCTGAACAGGTCACTGAGTCCCTCAAAAATCAGAAACAATCCGAACAGAAGACCCAGCGTCGGCAGTACATCCCTCCGGTATACCAGCACAAATAACCCCAGAATACCGATGAACAGTGCGGCTGCAAGCGCAACATTATCCATCAGGGATCTCTGGCTGGACAGGTAATTCAGGCACAGGACTGATGCCAACACCAGGAGCACATATCCCAGCGCGGAGATCATCATCCCCATATACCGAACCGGACACAGAATCATGACAATGCCGAATGCAATCAAGATCAGTGATATCATAATCCAGGACCGTTTCATTTTTCCGAGTTCCTGAAACAACATTCCAACAATTCCTCCTTTTTTATCTTTGAGCTTTTGGTCATCTCTGCCGTCGATTATACCATAGCAATTTCCTGCCTGAAAAGTATTACAGGCAGGAATCGGGCATGATTTCCTGCTGCCCTCCTGTTTTGCTCCCGCATGCTTATCACGATTTTCCTCTTCCATCAAAGAGAATCAAGAGAAAAATCCGAAACAGTTTTCGGAAGAATGTGACATCCCGGAACCTCCATTGACGAAAGAAAACGATTATAGGAAAATATATGTGGGAGATTATCTGGTACAAAAAGCCTGATTTCAATGGAGCAAAGAAGTAATTATGAAAAAGATCCGCACGAAACATATCCGCACATTAAAAGAATTGTTATTCTATGCGGGCGTTGAGAAAGAGGAGTATGATATCCTGCTGCCTGTGATCTACGAGGAAAACCGCGTACTTTTGCGCGTGTTTTCCCTGCTTGCGTCCGGGATGTTCTTTGCGCTGTACCTTGCGAGTATCTGCTTCGGCGGTTTTGCCTCGTCGAATAGTTCGACCTATCTGTTCTTTGGGGCGGAGATGGTAATCCTTCTGATCTGCGCGCATCTGATTCTGCCAAAGCATCCGGCCATTGTGATGGTGCTTGTGTATCTGTTCGAGATTATGCTTTATACATTTGGCATTCATATCTCGATGTTGCATGCGGAAATGGCTGCCGTTTCCGCCGTCGCTTTCCTTCTGGTAACTCCGCTTCTGTTCTATGACCGCCCGATCCGCCTCTTTGCCCTGATCGCAGGTGTGGTTGCGATATTTTGCCTGATCGTTGTGCATTTTAAGGAGCCGGATGTAGCGGAAACCGATGTCTGGAATATGGTTACCTTCGGAATTGTGGCATTTTTCAGTGCAGTATTCACGATGCGTATCAAGATCCGCGCGCTGGATCAATCCAGAAAAGTAGAGTTCCTGAGCCGGACAGATCTCCTGACCGGTACCCAGAACCGTAACTATTACGAAAGCCGGCTGTATGAATATCCCGATCTGTGCACTTCCAATCTGATCTGTGTCTATGGGGATGTGAACGGGCTGCATGAGATGAACAACAAGAGCGGACATTCTGCAGGCGACCGGATGCTGTATGAAATTGCGGAAGCGCTGAAGCAGTGTTTTGGTCCGGAGCATACCTACCGCGTCGGCGGTGATGAGTTTATTGCATTCCGAATTGACGCAGACCCGCAAAAACTGTTTTCTGAGCTTGATGTGATGACACAGAATCTGGCCAAAAAAGGCTACCATGTCTCTTTTGGAACCTCTTCACGCGAAAAAAGCCAGGGGACACTCAACATGGATGCGCTGGTCAGAGAAGCAGAAGATGCCATGTACGCCGCGAAACGTGATTTCTATCGTCAGACACAGCATGATCGCAGAAGCAGATAGATTTGGAGCATTCCTGTATGAGCAAGCTGTTTTCACAAACCCTGAAAAAGCTGAGAACCGGGAAAGGACTTTCCCAGAACGATCTGGCGCAGCAGATGTATGTCACCCGTTCCACAATTGCCCGGTGGGAAAACGGCAGCCGGCTGCCGGATGCCGTGATGATTTCCCGTCTTTCAAGATGTCTGGGCGTAGATACCGATACACTGCTCTTTGCTGCCGCGGAAAGTGATGATTCCCCAAACGTCATCATCGTGGATGACAGAAAGATCATCCTTGCAGGAGGCATCCCTGTTCTGGAGGAGGTCATGCCGCATGCAACGATTACGGGCTTTTCCAGACCTTCCGAAGTGATTGAATATGCCAGGTTCAACCGGGTTTCTCTGGCTTTTCTGGATATCGAGCTGGGTAAATCAAGCGGCATTGCGCTTTGCCGGACATTGCTGGAGATCAATCCCCGCACCAATGTGGTGTTTCTTACCGCTTACAGCGATTATGCCATGGATGCCTGGAGTACCGGAGCCAGCGGGTTCATGCTCAAGCCGATCACACCGGAGGGTGTTAAGGTTCAGCTGAAAAACCTGCGGTATCCGTTCTCTCTGGGAGGTGCCACCACATGATCGACCTGACAATTCAGATCTTTCTTTTCCTGCTCGGTGCTGCGATCATGCTGTTTCTGCTGGGACTCGGCATCGCTGTCATCATGCCCGGCATTGACCGCTGGAGCAAGCGTTTTTTCATCGTCTTTTTTTCGATTCTCTTTCTGTACTACATTGCTATTTTAGCAGAAGAGATGATCGTTCTGCACCCGCCTCTTACATCAGACCTGATGCTCGTTGAGAAGGGTCTCTCCTATCTGGAGACCTTGTTCTGCTCTATTCTGATACCTATGCTGACGGCTTATCTGCTCCACTGCTGTAAGATCGACTACAAACGCAGCAGCTTTTTCCGCGCTGCGGCAATTTTGTGGCTGGTATTCTTCGTATTACTGAATATAACACCCTTCTCCGAATTGTTTTACTATATTACCCCGGAGAACGAGTTTGTCCGCGGTCCTTTTTACTCCGCCGGGGTCTCTATTCTCGCTGCGCTTCTGGTTCTGAATGTGGCAGGCGTCATCCGCTGGAAAGACCGGATGTCCCGCCGGCGCTTCTTTGCTTTCCTGATCGGTTTTCTTCCGATGACAGTCGCCGTGTTCATCCACCTGTTCGTCTCCGTATTCACATTCCTTGGCATCGGCATTATGATCTGCGCACTATCGATGTTTAGCATTATCCTCTTTGACCAGCTGGAACAGTATCTGCACCAGCAGCAGGAAATCGCGCTCCAGCGTACCCGCATCATGGTCCTGCAGATGCGTCCGCATTTCATCTATAATACGATGATGAGCATCTACTATCTCTGCAAACAGGATCCTGATCTGGCACAGCAGATCACGCTGGACTTCACCACCTATCTGCGGAAGAACTTCACCGCTGTCACCAGCGAAAATGCCATTCCGTTCTCTGAGGAACTGGAGCACACACGTGCGTATCTCGCAGTGGAGCAAGCCCAGTTTGAAGACAGACTTTTCGTTGACTATGATACGCCGCATACTGATTTTAAGATACCGCCGCTGACCTTGCAGCCGATCGTTGAAAACGCCGTCAAGCATGGCATGGATCCGGATTCCGAACCGCTGCGCATCTCCATCCGGACGAAAAAAACAAGATCCGGCAGCGAGATCATCGTAGAAGACAATGGTCCCGGCTTTGATCCGTCAAAAATATTCGATTCCAACGGCGCTCTGTCCAACATACGGCAGCGTCTGGATATTATGTGCCGCGGAGAGATGGAGATTCTTTCTGAGAAAGGCAGCGGCACAGTCGTGATTGTAAAGATCCCTTCCTGAGGATATGTGCTGCTGCCAGCTTACATACTTTTTTCGGAAGCCGAAAACTACCTTGCGCAATCCTGAACATCGCCCCGCAGCAGTCCCATCGCATGCGGGATCGCATCCATGAAAACATCCATGCTTTCCATACAGGCCTTCGGGCTGCCGGGCAGATTGATGATCAGCGTCTTGCCCCGGATCACAGACACTGCCCGGGAAAGCATGGCATGCTTTGTGATCTTCAGCGATGCGGCGCGGATGGCCTCGGCAATCCCCGGTACATTTCTTTCCGCCACAGCAAGCGTCGCTTCCGGCGTTCTGTCCCGCATAGAAAAACCGGTTCCCCCTGTTGTCAGAATCAGGTCCGGCCTTCTCTGGTCGCAAAGCCGGATCAGATGGTGCTTCAGCAGATCGGGATCGTCGCTGATCATAAACTGCTCGATCACATCATAGCCGCTGTCTCTGAGCCGGTCTGCGATCGCCGGACCACTCTGATCTTCCCGCTCACCCCTTGCGCCTTTATCACTGAGTGTAATGACGGCAGCCTGCCAGGGCAGCTTCCCGGTGCGATGTTCGATCACCATCCTGTCTCCCGCCTGAATCGTCCCGCCTTTGAGCACGCGGGCAAACACGCCCTCCCGGGGCATAATGCAATCCCCAACCTGATGAAAGATCGCACAGTGCGCATGGCATTCCTTCCCGATCTGCGTCATCTCCAGAAGTACATCCCCGCACCGAAGCAGCGTCCCGACCGGAAGGGTCCGAAAGTCGATCCCCTCCACAACCAGGTTTTCTCCAAAGGCACCATATGCGACATTGGCACCCCTGTTGCGGAACTCGTCAATCTTATCTGCACTGATCAGGCTTACCTGTCTGTGCCAGCTGCCCCCATGGGCATCCCCCTCAATCCCGTAATTCTCAACAAAGACTGCCCGGCTGACATTCGTTTTCTGAATTCCTCTTCTGTCGCTGGTACATACAGCCAGTATCTCACCTGTCATATCATCCTCCGATTGCATTCATACTGCGGACTTCATGGTCACGGATGCTCTCATAAAATGCATGCCGCCCGGGCTTATCGGCAATCGCGCTGCGCACCGTATCCAGAATCTCCCTGTCCTCTGCCCCCTGCCGAAGCATAGCGCGCAGATCAATCCCCTTCGTATGATTCAGGCACAGCTTCAGCCTGCCGTCCGCCGTCAGGCGCACCCTGTTGCAGGACGCGCAGAACTCATGGCTGACGGCACTGATGAATCCAACCGCCCCTTTGAAGTCAGGATACCTTACATACCGGGCAGGGCCATGCCCATATGTCTGGCCATCTTCCACCGGCGCTCCAAAAGCCTCCCTCAGCTGCTGTGCCACCTCTGCATATGGAATCCTCTCCGCCTGTGCCCCATACCCGATGGGCATCAACTCAATAAACCGCACACAGATCGGCGCCTCCTTCGCAAGATGCGCGATCGGGGTCAGCTCTTCTTCGTTAAAGCCGCGGATCGGAACCGTATTAACTTTGACATGCAAGCCTTCCTCCACCGCCTGCCGCAAAGTACACAGCGCCTGGCTGACATCTCCGCCCCGCGTCAGCCGGGAATAGACGGAAGGATTCAAAGCGTCAATGCTGATATTCAGAGCAGAAAGCCCCGCAAGCTTTGCCTGGTGAACCTTGTCTTTGAGCAAAATCCCGTTGCTGGTCATAGAGATGCTCTCAACCCCCGGGACCGCAGAAAGGCTCTGCACCAGATCCAGGCAGCCTCTGCGCGCCATCGGCTCCCCTCCGGTCAGCCGGATGTGCTTTATGCCAAGGCCGGTCATGATCCGCACAAGGCGGGTAATCTCTTCAAAGCTCAGAATCTGTGCATGTTCTATGGAAGAGACACCGCTTTCCGGCATGCAGTAGACACATCTCAGATTGCATCGATCTGTTATGGAGATGCGCAGGTATTCGATCCTGCGTCCATTCTTATCAAGCATATCCCTCATCCTCAGAGGATCCTAATCCGGACTGTACCGTCCGGTTCCTGCCCCCCGTTCTTTGCCTCGTAGAGTGCGGCGTCAACTCTGGAGAATACCTGCTTCATAATGATTCTCCACCCCAATACCGTATACTGTCCAATGATACGCAAAAAGGATCAATGCAATCAGCCCGCATTGATCCTCCTCCCATAACGAAGTTCAGTAAGTTGACTTACGGTTCTCCATTTGCTGCAGCTGGCTGACGTTTTACGGTCCCTATAGCTTTGCGTCACAGGCTCTCGCCTGTTTTGCCATTGGTCTTTTATCATATCATACAACTATGGATGCCGCAAGAAAGCTGATTTGCGCCATTCATGGTGCATTCTCCCCGGCATAGCCGGGGATTCGTGTCACCTTTTTATGGCTCAATGATATGGAAGAAGATATCCATATCGGCCACGGTGTTTCCTTCCATCAGCTGATCCAGCAAAGTGGTGTCGCCGTCCTGTGTGACCTCCGCATCGATCACCTCCCGGTTGTTTGTCGCGATGCCGAACAGGCCCTTTCTGTCTGTCGTCCATGTGACGTCCGCCTTCTCATGCAGCGATCCCTGCTCACAAAGGACTACGCCGTTTTTGACGACAAGAACGTAGGACGCTTCCGGAAGAACGATGTTCGCCGTGAAGCTCAGCCCTTCTATCTTCTTGCTGTCGGTATAGATTCCAAGGTACTGCAGGATCATCTCCGGTGTCATGTGGGAAGTGATGCCGCCGCTCGTTGATGCACGGGTGGCCGGATCCGTGTTGGTTCCGAACCGCAGCTCCTGCGCCGCGCACAGATAGGCATTCCTCCACGTTCCGCTCTCTGCCTGGTACGCCAGCTGCTCCAGGGCATCCGCGCACAGCATCCTCGCGTCCTGATTCTCCGGATCCGCGAAGACCAGCATGTTGGTCAGCTCCGCGACCCACTGGTACTCACCCTTGTCATAATCTTCCTTCGCCTTGCGGAGGACCTCATCCACATCGCCCAGATATTCCACAAACTTTTTTGCCCGCTCCGTCGGCTCCAGTTCTCCCAGGTGAATCGGGTTCGCGTCGTACCACCCCATGTATTTCTGGTAGACCGCCTTGGAATTGTGGGCCACTGTTCCGTAATACTGTCTTGTATACCAGTTCCCTGCAAGCTCCCTGGGCAGTTCGATCATGTGTGCAATCTCAGTGCTCGTGTACCCCTCGTTCAGGTAAAGCAGCGTCTGGTCATTGATATACTTGTAGGCAGCTGCCGTATTCAGGATATACTCCACGATATTTGCATTGTCCCAGTGCGGCCAGTTGTGGGACTGGAATACCACCTCCACATCACTGCCATACAACTTCAGCGTTTCCATCAGGAAGTTCGCCCACGCCTGTCCGTCACGGACCTCGGCACCCCTGAGCGTATACAGGTTATGAAGGGTGCCCGTGCAGTTTTCCGCCATCCACAGTGCCTTCTTCTGCGGGAACCAGGTATTCATCTCCGCAGGGGCTTCCGTCCCGGGTGTGAGCTGGAATTCCATGATGACGCCGTCAATCACCATTCTCTGTCCGGTTTTGGAAATGATCGTATTCGGAGAGATATAGGATGTGGTTCCATGGGACTGTCCCATGCCGATCCCGATGCACAGGGAACCCTTTTCGCCGCCTTCGAGCAGCGTGCCATACTGGTAGCTTGCCCTCCGGCCCATGGCTGTTCCGGCATAGACGTTCTCGCTTACCGCATGCTCCTCGAAGCCTTCCGGCGCGATGATCAGGATCTCTTCCTCCGCCACCTGCTCCTCAGAGACGATCCCGGCGACACCGCCAAAATGATCTACATGGGAATGAGAGTAAAGAACCGCCTTCACCGGGTAATCCCCGATGTTCTCTTTCACCAGCTCGAACGCGGCCTGCGCACATTCCACCGTCATCAGCGGGTCATAGATGATCCATCCGGTCTCCCCCTTGATAAAGGTGATGTTGGACATGTCATATCCCCTGACCTGATAGATACCGTCCATCACCTCGAACAATCCGTAAACATGGTTGAGCTGCGTATTTCTCCACAGACTGGGGTTCGCGCTGTCCGGAGCATCCTCATCCAGGAATGCATAGGCATCCTGGCTCCAGGCCACTTTCCCATCCGCCGTTTTGATTTCCAGGCTGTCCGGTGCCGCGATCAAACCCCGTTCAGCGTTTTCCTTCTCGCGTTCGTCCTCAAAATCCAGCAGGGCATAGACTTCTTCATTCGCTGCTTTTGTATACTCTGTTGCTTCCTTCTGATCCGTGTTCAGGCCCAGGTCCTGGGCCGGGATGCTCATACCGGGCAGCGCTGTCGCTGCTGCCAATGCCAATGCACATATCATTTTCACTTTGTTTCGCATGCTTTCACCAGGCTCCTTTCTTAATCATTCACCAAATCAAGTCTGCCGCCGGCAGACTTATGTCCGTTTTCGTTTCTCAAGCATCCCCGCTAGTCCGCTTCCAACTGCAGCACTGATAAATCCCCACAGCAGAAAACGCGGCGGAAAACACAACAGCAGCAATACGGTCACCGCCAATGGCTTCTTCAACTGAGCACCAAGCGCGGCCGCAGTAATGATACCCGCTGCAAACGCAGCATGTCCTGCAGCCCCTCCAAAAAAGAGTGCGCCAAGCGCATACCCCATGCACGTGCAGGCAAAGATCATCGGGAAGAAATGACCGCCTTTCAAGCCAAACTGCAGGCAGAACGAAGTCATCGCCAGCTTCAGCAGGCAGACCCCGGCAAGGAACACCACCGCGTAGCCTCCATTGTCCCTGATCAGCTCCGCCATCTGTTCTTCACCGGAAAACAAGATCATGGGACATACCAGGCCGCAAAGGCCGATCCCCAGGCCGCAAAGGGTTTCCTTCAGGATGGGAGGAAGGATCCTCGCAGCTTTCCCCATAGCTGCTTCACAGCCTTCATAAAACAGGAACAACAGGCATCCTGCAGGGATATAAACCAGTACAAGAGCTCCGTCGATCGTACTTACCGGCACTTCGGAAAATCCCGGAAACCCTGCCATGGCTTTCCCGAACAGAGCGTTCAGGAGCCATATCACGGAAAAGCCGGATGCCGTCGACAGTGCGTAAAGCACCAGTCTAAAACTCTTCGGCATACGCTCCGGCACCAGCTGCCCTTCCTCCTCCTCCACAGCAAGAATGCCGAACAGCGGGGAATGAAACAAATGCCCCAGTGTGACGGCTTCTCCGACGCGGGAATATAGATCCATATTCTGCTTCGCGAAGGTCACATTGTCACCCACCCAGTAACAGAGCGCGGCAATGATACCCGCAAGCCCTGCCTCAGGGCCGACGCTTGCGCCGAATACCAGAGGAAGGAACGCGCATACCAGCATGGCAAACATCGGATGATAGGCATAGTGATGATCCTTTTTGATCTTTCCCATCACTGTATCCAGGCTTTCCGGATAATCCCCGAAGATCTTCCGCAGAATACCTGCCGCCAGACCTCCCAGTGCGCAAAGCAGGATGGTAATCGTCCTTCCTCCGGCAAGCGCCGGTATCGTCTCCCAGACAAGACCCGTACACAGGGCGACGAGCTTCAGAAAACTCCAAATCACCAGCCCCGCAAATGCGCCGAGCAATACGGTCAGCAGGAGCATCTGTACCAGGTTCCTGCTGTCCGAAGTCTTACGCCCGGCATTCTTCCTGTTGTCACTCTTCGTTATTCTTGCACTCATCTTTCATTCCCCGAAACCGCTTACCGCTCCCAATGCAATCAGGCCGAACCCAGACTCCACAAAAGCAAAACCGACGCAGCCTGAATAACAAGCCGCGTCGGATCTTGTCCGGATAGAATTCCACAAGCGGCTTATGCCGTTTATGCTGAATCCTTCTTATTCCTCTGTAGAAGCCTCTTCCGTTTCTGTCGGACTGATGGAGGTGGTGATGTTCCCGAACACCGGGCCATATTCCTCGTACTGGTCATCACTCGGTGCGCTGATCACGCCCTGGATCAGGTGGCCGTCATCCGTCAGCATGGAGAATCCGCTGATGCAGTTCTCATCATTCTCAAAGACCACCGCAGGGATTCCGCTCAGATCCGCATACAAGACTGTGGTATTGGATGCAGCCAGTTCCTGTCCCAGCTGATCGATATCATAGGTGTCTGCCACTTCCTCCGGAAGAGCCGTATACACGATGGTGCAGTTGGCACCGCCCCCTTCTTCTCCATAGATATGGACAACGCCTGCTTCCGTCATTTCCTCTGTCAGATCGTTATCGATCCAGTCTGCCGGAAGGCACAGATCGAATCCAAGCCCGGTATCCCACCACTGGCCTTCAAAAACAGAATCATCCACATCATGATAATCGAACACAACCGGCTCATCTGATGTGTTTACGAGACCCAGACCTGCCTCTGTCTCTTCTGCAAATACCGCCGGTGCGGCAATCGCTGCCACGACCATCATTGCTGCTGTCACCCCTGCAATTCTCTTCTTCATTTTGTACCTCCTGATTCTTTGCTTGCTATATTCTCCGGCAGGAAATCTGCCGGTTGAAATCATTCATCTCAGTGGGGGAGACTCCCACCTCTATAGGCGATGAGTAACTATTCTGTCTCAGTGGCGCGAGTCAATCCCCCACTGAGATAAATCTCGACAGCAGGAGTTCCTCCAGCATAATGAGTTCCTCCTCAGGGTCATTTCCTTCGATGACATAAGCCAGGCCGACGGCGTATCGCGTAACCGCTGCCAGCATGATGTGGAAAGAGCTGGAGAACATCATCTTCTCCGGGACGTCTTTCTTCAGCGTTCCGTCTCTCATGCCTCGCTCATACACCTCATGAAACAGCTCTCCCAGATGATCCACCATCCCCATGTACGGTTCCTTCTGCCCGGATGTTCCTGCTTCATATCTGAGATAGCCGTTGAAATTGTAATTGAAGCGAAGCAGATCACTATGATTCCGGTAAAGATCCAGAAAACTATCGAGGTAGAACCGTAAGCGCTGCGCACCTGTCATCAAATCCATCTCTTCCTTTGGGATTGAAGTATTATGCATTGTAATATACTTCTCCCACGTCCAGGTGCCGATCGCCACAACAAGGTCCAGCTTTGTTTCAAAGTAACGATAGAGCGTAGCCCTTCCGACTCCACTGGCCTTCGCAACCTCCGGCATCGTCACAGGCTCTATACCTCTTTCTGAAAAAAGGAGAAACGCCACTTCCAGTATGTGCTGGTACTTTGCCATCTTCCAAGCCTTGCCCTGTGTGTAGTCTCCCAAAATATGGCGCTCCTCATTCAAAAAAAGACATTTTTGAGCTTCGTCATCTCAATTATATGCTGCTTCTGTCAGCCATGCAAGCAGAAGTTTCCTTCTGTTTCACAGTATAGCAGATGTCGCATATATGCTTTCCTTTCTAAGACCAAAAGCAGCCACAAAAAAAGCCGGAAACCCGAATTGCCAGGTTTCCAGGCTTCTTTATCTCTTTTTCTTTACCTTTACTGCCTATCTTCCGGACGTCATCCCGCCGTCAATACACAGGCACTGACCAGTAATCTCACTGGCAAAGTCCGATGCCATAAATGCCGTAGACCAGGAGATGTCCCGTGGCTGCTGTGCCCTGCCAAGCGGAATTTCCTCAAGCGCCTCTTTCCAGAGCCTCTTCTTCTCGTCCTCGCTCACCTCACGTGTGTCGCCCGGGTCTCCGTTGTGAGCGCGTCCGATCAGAATGTCATCCCACATATCCGTATAGATGATCCCGGGAAGAATCCCGTTCACACGCACACCACTGGGTGCCGCCATCTTGGACGCACTCTGGATCAGACTTGTCACCGCAGCCTTGGACGCACAGTATATCTGATTGGCAGGTCCGCCGTCTCTCGCCGCGATAGACGAGATGATCACCATGTTCCCGGCTTTCTGCTTCTGAAGCACAGGCAGCGCATGCTTGATGATATTTGCCGTACCACCTACATTGATCGCCATCACCTTGGCGATCTCTTCGTCCGTCGTCAGCAGAAGATCATCAATTGACTGCACCCCTGCCGCGTGGACAACCACATCCAGTCTGCCTCTGCCAAATTCTACAGCGGCCGTCACAAGCGCTTTCACATCATCGCTTTTGGAAACATCACAGGCAAGGTAAGAACCCTTTGCGCCCAGATCATTGATTTCTGATACCGTCTTCTCAAGATATGATACACCTCGTCCGGCTATCATGACTCTGGCGCCGCACTCTGCAAACAGGAGTGCCATATCCTTTCCAAGACCGCGTCCGCCGCCTGTCACCAGAACAGTTTTACCCGAAAAATCGATTGTCATGCTCATTGCTTTCTTCCTCATCTTCTTTGATCCGTTTGAACTGCATGAGCTGTTCCATTGTCATTGAAGGACTTTCCTCGTCAAGCACAGGGTCCTTTTTTTCTGCATCTTCCAGCTCCCTCAGTTCCTCCGCCGTCAGCTCCGCGCTCAGTTCATTCATAGTAATCTTCGCCATATTGATATATCTTTTACTTGCGTTCTCAGGCATCAAAGAGGTAATCAAGTACCTGCTCCGGAGTCATGTCCTTGACGCCGTCCGGATCTTTTACTTTCCCCTTCTCAGGATCCCAGGCAAACCTCCCGGCATTCTCATTTTCGGTAGAGAAATAGATCTCCGGATCAGCAAGCTTGACTGGATATCTTTCGTACCATTCCGGGTAATGCTCTGACATATACCGGTCCGCAAGCTGATAGGCTTCGCATTCTTCTGACAGACCGATGGCACTCACCTCTACGCCCCCTCCGGGCTGCCCGGTTCTGCTGTCGGCAGGAGTACTGTGAAGAACGACAACGCTTCCGTCACTGCAGGTTCCCAGGCTGATCCAGACATGGCCTCCTGTACTCATGATGTCGCCAGGCTTCATCTCGCAGTCGTGATTTTTCACCGGTGCTTCAATCTCACGAGTATAGTCTCCGTATCCCTCCTGGGCGAGCATCTTTGAATAGGCAGATGCGAATGTCACATACCCGTCTTTCCCGTCCTCCGTCTCCAGCGTATTGTACAAAGCCCATCCGAGAAAGCCTGAGCAGTCCAGGCCAGCGTAATAGTATTCATTGTATCCGCCATAAGGGTAATAACTATTGGAAGGATCTGAATTGTCCTCATTTCCGTCCTTTGACTTGAAGGTGAAGTTCTCATCCTGCTCCACAAAGAAGCGCACCCAGTCCGAAGAGACACCAAGCGTCCTTGCCTGCAGGGAAGATCCCACATCCTGCCAGTCCCATCCACCGCCATAGATGTATAGTGTTGTTCCGACCGGCTCCATTGCAGTCTTCAGAAAATTTCCAACCGTCCTGATTCCGGGGGTTCCCTGTACAACAGGATCATATTCCGTGGCTTCTTCGTCGTGAATCTCCTCAGCAGCTGTAACGACACTTCCTTCCACCGTGATCCTGAAGGGATACTGCTCTTTCAGGATGTTCTGGATCGGATATTCGTATTCGCCATCTTCATTCTGCTCCCCGGAATCAATTGCAAACAGGACTTCTTTCCCATCTATGAGGAACCGATACCGGAACGTTTCCTTCGTATCCTTATTGACCGCCTGGTCACCATAGTTGTCCACGCCCAGGTAGACAGCCTCCATCTGTTCGGTTCTCACACCAGAATCCCCTTCTCCTGTTTCGACCTTCTTTATGTCTTCACTTTGGTCTACCGTAAGGTCAAAGCCATTAAACATCTCATTGTCGGGCAATACCATGGAAAATCCATCGGTTCTGTCTATCCTTACCTCAAGTTCATCTGCGCTGAGGTCAAGCACATGGCCTCCGGCCTTCCTGTCATCCGAAATAAAATGGAAATGCCATCCCACGGCATTCAGATCACTCATATACGAAGGGCAGTACAACCCGACAACGGTTCCTTTTATGTTCTCATAGTCAAAAACGGTCTGGTCTGTTTCCAACACCTCCGCCAACGGCCGATACGGTTCTTTCTGCGGAAGCTCGCTTCTCACATTCATATTGCGGAAGGTTCCCTCCGCTGTAATCATGTAAAAACGGTTCTCCCCTGTTTCGCTGACCTTCCCGTTCAGCTCCTCCTTCAGCGAATCAACGCTGTCAATGTCAGTAAGCTTTACCGCTTCATCGGCATCAAAGAAAGTTACATTTGAGAAAGGAATCGTCTCCTCATCAGCAACTGCCTCAACGGTACCATCATAAGCGGCTCTGTAGACTGTACCATCCAGCATGATCAGCTCACCGTTCAGGGCATCAAAGGTACCGATCCCGGTATCTCCAAGCTCCTTGAGCCGGCTTACGGTAATGCTTCCGTTATAATCACCATAGGTAAGTCCCTGCAGAAGGGATACCTGGTTGATCTGTTCTCTGCCGGCAGGGCTGCTGCCGGCATTCGCGGCAATGCTGCCGCAGGCCGTGAATAACACAGATATCGCCATTACCGTTCCGAATCTGTAATAGTTCCGTTTATACATCTATATTCCTCCTTTTGCAATCAGGGTGTCAAGATCCATGGGCTCATATGCTTCCACAGATCGATCAGGTTCGCATCCTTCCCGGAATCTGACACACGGGACAGCATGACGCCATTGAAGAACTGGAAGCTGTTCTTCGTATGGTCATACTCTTCCAAAAGCTCGCCCGCCCCCCAAGTCAACCATCTCCATCAGCTCACGGGCCTTTGACAAGTCATAGAAGGAAAGCTGCACACTGTGCTCCCTGCCCGTCTGTACGCATTTTTCCATATAGGAATCACAGAGGATCTTGCTTTCGGTTTTCTCTCTGCTATCATGATGGTGCATTTGTTGTTTATTCCTTTATATCATATGGCAGTGCGGTTTGTCTTTATGATCGATGAGAAGCATTTCCTTCTGTTTCACAGTATAGCAGATGCCCGTACGTTTTCTTTTCCACGACCGAAACAACCACAAAGCAATTCAGATTCATCTTTTTTCACATCTCCCCGCCCGACAATTAATGTCTGTCTAATCTTCGGGAGTTTTATCCTGCATTGTCTGCTTCTGCTCTGCGCCTGTTCGCGGGGCAGATGGGTGTGATGTACAAGTACCAGAGATGATTTGCAAGGGGAGTGAACAGACGCAGGTCATTTCGCCTGACTGTCTTTTGACCGGCTTACTCACGACTGAAGCCGGAAGGCTGGCTTTAGTACGGACGTAAAGGCCTTACCGATTGCTCTCCCATTCTACAGCTTAAGCAACAAGATGGACATGACATAGCTGGCTGTTATGTATCATGCCCATCCTTATAGTAGTAGTCACAAGAATGCGCCGGTCATTTTTTCAATTGGCTGGAACTGCCTCCCAGAATTCCCTCGCGACCAACGAATGAGTCCGGCTGTTGCTGCGGATCAGGATATAAGAGGCGCTCACTGCCGGATGGGAAAGAGGCTTGATGCAGACTTCCTTTGAAGCATACTCCGCAGCCGCAGCCGGGTAGATCGCAATGCCAAGGCCATGGGCAGTCAGCTCATATGCGTTCAGCATATGCGCAATGCGGCAGATGATCTTTGGCTCTTTCTGTACCAGCGCAAACCACCCTTCAATCTCTTTCTTGCGGGAATGCCTGGAAGGGATGATCAGCTCATAAGGAGCCAGGTCTTCTATCTTTACAGAGGATCCCCTCTTCTTCGCAAGCGGATGCCCTGCCGGGATCATCGCAATCCATGGCTCAGTATGCACCGGGATTCCTTCCAGTCCCTCCTCATCATACGGCGCAGTGATGATCCCCATATCGCACAGGCCGGAATTCACGCGGTTTACTACATCGTCGGAACTCCCGTTCCAGATATTGAAATCAACCAGAGGATACTTCCTGTGGAATGCCGTGACCCACTCGGCAAGAAGACGCGGCGCACAGCCCTCAACCGTCCCCAAAAAGACGGTCCCTGACAGGCCTTTGTTCATCTCGCGGATCTCCTCCGTCGAAGCTTTCGCCAAAGAGTCAATCCTGGATGCATAGATCCGGAACCGGTTCCCTGCCTCGGTCAGGCTGAGCCCGCGGTTCCTGCGGACAAACAGCTCCGTCCCCAGTTCCTCCTCCAGATCCTTGATCTGCCTCGACAGGGGCGGCTGGGCAATCATCAGCTTCTGAGCTGCTTTGGTGAAGCTTCCTTCCTCCGCAACCGCCAGAAAGTACCGGATATGTCTCAGTTCCATCTTCTGTTCCTCCCTTCGCTCCTGATATACTTGAAAGGTATCTCAATACTGTTATTATATGTATTTTACATCAGCACGGCTAGATGCTACTCTGTAATCAGCAAAGGAAAAGACCTCGAAGGAGCACGGAAAAGACCGTGATTCGAAGGGATAAATGATTTTGAGATCCCGCGCAGGGGATCAGAAAGGAGCAGACTATGAAGGCATTCTTTACCATGATCGAGCACGCGTTGGAAGAGTATTACGAGAGCTTCAAGGGCTGAGCGCCCGTTTGGGAGAAATAAAATATTCATGAGATAACCAGGCGCCGGGCCTTACAGCCCGGCGTCTTTCTTACGAGCAGTATGCAGAACGGAATCTCTCTTTCCAATTCACGATTTCACGAGTGATGACTGTAAGATTACCCCTTTCAGAAAGACTGCATCACTGCAAAGCGTATCTGCATTGCAAATGCTCAGTGACACCATTGTCAGGTTCCTCGGACTTCCTGCCTCATAAAGCCGATATACGAAATCGTGAATGCCGCAAATGACAGGGCCAGCAGGCCGACCAGGTGCGGCCAGACCAGCAGCAGGCTCTGTCCGAGCGGCAGATAGCTGCTCAGCGCCCCGACCAGCTGTTCGTATGACACAGCGTTGATCGCCCGGGTCGCCGGGTTCATCAGAACGGAACTGGCTTCTGAGTACAGATAGTACGGAGAGATCCTGTTCAGATTCAGCTTCAGATTGTAATTGTTCAGCGCATTGACCGCCTGTTCATATTCAGTATTGACCGGGTAAGCAGCGTTTGCCAGGATGCCTGCCAGAAGACTCATGAAAATGGCAAAGAAAAGCCAAAGTGCGATCGAAGCGAGCGCCGATGTTGCTGCATGCCTGGTAAAGACTGAGAATAGCATAGCCATTGCCAGCCAGAAGCAGATATATATGATCGTATAGAGCAGATAGATCAGGACTCTGACGATCTCCTCGCCCGACGGCTGTATGCCGGATGCCAGAAATCCTGCGCATCCGACTGCTATGCCTGTACTCATGACCATGACCGCAATCAGTGTCGAGGATGCCAGAAACTTGCCGATGATGATGGAATCCCTGTAAATGGGCTGGGACACCAGACGGTTCAGGGTCCCGTTGTTTTTCTCAGCGTTGATCGAGTCAAATCCAAGGATCAGCCCGATAAACGGACCGATCAGCGCGATCAGTGACATATACGACGGAATGGAACTTCCGCCGGTAGTAAACAGTTTGAGGAACATGTAACTCGCGTCAAATGCTGCGTTCTTATCCACAGCCGCATTCATGATCGCGCTTTTGATCCCGGTAACTGCGCCGTATACGCTCGCGATCGTCATCGCGATCACGAGGATCAGAATAATAATGAACCTCTTGCTGGTCACATGATCTGCCATTTCCTTCCGGTAGAGCGCCCTCAGACTGTGGTAGCGGATGCTCCTGCGCTCATGTCCCTCTGTGGCTGAAACGGTGCTTCCTGCTGCCGTTCTTGTCATGATCCTCATCTCCTTCTATTTCAGCTTCCTCAAAATAGACACGGTAGATCTCGTCCAGATCCCCGCCCTTCTGATGCATATGCAGCAGTTTGTATTCGTGTGTTCCGAGGAACCTGGTGATATCACTGCGCAGATCCTTGGAAGAACTGATTACAAAAGTGCTGCCTTCTTTGGATATCCCGCTGATCCCGTCCAGTTCTCCCAGGAACCCCAGGAACCTGTCATCGCACGGTTCTGTTGAGATCTCCAGTGTATAATGGCCCTGTGCCGCGATCTGGGATCCGAGTTCACCGATCCCGCCGCATGCGATCAGGCTTCCCCCCACGAAGATGCCGACTCTGTCGCAAATCTGCTGGATCTGGTAGAGCTGGTGGCTGGAGACGAGGATCGTTTTTCCATCCTCTACACTCAGCTGTTTGATCAGGCTCAGAAATTCGCGCATGCCTTCCGGGTCAAGTCCCGCTGTCGGTTCATCCATGATAATGACCGCCGGATCCTTGATCAGGACATCCGCAATGCCGAGTCTCTGGCGCATGCCTTTTGAATAGGTCCCCGTCTTCTGGTCCGCTGCGTATGTCATCCCGACCTTCCCGATCAGTCTGTCGATCAGCGGATCGATCTCTTTTTCGGGAATTCCGTTCAGCCTTGCTGTAAAACGGAGGTTCTCCCTGCCGGTCATGTCACTGTAAAAGCCGACATTGTCCGGCATATATCCGGTGATCCGTTTGACCTGCATGGATTGCCTTGTGCAGTCATATCCGTCGATCAGCGCCTTGCCCTGTGTGGGTTCGGTCAGTCCCAGAAGCATCAGTATCGTAGTTGTTTTTCCCGCACCATTCGGTCCGAGTAGCCCGAATATCTCGCCCCGCCTGATCTCCAGGCTGAGGTGGTTGACAGCTGTCTTTGTGCCGTAGGCTTTGGTCAGATCCTCGGTACGGATAATCATTGTATCCGTCATGATTATCATCTCCTGCCAAATCTGCGAATGATCAGCACTAATCCGAGAACAAGGACCGCAATGACGGCAACAGCTGCGATGCCCCAGCTTGTATGGTTCTGCACGGAAACCCTGAGTTCGCAATCCGATGAAACCGCGTCATTTGATGCTGTGATAATAGTCACATAATCGCCCAGGATCGCATCCTTTGCCGGTGTGATGTGTGCGGTTACTTCTGCGCTCCCGCCCGCCGGGATCTCATTGATCGTGTCCTGGTCAAAAGTGATCTCCCAGTCCGTGGAAGCCTGTGCTTCCAGGCTGACGGCTGTCAGATCGATATTCCCCGTATTCTGTATGGAGAGGGCTACATCCTTTGTCTCTCCCGCGTAAGCGCTGGTGGAAAGATTTCCGGTCGGCGTCGTAGCCGTCAGGCTGTATGTCCCGGTGATCTTGACCGTAACAGGCAGCTCGAGAGTCTCACCTGCACAGGCAGCGACAAGTGTGATCGGATACTCTCCGGCCGTCACATTCTGCGCCGGAACAATGGCTGCCTTGATCGTAGAGCTTGCACCGGCATCCACGGGCACTGAAGAAGTGGCGGTGGTTGTATCAGACGGCGTAAATGTCACTGTCCAGCCCTCGGGAGCCCCCTCCGCTGACAGTGAATACGTCATGTTCTCACCGCTGTTGTTGGTCAGTGTCGTCGTGTAGCTGAACTTCGTGCCGGAATCGCCTTCCTGCTGCGCATAGTCTGTCGAGAATTCACCTGCACCGATCTTTTTTTCTTCCGCGTCGACTTTCACTGTCAGCGCCAGGCTCTCGTCAACATCTCCACCCTTTGCGTTGAGGCTGATGGTATATATATCTTCCTTCGTATCCTCCGGGACCGTCAGCGAATAACTCAGAGAAGGAGAGTCTTCTTTTTTCTGGTACGCACCCACATGAACCATGGAAACCTCATTGGAACTGCCCTTAAAGCTTCCTTCCCATCCTTCCGGAAGATCTTCGGCGCTAAGCTCGACAGTGGTCTCTTCCGAACCGGTATTTGTAATATACAGAGTAAACGTCGAGGTTCCGCCGGGCTTTATGGTAACCCCAGGATAATCCGTACTAAACGTTACTTTCCCTGCTTCAGCCTCCGTAATCTGCTGAGGCTGTGCCTCTTCCTCATCCGCAGCAGCATGCATCGGCATCACCGCCGCAGCCAGCAGACCAGCCGCCAGCAGTCCGCACACGGACCGAACAGCCTTTTTCGTCATTCTCCCTGTTGTCTTTTCCATGATCTTTGGCCTTCTTTCCATTTGATGTCCGGGAGTTTATCTCCCGTAAGCAATATTGTTATTTCAGGAGAGAAGATAGACCTGTATTGTGACGCAAATTACTATTTTCTGTGTTCTTTTTGTGAACAGACGATGAATACAGCGGTTCAGACACTACAGACGGTGCAACAGGCTCTGGTGCAATAAGTGCAACAGCGGTGCAACAAAAATTTCAGGCATAGAAAAACCCGAAAACCCGCATAACTGGATTTCCGGGGTAAAAAAACCATGCTTATAGTCAGCAGAAGAATCTGGCTTCTCCGAAGTGCTTCTCCCATTCTTCAAGGACTTCATCAACGTTGGCCTCAACATATCTGCAAAGCATGCGCAATTTCGCACTGGGAATTCTCGAAGCATTATTATCAACTATTGTGTGACCGCTCCGGGTTATCCATATTTTGGTTCCGTTTTCAACAGGTCTTTTTTCGCTGATATGTACGTGAACCGGTTCCGTGGGATTATTCTCATTTGACTAGAAGTATATGACATAGTTGCCGAATCTAAACAGCTGTGGCATTATCAAATCCTCCGGCCTGGGCCAGCTCGATAATCAGATGTGCATTATTATGAAGCAGTTTATCAAAACGAGCTATCTCTGTTTCGGAATAACCATGTATTTCGCTCCATTCATATGACGGAAGGACACAGTAAGCGCTGTTAAAGCCCCAGTCAACAGGAGTCTCGATATATACTAATACGGTTCCGTCTTCTCTGACGTCACCATGGGTGATTTCCGTCTTATCCATCAGTGTCATATATGGATATTTCATAACGTCCCCCCCTTTCTCTGTAATTATAGTATACCATATCCTTTAATCTGAAAGACACGTAAGTGCATCTTCTTTTGTTTCACAGTATCATCACTCCATCAGATCTCAATCATAAAGCTTATTCTCCTGCAGGAATCTGATTGTTCAGACTTTTGTTGCGATAATTCAGGTTTGTTCTGAGCAAATACCCCTGCTGTTCCCAAAAGGCATTCGCTGCTCCATTATCCTTAAATACCAATCCGAATATCTTCTGTATGCCTTCTTTCTGTAAGGCTTCCTCTGCAAGGGAAACCAAGTGTCCTGCTATACCCATGCGCTGATAGTCAGGGTGTACGCACAGGTGATGTACGATTGCCCTGCGGCCATCATGACCGGTCAGAATAACTCCGATGATCCTGCTATCCTTCACTGCGGCGAAGCATGTATCGGGGTTCCTTCTCAAATACCTGGCGATTCCTTCCCGGGAATCATCAACAGGATTTAATGCCCTCCGACTCTGCTCCACCATGTTCCACAATTCATAGATAGCATCGTAATCACTTATGGTTACTTTCTTTATCGAATAATCTATCTGCTGGTTCACCATTTTAGTGGAAAGATTCTTCTCCTTCTCAAAAAACGCTTTTTCCAGTCTCTTATATTCATCATCCGTACACACCTGGCGGCACAAGGGTTCAAAGGATTTTGTTACTTTAAAACACGCTTTTATATTGTCACAGGGGTACTCTGAGCATTCACCACAGGTCTTTATCCCTTGGTCTTTACAGCATTTTATCACCCGATATCTGCACCAGTTTTCTGGCTTACAGCCATAACAAGCTATTTCTTCATTTTCCACCACATGATCACGGTATCCGATTCTCATCCATAATTCCGCGGTATGATACAGTTCATCGTCTGTTTTCTCGTATGGATATACAACATATCTTGGACACGATGCGCAATCATTTCCACAGGCAGCTATGATCTTTTCTTCTATCATTTTTTCTCCTCTGGTATCATGTTTTTGCAGCTTTCACTGGCTTGGCCAGGAAACGATCATCATATACTCCACCCACAATCTTTCCCCTAAACTGCGAGTCGTCGAGATCTCGCTAAGCTGGAATTGTGCGATCATCTCACAGAAATAAATGTGCTTTCACAGTTTTATTATGAACCACCCACAACCGACTATCGTCGGATGGAGTTTCTATGCTGACACGTTTCCGTGCCAGTCCCTGTGAGGATCTCTTATGCGATCCTCACAGCATATGGCGTGTCCACGACGCCTCTATCCCATCCGGTTTCGTTTGGGATTACTTTTCGCAGGATGTTCGCCGCCCCATTGATGTCCGCGTTGCTCACGGTCCCGTCCGCGTGACGGTACAGGCCTCTCCTGATCCGTTTCCCTGAAAAGCGGATCCGTTCCCCATCGCCGGTCTCCCTCTCTTTCCCGTACACCGGCATCACGTCTCCCGCAAGGCAGTCTGCTTTCGAAGTGTAGCTCTCCTCCGTCTCCAGGAAAGCGATCCCTCTCTCTTCCAGCTTATACTTCAGCATGCCTGCAAATACGCTGAATGGTATCTGCACAAAGTTCTGGTTATTGACATGCCCGTTTGTGATCCCCTGCTTCTGGAAGACATTATGGCCCAGTACGACAGCATCCACCCTGTTCTCTGATGCCCAGTCAGCCACTTTTCTGCTTGCCTTGTGCATCAGGTCCTTCAGGATCCGGTTCCTCCTGTCTGTCAGCCTCCCGATCCGCTCCGTGCTGTGCAGGCCGCTGCACTTCACCGCCTCTGATCTCAGCTGTGCCAGTTTCTTGTTGTAGTACCGGTTCTCTGACTTGAGAGCCCCTCCCTTTATCAGGAACGACCTCCCTCCAAAGTTTCCCGTCACCGCGCACAGGTTGTCCACCCCCATGTCGATCGCTGCTGTACGGTATATCACGCCATCACTTCCTGCGAGTTTTCTGAGGATCTCTTCCTGAGGCAGACCGGCCAGTCTTCCGTGGACGGAACTGTTGTCCGGCAGTTCCAGGACCGCCTCGACCACCAGGTCTCTGTGGTCCGGCCTGATCCGTACTTCCTTCAGCTTCACGCCTCCGTCCGAAGGCAGGCTTCCGAGGTCAAGTCGTTCCTTTATCCCCGGGAACTTCAGGAAGCGCTCTTCCCTCACACAGCAGATCTGATTGGTCAGCACAGCCGTGGCAGGACTCCCCTTCTTCCGGTATCCGGGAAGTTTCGGCCTTCCGGTAAACCGTTCCGGGTGCACCTTCCACACCTTCTGCGCCTCGAAGAAGGATCTGTAGTCCCGCCCAAGCCGCTTCAGGATCTGCTGGTTTGCCTGCGCAGGAAGGGCGCGGTAGGCCGAATCGTCCGTCCTTTTCAGGATGTAGTCCAGCTGGCCATAGGTCAGCCAGGCCCCCTTCACTTCATACCGCGTCCCGCGGGTCGCATCCCTCACAAGACGGTATACCCGGATCTGGTTCTCCCGAAGGGGCTTCATCTTCTCCAGATCCCGGACCGCGGTCGCGTACTGCCGCATCAGATAGTTCGCACGGTTATACAGCAGGGCGGACTTCATGCACAGGTCCTTCCCATAGTCCCACAGCTTATGCCCTTTCCGGATCCTGATCTGTCTGGTCCTGTACATGCCGCCCCCTTGACATCCCGTTCGGATAACTTTTAATATAGTGACTGGAACTGTTTGCATAAGGTGTCTGAAAATGCCTTTGTGTACTTCCTCTTTGACAGTTTCAGTATAGCATATATCATTCCAAAAGCAAACATATGTTCCTTTTACCTGATGCATTTTTCATGACACTTTTCCAATACGTTTTCCATAGTTAAGTGCGAAAGTTAATTCCGGTTTGCAGAAGTAAATTCCGTAAAGGCTGACGTTACTTCCGCAGAGCAATGAAATCTTTTTTTCATGTTTCTTCA
>CADBZI010000012.1 GCA_902799015.1 uncultured Lachnospiraceae bacterium | reverse complement strand
CTGGGCAGCAGCGCCGACCATTGCGATACGGATGAGCATGAAGATGACGCCGGAGACGACGGTCGTGACGAAGGTGCCGATGGCAGGGGTGATCTTCTTGGCGGAGCCCTTCATGCCAGCTGCAACGATGACGGACATGAGCATGGCGGCAACGCCTTCAGCTGCGAAGTCGACGAAGGGTGCGGTCGTCGTGATCTGGATGACGGCTGCGGAGATGAGGCCAATGATGAGGGCCTGGCCGACGTTCGGGCGGATCACGAGGATCGTGAGGCAGAAGGCCGAGATGATGAACTCAGGGGAGATCATGCCGCCGGAGACAGACGATATTGCCTTGCCGACCGTAAAATTCAAGATGAAGCCTGCCGCCAGAACGATCACCGTCAGGCGAACCAGCTTCCCCGGGTTCGGATGTGCGATCACAATCAGGATATAGGTAATCCCAACAATAATGATCGCCGTTGACAGATTCTCCGTAAACCGGTAGGTCAGAAATGCCGTCACGAATCCAAACAGCGAGATCTTCGCCGGTGTCTTGAACTTTCGAAAACGATATCCTGCCTTCACAATCATCACAGGCAGAAACAGGATTACGGCAACCTTTGCCAGCTCAGCCGGCTGAAAAGAAATACTTCCGATATAGATCCAGCGGCGGGCACCGTTGATGGTTCTTCCGATAAACCGCGTTGCGATCAGGAGAAGGTTGGAGCCAATATACAGGCAGGAGGCAAATTGCGCATAAACATGGTAGTCAATCCGGGAGAAAATAAGCATCAGAATGAAAGCCGCAAGACTGATCACAGACTGCTTCTCAAAATAATGCATATCATTCTGAAAGGTAACCGATGCTTCATACGCGCTGGTCGAATAAAGCATGACGAGCCCGAAGCAAGTCAGCAGGACAACCACAGCCATCAGGTTGTAATCATAATAATCCCATCCGTCCGCCTTCACGGCCTTCTTTCTGCCCCGCAGCAGCAAAAAATTACTATTTGCCATCTTCCGTCTCCTGTGTGCCTCCTTCGGGAAGCATTTCCGGCTGTTAATCTTCCTTCGCGTTGATATACGGAATCAATCCGCCGGAGTGAATGATCTTCTGCATAAACGGCGGAAATGCCTGTCCCTTCCAGCTGACATTCTGCGTCCTGTCTGTAATGATTCCGGTGTCAAGGTCAACCTCCACCCTGTCGCCTGGCTGAATCTTTGCGGCAGCCTCCGGGCACTCCACGATCGGCAGCCCGATATTGATCGCATTGCGGTAGAAGATCCTGGCAAATGTTTCCGCGATCACACAGCTGACACCGGAAGCCTTAATCGCAATGGGAGCATGTTCTCTCGAAGATCCGCATCCGAAATTCTTTGCAGCGACAATGATATCCCCGGGCTGTACCTTTGCGGTAAATGAGCCATCGATATCTTCCATGCAATGAGCCGCCAGTTCCTTCGGATCGGAGGTGTTGAGATATCTTGCCGGAATAATGACATCCGTATCTACGTTATCGCCATATTTGAATACAGCACCTTCCAGTTTCATAGTTCTCCTCCTCTCAGATCTCTTCCGGTGAAACGATTCTTCCGGCTACTGCGCTGGCAGCCGCGACCGCAGGGCTGGCCAGATAAATCTCGGAATCAATCGCGCCCATGCGTCCGACAAAATTCCGGTTCGTTGTAGAAACACATCTTTCTTTCGATGCCAGAATTCCCATATATCCGCCCAGACACGGTCCGCAGGTCGGAGTAGATACAACAGCGCCGGCCTCAATGAAGATCTTCAGAAGGCCCTCTTCCATCGCCTGAAGGTAAATCTGCTGCGTTGCGGGGATAATAATGCAGCGCACTCCGTCTGCAATCTTGCGTCCCTTCAGAACCGCAGCTGCAGCAAAAAGATCCGACAGTCTTCCGTTGGTGCAGGATCCGATGACCGCCTGGTTGATTGTAATCTCTCCAACCTCATCGATTGTCTTTGTATTTTCCGGCAGATGCGGAAATGCGACCGTCGGCCTGAGCGCGGACAGGTCGATGGTATACTCCTTCGCGTATTCTGCGTCAGGATCCGGCTCAAAGGCGGTCCAGGCTTTGGAAGAATGCTCTTCCATATACCGGATCGTCTGCTCGTCCACAGGGAAGATTCCGTTTTTGCCGCCTGCTTCGATCGCCATGTTCGCAATCGTGAAGCGATCATCCATCGTCAGATACTGAATCCCGTCTCCGGTAAACTCCATGGACTGGTACAGGGCACCGTCCACGCCGATCATTCCGATAATGTGCAGGATTACGTCCTTGCCGCTTACATAGGGTCCGGGTTTGCCGGTCAGATGAAAACGGATCGCGGAAGGTACCTTAAACCAGGCCTTCCCGGTCACACATCCCGCCGCCATATCCGTTGACCCGACGCCTGTGGAAAATGCACCGAGCGCACCGTAGGTACATGTGTGAGAATCAGCACCGATCACAACATCTCCCGCAACCACAAGGCCTTTCTCCGGAAGAAGGGCATGCTCAATTCCCATCTGTCCCACATCAAAATAGTTCGTAATCTGATGCTTCTTCGCATATTCCCGGACACACTTGCAGTTCTCGGCTGACTTGATGTCCTTGTTGGGAACGAAATGGTCCATTACAAGAGCGATCTTATCCTTGTCAAAGACCTTATCGCTCTGAAACCGGCGCATCTCATCGATTGCCACCTTTGCCGTGATATCATTTCCCAGAACCAGATCCAGATTCGCTTCGATCAGATCCCCCGCATGAACTTCCTCAAGTCCTGCTGCACGTGCGAGGATCTTCTGCGTCATTGTCATGCCCATCTTATGACTCCTCCTGAAAACTCTGCATTACAGTATTCCATTTATTCTACAAGGATCGCGATAAGAGCGCAAGATAAATCGCTTCACCCTCTTCTCTCCCTGCTCCTGCTTACAAATAAAGAGAACCTGGCCTGACAGATCAATCTGTCGGCCGGGTTCTTTTGTTTCCGGGGACGCTGGTCCTGGAGTAAAGCGGACACTCGCAATCCGCTTCGCTGCTTGCTCATGAACCGATGCCCGCTTCGCGGGCTCTGTTCAATTGTTGATGAGTTTGTCCTCGTCGCTCCAGGAGTAGAGTTTGCGGATGTCTGCTCCGACTTTTTCCGCCGGGTGTGCGGCATGCTGTTTGCGGAGCGCCTTGAAGTGCACCTGTGCACCTGCGTCGCTCATGTCAAGCAGGAAGTCTTTCGCGAAGGTTCCGTCCTGGATGTCCTTCAGGATCTTCTTCATCGCTGCCTTTGTCTCATCTGTGATGATCTTCGGTCCGGTTATATATCCGCCGTACTCTGCGGTGTTGGATACGGAATACCACATTCCGCCGAAGCCGGACTGATAGATCAGGTCCACGATCAGCTTCATCTCATGGATACACTCAAAGTACGCATTTCTCGGATCATAGCCTGCTTCTACCAGGGTTTCGTATCCTGCCTGCATCAGCGCAGTCACTCCGCCGCACAGGACTGCCTGCTCGCCGAAAAGATCCGTCTCTGTCTCAGTCTTGTAGGTGGTTTCCAGAAGACCTGCGCGTGCTCCGCCGATTCCAAGTCCATAGGCAAGCGCCAGATCAAGTGCCTTACCTGTATAATCCTGCTGTACCGCTACCAGGCAGGGAGTTCCCTTTCCGGCCTGATACTCGGAACGTACCGTATGGCCGGGAGCCTTCGGTGCAATCATGGTAACATCGACATTCTTCGGAGGAACGATGCATCCGAAATGAATGTTGAAGCCATGCGCGAACATCAGCATGTTTCCTTCTTCCAGATTCGGCTCGATGTCTTCCCGGTACAGCTTCGCCTGCTTCTCATCATTGATCAGGATCATAATGATATCGGCCTTCTTCGCCGCCTCAGCCGCAGTATAAACCTCAAAGCCCTGCTCTTTTGCTCTGTTCCAGCTCTTTGAGCCTTCGTACAGACCGATGATCACATGGCATCCGGAATCCTTCAGATTCAGTGCGTGTGCATGGCCCTGGCTGCCATAGCCGATAATTGCGATCGTCTTTCCTTCCAGTAAAGACAGATTGCAGTCCTCCTGATAATAGATTTTTGCCGCCATAGATACCTTTTCCTCTCTTTCTTTGCGCTTTATATAAGATGATTCCGGACAGAAAACGGATCTGTCACAGATACCTTACATCGTCGGACCCTCTGGACAGGCTGGTGATTCCGGTTCTTGCCAGTTCCAGGATCTCATACCCCTCAAGCAGACGGATAAATGCATCCACCTTGTCCTGTTTTCCTGTCATCTCGATGATCAGGGAATCCGATGCTACATCAACAATGCTTCCGCGGAACACATCCGCCATGGAGATAATCCCCTGACGCTGATGCTCTTCCACGCGAACCTTTACCATGATCAGTTCCCGGGAAACGCTTGTCGCGTCATCCAGAACTTTGATGTCGATCACGTCTACCAGCTTGCGCAGCTGCTTGACAATCTGTTCGATGATGTCTTCATCACCCTCTGTCACGATGGTTATGCGGGTATAAGCCGGATCTGTCGTCACACCGGCTGTGATACTCACGATATTGTATCCGCGTCTGGTAAACAATCCGGACACACGGCTCAAAAGTCCGGGGGTATTGTCGACCAGAAGCGATAAAGTCCTCTTATTCACAATCATCCTCTGCTTTCCGGATTACTTGAAATATCCTACAATTGCATTCGCGACAGCCTCAGCCATATCATCACGATTCCTCATATAGAACTTCATATCATCCTTATCATCGATGAAGCAGGTCTCCAGAAGCGTATAGTTAATTCCAAGTTCGGTGAAAACCTTCGCGTTCAGAAGATCGGGCGATCCGTATACGCCGCTGCCCCAGGTATTCAGTCCCACTCCATTCAGCGCGGAAATAATCTTTCTGTCAATCTTTCTGTTGGCAGCGCTCTTATGCGAATTGACATAGGTTCCGGTTCCTTTCTTGGAGCCGTCTCCGCCCGGATCTTTCGCGTTAGTGCCGGTCGCATTAAAGTGGACTTCAAGAACAAAGTCAAACTTTGTTACATCCGGTATTTTCGAATTCTTCCGGACCGCCGCCAGAACCTTTCTGCGCTTATTCCCGTTGCCGGAGAAGGAACCAACGGATCCGACCGTAGCCTTCATCTGCTGGTACATATCATAGTTCGTATTAAACAGCTGTACATTCACACTGTTTGTATTCAGAAGCGCATCATAGATTCTCTTTCCGAAGTCTCTTGTACAGTTTGCTTCTTTATAGGTACCATTACAGCCGACAGCACCGCTGTCGCCCTGCCCGTGCCCGCAAAGAATCAGTATGCTTGCCTTTCCCGTCGTTGACATCGTACCGGTGGCAATGTCTGACCCGTCCAGCTGACCTTCTTCGTTAAAGGAATAGACTTCTCCGTCAATTGTTTTCTGTCCGGTAGCCGCTTTTCCATCCGCCTCGAAATAATACTCATGGCCTTCCCATGAGATCCATCCCGTCTGGCGTATCCCGTCTTCGTCAACGTAATAACGGCTGCCCTTAAATACAAATACCTGACTCTTCAGAAGGCCCTGACCTTTCCGGAAAAAGTACCAGTTGCCTCCTACTCTGGCAAACGCGCTTTTTTTCAGTTTTTTCTTGACTTTGCCATTCGCTTTAATGACATAACCGTCATCCGTGATCGTACTGCGGATCATATTTCCGGTCTCGTCCACAAAGCTCTTATGTCCGTTGACCCACCGGTTGACAGCCATAAGTCCATTCGGCAGGAAATAAGCTCTGCGTCCATCCGGCAGATTTCTGAACTTCCCTGTGATCGCCATTCCCCGGACACCCGGTTTCCCGCCGAGCCGGAAAAAGTAGCTCCCCGTCTCGAAGGTCTGGAATCCGGTCAGCAGAAGTCCGTTCTCATCGAATCCATACGTTGCTTTATTGATCCTTACCACTCCGCCCGAAACCATCGCGCCGAGTGCAGCGCCTGCTCTGCCAACCGGCTGGAAATAACGGATGCCCTCCGGCATCTGTACCCATCCGGTCTGAAGGACTCCTCTGGCATTAAAATAGTAAGTCCGCCCCTCAATGGTATGCAGTCCGGTAACCGGCACTCCTGACGGATCCGTATAAGTAACATTCTTTCTGTTAGCAACATTCCACCCGGCGAATGCCGGAAACGCAAAAAACAGCGCTGTGAGGATCATAAGGCTCAACAGCACCGCTTTTTTTGATCTGATCTTGCTCCAGTAAGTCATTCTCAGCTCCCGTAACAATATTGTAACATTTTGGCAGTCGCGTTCATTATAAGCTTGCATACTGCATCCGTCAAGTTTCGCCCAAATCAGCCGCCTGACATCTGTCTTTTCCGAATCAGGCTCCGCAGGAATTCATCCATCTGCGCGGCGGTCGGCGGGCATCCGGCCAGTGATGTATCAAATCCCGATGTACAGCTCCCGATCCCAATCTTCCCTTTTTTTCCACGGTATCCCTGCCCGATGCACAGTGTCCCCGGAAGCTTCTCCAGAAGGCCTTCCTGCTCGAGACGATGTAAAACCGGAACCAGCGTTCCGTAACAGGCAGAACACGAATCCAGCTCGCTGACCACTTCCTTGACCTTCATGACATGGTGATAATCCCCGCGCGGTTCATCCGGAAGCAGTTCGGTCTGTGTATAGATACGGTTTCCCGCTTCTTCCTTTTCCAGAAAACGCGTGATATGTGCTTTGGACAGATCCCGCTCGCCGGCTCCGCACTCCTGCGCAATCCGGATATACGGTACGGATTCTTCTTCCAGTCCCATCAGGCTGCAGGCATATGCATCCAGAAGCACCGGGTCCACAGCGCACAGCATGCGGTCCATCGGAACAGGATTCCCTCCATCCTCAAATGTAAGATCCGGACAGATCGCATCAGCCAGAATAAAGTCCTGCTTCAGGCCTGCGCCCAGGTGTCCGATCGGTTCATGCAATCCCATTCTGTGGAACCGTCTCTTCTCCGAGGCCGGAATGCATCCCTTCAGATTCTTCAGCGCACAGGTCATCCGGGTCTGGCAATGTCCCTTCATCACAGGGAGATTGATCAGATAATCCACCTTCAGCACCTTTGCGCAGATATTAATGCGCATACCTGCACAATCCACCGGAATCCCTTTATCAGACTGCAGATCGTAAAAAGGTACTCCCAGCCTTTTACACAGATCGCCAAACCCTGTCACAAGCAGCGCATCTGTCGTCTTATCCCCGACCCACGAGCTTTCCATCACCGAAAGGTTCGAAAACCCGCTGTCTTTCAGATACGACACGACGCCTTCCACAATTTCGGGATGTGTGGTTGCTCCTTCTTCCGCCGGGATCGGCCCTACCAGATTCGGCTTCAATGCGATCAGCGGATCGCGTCCTGGGCAGCCGGCCCGGATCATCTCTTTCAGACCCGCCCTCGTGCACAGCTCGTAAGCCATTTCACGGATTCCGGATCCGAAGATCTCTATGATATCCTGTCGTTTCATTCTTCTACTTTCTGATTCCAACCGAAAAGATCTGCGCGGAGGTGTTGCCGGTCCATCCCGCTCTGGACGGACGGATCAGAATCTCAACACGTGTAATTCTGCCACGGGCTTTCCATTTTTTCAGATTCGCCATCAGATAATTCTGAACACCGCACGGCACTACCGTGGAAGCGTCAAAATAGTTCCTGTCTCCGGCCCAGAGTCGGAGATATACCGTTGCCGAGCCGCTCAGAGAGCCGTTTACATAGATTCCGAATCCGAATTTCTTCTTCTTTTTGCAGTTGATTGCGCCGTTGCGGATCATGCCCCATGGGACATTCTGGTTTCTCGAATAGTCATGTGTCAGCGTGTAGACCCCATTTCCGGCCTTAAAATCAGATACTGCGCCAAACGGCACAAAATTGTTGGTAAAGTACATGGACCATGCGCCGTTCTGTATCCGTTTCAGTTTTCCGTTCTTAACGGTCAGAAGCTTTTTGACCTTCTTTCCGCTGACCTTCTTCGCCTGCTTCGCGGCGTACTTGGTATACTTGTTGACTTTTGTCGTGTCCGCATACTTGTAGGCAAGCCAGGAAGCTTTCTGATAAGCGGCATTTTCTCCGCCCCAGCTGGTATACAGGCCGTATTTCTCGCCTTCCCCGGTGTGATCAACCTGTCTGTGCAGGATCAGGGAATCCACCATGTCATTCTGCTGGGCAATGTAATACGCAAGCGCGACATTTTTCGCCTGCTCCTCGGAAGTATTTCTGCCGGATGTTACGGAAGAATATCCCTGCTCACTCAGAATCACTCTGCAGCCTGCAGTATAATGGCTCCGGACAAAGTTTGTGAACACCTTCAGGTTCTTCATGGTGATAATGCGCGAATTGACGTCATTGGTCACCGCCGCACTATCACTCATGATATTCGGCTCTTTCTCACTGATATTATAAGGATGATAGGCAATACACCATGTGCCGCCGCCAAGTCCTCTCGCCGCCATGCAGGCTGCAAAGCGGGTCAGAATATCCTTTCCGGCATACCAGTAGCTTCCGTTTCCTGCAGACCAGTAGTGATCCAGGCACATATAGATGCGCGCATTTGCATATACGCTTCTGGCGGCATGGTATACCTCTGCGACCTGGGCAGCATACAGTTCCATGTATGCATTCATGCCGATATAACCTGCCCAGTTCCAGACGCGGGAATTATTCACTTCATTTCCGACAATCCATCCCACGATCCGCGGGCCGGATGGGCCACTGTACCGTTTCTGGAAGAAGGTTACAATTGCCTTGAGTGCCCTGACCGCTCTCGGATCAGTCATATTCCACTGATAATAGTTCGCTTCCTTTTTGTACGCAGGCGGGTAGATCAGGTATTTCATATCATCCATGCGGTGCGGCAGAAGCAGAATCGCTGTCACAAGTACATTTCCGCTTGCGAGCCGGTTCATTTCCGAATCGTACTGCGCCATCGCATTTTTCGCGAACCAGTAAGTTGTCCCCTCATATTCAAAGGGAATACAGTGCGTTTTATTCCGGTAGGCCGCAGACGGCATAAAATCTCCTACACTCAGATTGATGGTCGCATGCTGGACCCCCAGTTCAATGGCGTCTTCTTCCATCCCGGGACACACATACAGCCCTTTCTTTGACGTTGCATTCGGATAGGGATATTGAAACTCGGCTGCCTGAACACTGCCCACTGTCAAAAGAATCATCATCACTGCCAGCAGCCCAGGCAGCAATCGTCCGTATGCACTACTTCTTCTTTTCATCTGCTCCTCTCCCCCTTTTCAAGCTGCCGCGGTTCAGACGCCTGTCCCTGGCAGCAGTCAGAGTGCACCGCAAAAGTGATTATTCCAGATAATCTCTCATTCTGATATTTTTGCGCTTCAGCTTCCTGAGCGCTTTTGCTTCAATCTGCCGAATGCGTTCGCGTGTCACATTCAGCTGTCTGCCTACTTCCTCCAAGGTTCGCGAGCGGTCATCATCCAATCCGTACCGAAGACGAAGTACCTGCTGTTCCCGCTCGGTCAGGTCAGAAAGAATCTCCCTGATCTGTTCCCTGAGCATTGTGCGCGCAGCCTCATCCGCGGGATGCGGTGTCATATCATCCCGGATAAAATCTCCCAGAGAACTGTCTTCCTCATCTCCGACCGGTGTCTCCATGGACACGGGTTCCCGGGAAATCCGCTGAATCTCACGAATACGCTCCAACGGCATATGGGTTTCCTTTGAAAGCTCCTCCGCAGTAGGATCTCTTCCGAGCCTCTGCACCAGATCACGGGCAGACCGGTTCACCTTATTGATGTTCTCTACCATATGAACCGGAATCCGGATGGTACGGCCCTGATCGGCAATCGCGCGCGTAATCGACTGACGAATCCACCATGTCGCGTAAGTCGAGAAGCGAAACCCCTTCTTATAATCATACTTTTCCACTGCACGAATCAGGCCCAGACTTCCCTCCTGGATCAGATCCATCAAGCTCATTCCGTGCCCGGTATAGTGCTTCGCGATCGAAACAACCAGCCGCAGATTCGCTTCCTCCAGCTTTCTTTTTGCTTCCTGATCTCCTTCTTCGACGCGCTTTGCCAGTTCAATCTCCTGCTCCGGCGTCAGCAAGGGCACCTGTCCGATCTCTTTCAGATACATATGGATCGGGTCTGTGATATTTCCGGTATCAGCATCCCGGATCCCATCCGCCAGAATGATCTCCTCATCAGGATCCTCTTCCTCCTCATCCTCGAGCAGATTCTCCTCCTCTCCGGAAGAAAGAAGAATCTCAATCCCCTGGGTGGAAAGAAGATCCAGGGCATGATCGAATTCCCGGTCGGTCATGTTCAGATCATCCAAAGAATCCGCTACTTCCTGAAAGCTCAGCTGGCCATGCTCCTTTTTGGCTTCCCTGACAAGCGAATCGACTCGTTCTCTCAGTTCTTTTTCCCGATCTGTCAATTCCACGGCGGAAGTGTTTTCTGTATTCATACACACCTCTTCTGATAGGGTCCTTCCTGCATCCGCTTCTCATAGCCACGGTCTGTATGGAGGACAATAAGTCATTTTGTCATCATACTCTATTGCACAAAAATGTTCAACAATCCGGCTATTTGCAGCACGCAGGCCGGACGCAGTGCCCGGCCCGTTGAAACCTCTCTTTGAGAAGCTTTTATCTGATTACAAAGTGAAGCCGGTCTGTCAGGCATTGCACTTCGCTGGTTCGTCTTTTATTTCATCAAGGTAATGTCCTGGTTCGGGATGCCGTCTTCTCCCACAACCGGGATCGGCGTATCATCCCATCCATCCAGATCATTGATGAACCGTTTCGTATCCTTCACAATGACATTGGACAGAAGCAGAACCGCCACAAGGTTCGGAATACTCATCAGGGCATTCAGAATATCCGCAACCGTCCATACCAGATTCAGTGCCGAAATGGGAGCAATGACCGCAACCGCGATATACAGGCAGCGGTATCCGACCAGAACCTTTCTTCCCCCGATGTATTCTACACAGCGCTCTCCATAATACGCCCAGCCAAGCACCGTGGAAAATGCAAATGTGATAATGCCGATCGTAAGCAGAATCGGCCCGACATAGGGAATCTGTCCGAACGCAAGGCTGGTCAGCTTGCCGCCATTATCAATCTTGCTCACATCAATATTCGGATTCTTCATAATTGAGCTGACAAGAACAAGGCCTGTCATCAGACATACCACAACCGTATCCCAGAAGGTTCCGGTGGAAGCAATCAGCGCCTGACGAACCGGATTCCTTGACTGCGCGGCTGCTGCAGCAATAGGTGCAGAACCCATACCGGATTCATTGGAGAACAGGCCGCGGGCCACACCATACTGGATCGCCGCACGGATTCCGCCGCCGACAAGTCCGCCGGCTACGGCACCCTTCGTAAAGGCCAGTGATAAGATCGCCTGAATTGCCGGAAGGATGAAATCATAGTTGATGCAGAGGATGATGATGCATCCGATTACATAAAAGATCGCCATGAACGGAACAAGACGCTCGCAGACACTGGCGATTGACTTGATACCGCCGAAGATCACGATCGCAACCAGGATTCCTACCACTACTCCAACAACCCATGCCGGGCAATGGAAGTTCTCTTCCGCAACCGTAGCGATCGCATTGACCTGTGTCGCGCACCCGATTCCAAAGGATGCGAATCCTCCGAACAGTGCAAATATAACGCCAAGCCACTTCATATTCAGGCCTCTTTCAAGGGCATACATGGCGCCGCCCTGCATACGGCCGTCCTTTGTCTTCACTCTGTACTTTACAGCGATCAGAGATTCCGCATACTTTGTCGCGATTCCGAATACACCGGTCAGCCAGCACCACAGAACAGCACCCGGTCCGCCGAGCGCAATGGCTGTGCCCACGCCGATGATATTTCCGGTTCCGATCGTCGCCGCCAATGCAGTTGTCAGAGCGCCAAAGGAGGAAACCTCACCTTCTGCATCCGGATCTTTCGTAACAGAAAGCTTGATCCCTTTGCTGATGGTTCTTCTCTGGATGAAACCGGTACGGATCGTCATGAATACATGCGTTCCGAGAAGCAGAATTATCATCCACCATCCCCAGACAAAGCTATCCATTGAGTCAATAAAAGCAGTTACCTTCTCCATACTTCGTGCCTCCAAAAAATAATTTGGTCAAACGCCATTTCCGTTAATCATAGTATGAACATGTCTATATGTCCATAATTTTTTCGTTTTTTCCTGTTTTTCTCGGATATTTCGAAATATTTTCGGCCAAAAAAACTGCCGCGGCACGGGGCGCGGCAGTTTTGCTATTCTTTTTTATCGTTTGTTTTCCTTGCCTGCTGAGGCGGGTACACCCCCGCTGAGTAACCATCTGTCACTCACCACACATAGAGGTGAAGCCCCCCCCCGGCTGCGTTGCATCAGATCCGGATGTGGAATCACTCAGCCACTTCCGCAGCCTCTTCCTCGACAGCCTGGGCAGCATCCGACAGAGACATGGTTGTCTCAATCTCTGCAGCAAGTGCATCCGCCGGAATCTCAATCTGCTCCGGCGCTTCTTCGTAATTCATGGAAAGCTTAAGCGCATTGACATTCACACTGATCTCCGGAGTCTGTGACGCGTCCTGAGAAGAAATCGCCATAGCGCCGAACATCTGTCCGATCATGGAGAAGTCACTGTTTCCGAGATCGAGTTCCGCATAGACCGGAGTGAAATCAGCGGCACTGACATCCGCAACAGCATCCACCTGAATGCCGTTAAACAACATCTGGAACGCGGAAAGTGAATTCGAATCGATTCCTGCCTGCGGCATTGCTTCTACAACCTCCGAAAGGATACTGAACAGCGTATCTCCGTCAATCGACTGCGTGATCTCATAGCAATCCACACCGTTTACATTAACTGCCTCCGGGGCAAGTGTCGCGTTCGCCTGGATCTGCTCGTTAATCGCATCAAGATCCATGCCAAGCTGCTCTGCCGCTGCTGTTTTATCTCCCCTTAAGGAAGCTTTCACAGTCTCAGACATCTTTTCCATGTCCTCTGCGCCGAGCGCAGCTGCATGCCAGCCAGTATCCTCTCCCTGCGGAACACGGACATAAACGATTCCGGTGCCGTCTTCCTGCTGCGCGAGATACATCTCCATCTCAAGGCCTCCGCTCACCCCCATTGCGGCGGCATCGCCAGCCATGCTTCCGCTTACCGCCAGTGCAAAGGGCTCTTCCGTAATCTGAACGGAATAATCCAGTTCTCCCTTCATCGCAAGGCTCTGTGTCTCTCCGTCTGCGGCGACATCAATAGAGGCATCTGCGACACCGCTCACGGTCGCGCTGAATCCATTCATCGTACTCAGTGCTTCCTTCGTCTTCTCATTGACATCTTCTACCGTCAGAGTGGAATCAAATCCGGAAAGAAGCAGAAATGATGCGGCTGCCGCTGCGGTAACAACAAACAGTCTGTTTCCAAAACCTTTTTTCATAGTCTACACTCCTTATTCGTAAAACCCGGTTGCAGTGATTCGTAATGAGAGAAGTTCCCGTGCTCTCCTTGTCATCATAGCACAGGACGATCTCTGAGTCGATTGTTTTTCATCTCAGCGGTGTGCGGCAAGAACGCCGTTCCATAAATTTCATGATTGCAGAAAGATGCTGCTGCAGAATATTCTCCGCAGCAGCATCTTTGTTTTCCTATTCAGTTAAACGGTGTCATCATTTTGCATAATCAACGACCCTGGATTCCCGGATCAGGCTAACCTTGACCTGGCCCGGATATTCCAGCTCCGACTCGATCTGCCTGGCTACATCACGCGCCAGGAAGGTCATATCCGCGTCGCTGATCTGTTCAGGAACAACCATTACACGAATCTCTCTGCCTGCCTGAATGGCAAATGACTTGTCAACTCCCTTGAAGGAATTGGCGATATCTTCTAATTGTTTCAGTCTGTTGGTGTATGTCTCCAGAGTCTCTCTTCTCGCTCCCGGACGGGCTGCCGATATCGTATCAGCTGCCTGAACCAGACATGCAATCAAAGACTCTGCCTCTACGTCGCCGTGGTGAGACTCCACAGCGTTGATCACAATATTGGATTCCTTATACTTACGGCACAGCTGCGCACCAATCTGCACATGCGTTCCTTCCACCTCATGATCAATCGACTTACCGATGTCATGCAGCAGTCCCGCTCGTTTTGCGATCCGGACATCTACGCCGCACTCCGAAGCGAGAAGACCCGCAAGGTGTGCCACTTCGATCGAATGATTCAAAGCATTCTGTCCATAGCTGGTACGGAACTTCATTCTGCCTAAAAGCTTTACAAGCTCCGGATGGATGCCGTGTACGCCGACCTGCATGCAGGCCTCTTCTCCGGCTTCCCGGATTCCGTTCTCGACTTCCTTCTTTGCCTTCTCGACAGTCTCCTCAATCCTCGCCGGATGAATTCGTCCGTCTACAATCAGCTTCTCAAGCGCGACTCTTGCGATCTCGCGGCGGATCGGATCAAAGCTGGAAAGAACAACCGCTTCCGGTGTATCATCAATGATCAGGTCAACACCGGTCAGTGTCTCAATTGCCCGGATATTGCGACCTTCCCGGCCGATAATACGGCCCTTCATCTCATCGCCGGGCAGCTGTACAACAGAAATCGCCACCTCAGCAATGTTGTCTGCTGCGCAGCGCTGAATTGCGGTCACGACAAACTCCTGGGCTTTTTTCGCCGCCATGTCTCTCGCTTCGTTCTCCAGCTCCTTGTAGAGCTTCGCAGCATCTGTCTTCACTTCGTCTTCAACAGATTTTAAAAGATATTCCTTTGCCTGTTCGGAGGTTAAACCAGAGATTCGTTCAAGTTCCTGCTGACGCTGCCCGAGCAGTTTATCTGCCGCGGACTGCTTCTTTCTCAGTTCCTCATCCTTTTGTGCTGCACTTGCCTCTCGGCGTTCCAGAGCCTCCAGCTTCTTGTCCGCAGTTTCTTCCTTCTGCATGACACGCTTTTCAAGACGCGCAACCTCTGCCCGGCGGTCTTTGGCTTCTCTCTCTGATTCATTCTTGATCTTGAGAGCTTCCTCCTTCGCCTCCAGCAAGGACTCGCGCTTCATGGTCTCTGCGCTTTTCAGTGCGTCATCGATGATCTGTCTGGCCTTTTCCTCAGCGCTGCCGATCTTTGCCTGATCTTCTCTCACGCGTCGATCGACTGCGACCTTGGATGTAACCGGGATCGCGATAACCAGTGCAGCAACAACAGCAATCAGAACCGCAATTACTGTAGTAACCACAACAGGAGCACCTCCTTAGAACAATATGTAGTTGTCTCGTTGTAAAAAATACAACGAAACTATCATAATGAATCTCTGCCCTTCTGTCAATCTAAAATCTCTCCGGATCCGGCTGTTTTGCATCTTCAGTGTTCTGATTCCAGAACAGATCGGATCGACTCATATCCGAATCCTTTGCCCGACAGATAGCGGTAAAACCGCGCCTTTTCCTCCAATGTGGCGTGATCCGGTTCATAGCCCCGCTTTCTGGCCAGAGTGCGAATGGCTTCCTCCTCTGTCTTGTGTTCCGGATCTCCTTCTTCAGAAAGAGCGGCGCGAACCGTCTCCCGGTCCACGCCCTTTTTCAGAAGTTCATATTCCATCTGTCTGCGGCTCTTTCTTCCGGACATCTGACGGATATAGTTCTGCGCATACCGCCTGTCATCCGTATAGTGAAAGGAATCAACGTAGGCCAGTGCCCGGAGAATGCTCTCTTCCGGATAACCATCTCTTCTGAGGCAGTCTCTCAGCTGCTGCACGGTCCGGTCCGAGGTCTTGAGCAGGTTCATGCACCGCATACAGGCTCTCTTTTGCAGGATCTCATCCAGGATCATCCGGATCGTTTCCGGCGAAAGGTCTTCGCCGGGATGGATCCTGAGCTTTCTGACTTCGGCATGATACAGTGCGAAGAAAGAACCGTCTTCTAAAAGAACTCTGCTCTTCCTGTTATTGATCTTCCTTACTTCCGTTACCAGCATCAGTCATCGCTCCTGATAAGGATCCGGCATCCTCCGAAACCTCCTGCCCGTTATCAGCGTCATTCTCCAGGCCGTAATGCACCCTTACCTTGTGGACAACCTCATCAAAAATCTCAGGATGCTCTGCCAGATACTGCTTCGCGTTCTCGCGTCCCTGACCGATCTTCTCCCCTTCATATGCGTACCATGCACCGCTCTTCTGAATAATGTTCAGATTCGCGGCCAGATCGATCACATCGCCCTCACGGGAAATTCCTTTCCCGAACATGATATCAAATTCTGCTTCCCTGAATGGAGGCGCGACCTTATTCTTAACAACCTTGATCCTAGTCCGGTTGCCGATCACCTCTCCCTGCTGCCGAATGGCTTCGATTCTTCTGACATCCATACGAACGGAAGAATAAAACTTCAGAGCTCTTCCTCCGGTCGTAGTCTCGGGATTGCCGAACATGATTCCAACCTTCTCACGGAGCTGGTTGATAAAGATCACCACACTGTTCGACTTGCTGATCACGCCTGTCAGCTTCCGCAGTGCCTGGCTCATGAGACGGGCCTGCAGTCCTACATGGGAATCCCCCATGTCTCCGTCAATTTCTGCCTTCGGAACCAGTGCGGCGACAGAATCCACGATAATGATATCCACCGCACCGGAGCGCACCATGGTCTCACAGATCTCGAGCGCCTGCTCTCCGTTATCCGGCTGGGAAATGTAGAGATTGTCAATGTCTACGCCGATGTTTTTCGCGTATACAGGATCCAGTGCATGCTCGGCGTCAATGAACCCGGCAATGCCGCCTCTCTTCTGGGTCTCCGCAACCATATGAAGCGCAACGGTGGTCTTGCCGGATGACTCCGGTCCGTAGATCTCGATGATTCTTCCCCGCGGAATCCCGCCGAGTCCAAGCGCGATATCAAGGCTCAGAGAACCTGTGGGAATCGTCTCTACGTTCATGTTGGCAGTATTCTCTCCAAGACGCATCACCGCGCCTTTTCCATATTGTTTCTCGATCTGGGACAATGCAGCGTCCAGAGCCCGCATCTTGTCCGGATTCTGTGTGTCAGCTGCGGCTGAAACGGTACCTGCTGCTTTTCTTGCCATCTTTCTTCTCCTCTTCTCAATGATTCGCGGCAATCCGCGAAAGCGAAAACACGTTCGGGAACTCACGTTCGATACCGATAGTACAGGAATTCCCTTCTTCTGTCAAGTGTTTTGGTGAAAATCCTTCCGAACGGAATCAGACTGGTCAGAGTGTGACTGCGGCATCAGGCCGCCGGATCCTTATGGATTCGGTATACGCCGCTTTCCACAAGGTGTCAATTCCCTGCAGCCATATGTCACTCAATAGAAGTGAATTATCTTGCGCACATCATTGAACAGAATCACAATCATAACTGTCATCAGGACGGCAAAGCCTGCAAGATTGATATACGCCTCCACGTTCTCCCCGATTTTCCGCTTTCTCACGCCTTCAAGGAGAAGGAGAACGATTCTCCCGCCATCGAGGGCAGGAAACGGAATCAGGTTCATCACGCCCAGATTTGCTGACAGCAGAATCGCCATATTCAGCATATTCAGAAACAGGATGAAAGCGCCCTCACGCTTTGTCTCCTGATAGGTGTCGCTGATGACGCCGACAATTCCGACAGGCCCGGAAACATCATTCAGGGAAACCCGGCCTCTCCCGATCATACCCAGGCTTTTTATCGTTGTTCCGATCCAGTACTTCACTTCATAGAGAGAGTATCTCAGTATCATGGGAACGCTGCCGTGCACGCTGAATCTTCCGCCGCCGTACAGACCGAGAACTCCTGCCACACTGCCGGAAGTTCTGTCCGGAACGATTTCGGCGCTTTTCTTACTGCCGTCATGGATCCATTCCACTGTCACGGGATTTGCAGCAGCATCCTTTTCCAGATCAAAGGTAACATAGTTGACGATGTCGCGGAAAACCGTAATGTCATGTCCGCCTACAGATGTAATCTCATCTCCGGTCTTCATTCCTGCCGCAGCCAAAGGAGAGTCTTCGGCCAGCCATTCAGCGACCGGAGCATCGTATCCGGCTGTCCCGATGATGATGGCCGCAAAGAGAAACGCCAGCAGAAAATTAAAAAACGGGCCGGCCGCGACGATCAGGATCCTCTGCCAGATCTTTTTGGAGCCAAAGGAGCCCTCGCTCTCATCGTCATCGTCCTCCCCCTTCATCTGACAGCTTCCTCCGAAAGGCAGAAGTTTCACGCTGTACCGGGTCCGGCTCTTCGCGCTGACATGCGAAAGCAGCCTGGGCCCCATCCCCAGAGAGAATTCCAGTACTTCAACCCCGCACAGTCTGGCCATCGTAAAGTGGCCGAACTCGTGGAACAGTACAATTACGCTGAAGATAATAATTGCAGTAAGAATTGCCATTCGTTTTCCCTTTTGCGCCGCCGGCTCATCCGATCCGGGCATATACCTCTTGTTCCGTCTCCAAAATCGTATCCAGATCAGGATCCGGCACTGCCTCATGCGCGTCCATGCAGTCTTCTATGATTCGATAGATATCCGTAAACCCAATTTCCCGCGCAAGGAATTTTGAGACAGCTCTCTCATTTGCCGCGTTGAATACTGTCGGCATGGTACCGCCGCTCTTCATTGCCCTGAGGGCAAGCGGCAGTCCGCGGAACACCTCTGTATCCGGCTTGAGGAAGGTCAGCTCCTTGAGGGCAAACAGATCCAGACGTTCCGTCTCCATCGCTCTTCTGTCCGGCCAGAACAGTGCATACTGGATCGGCAGTCTCATATCAGGTGTTCCCATCTGCGCAATCACTGCGCCGTCCGTGAACTGAACAGCAGAATGAACCACACTCTGCGGCTGTACAACCACTTCGATCTGATCCGCATCGACATGAAACAGCCACCCGGCCTCCATCACTTCAAGCCCTTTGTTCACTAAGGTTGCGCTGTCTATCGTAATCTTGGGACCCATGTTCCAGTTCGGATGCCGCAGCGCGTCTTCCACGGTTACCTTTTCCAACTCCGAAGCACTGCGTCCGCGGAAGGGACCTCCGGAGCAGGTCAGCAGAATCTTTTCGATTCTTTCATACCGCTCTCCGTTCAGGGACTGAAAGATTGCGGAGTGCTCGGAATCCACCGGAAGAATCTTCACGCCGTATTCCTTTGCGAGCGGCATGATCAGATGGCCTGCCGTCACAAGCGTTTCCTTATTCGCCAGCGCAATGTCTTTCCCCGCCCGGATTGCCGCGATCGTAGGACGGATTCCGATCATGCCGACAATAGCGGTTACCGTGATATCCGCCTGGGAGATGCACGCTGCTTCGATCAGGCCTTCCATTCCGCTGACAACTCTGACATCCAGATCTTTGACACGTGCTTTCAGATCCAGCGCTTTCTCCTCGTCCGCAACCGCTGCCAGGCACGGAGAAAATTCTCTGATCTGCTTCTCCAAAAGAGTGATGTTCTTCCCTGCCGCAAGCGCTGCGATACGCAGGTCAGAGTGATGTCTGACAACGTCGAGCGTCTGTGTTCCGATTGACCCGGTACTTCCAAGAACAGAGATTGTTTTCATGCTGTGCTCATTTCCTCCATCTGATCCGTCAGCCGCGCTGCTTACATCCCTTACAGCGAAGCGAAGGTAAGAATATAGATAATCGGAGCGGTTATGATAACCGAATCAAAACGGTCCAGAATCCCGCCATGTCCCGGAATCAGGTTTCCATAGTCCTTGATATCTTTGTTCCGTTTGATCGCGGAAGCCGCAAGATCACCGGTCATGGAAACCAGCGCACCGACCGCGCTGATCAGGGCAAAGATCAAAATGCGGCTGCTGCCCGACTCCAGGAACCTTCCGATTGCCGCAGCATAGATCGCGCCGATCAGGGCAGCTCCGGCAACACCTCCGACTGCCCCCTCAATGGTTTTCTTCGGACTGAGTACGGGAGCCATCTTATGCCGTCCGAACAGTCTTCCCGCAACATAGGCCATCGTATCGCAGCCCCAGGAGCAGATGAAGATCAGCCATACGTAAAACTGTCCGTCTTTGAGATTCCGGGTCTGATAGATAAAACTCAGGCTGACCGCAACATACACGATTCCGAAAAAGGCGGTCATCACCTCATCCGAATGATATTTCGGAAACAGGAACACGTAGACGAAAAGAAGCAGGATCATTGCCGCCAGGACACCCGGAAGGTAATAATCCTTCCAGCCGAACCATACAAGAATATAATACAGAACACATCCTGCATAAGCGGTTATTGTCAGCAGATTATCGGATTCCCCCCTCACGCCGGTCGCCCGATAAAGCTCAAACATACCGATCAGAGAGATCGCCAGAAGAAAAAAGAACAGTACCGGCCCGTTCACGCAGACAGCCAGAATCATGACAGCAAGCAGGATCACCCCGCTGATCAGTCTGGTGACAAACATAATTCTCTAATCCTCCTCTTCTTTCTTCAGCCCGCCGTACCGCCGGGTTCTCCTGTTGTACTCCTCGATGGCAAGCTCCAGATCCTTTTTTGAAAATGCCGGCCACGGTGTCGTGGTAAAGTACAGCTCCGCGTAGGACAGCTGCCACATGAGATAGTTGCTCAGCCGCATCTCTCCGCTCGTACGGATGAGAAGGTCCGGATCCGGAATATCCGCGGTATCCAGTCTTGAGGAAACTGCCTCCTCCGTAATCTGCGACGGATCCGTGATCCTGCCCTGCTGCACATCGGCTGCAATCTTTCTGACTGCGCGTATAATCTCATCCCGGCTTCCGTAATTAAGCGCAAGCTGGAAATTCAGGCCCGTGTTGTTCTTTGAGCTTTCCACCAGTTCTTTCAGGTTCTTTCTGAGTGTATCATCCAGCTCCTCTACCTTTCCCAGAACCCGGCAGCGCATATTATTCTCCCGGGCCTGGCGAATCGCGGTGCGGGTATAGCTGTGGAAAAGCTTCATCAAAGCCTTCACCTCATCCTGGCTGCGCCTCCAGTTTTCCGTGGAAAACAGATACACTGTCAGGTACTTTATCCCCAGTTCATCCGCCGCACGGCAGATCACTTCCACATTCGCGGCTCCTTTGACATGACCGTAATTGCGCGGCATGTTCCTTGACTTTGCCCACCGTCCGTTCCCGTCCAGTATGATCGCCACATGACGCGGTATCTCCATAATTGTTCTCCTCTTAGCAAAACGCTTCCTGCATCCTGGCAGGAAACCGGATCCCTCGCTGAGATGTCATTAAGCTAAGCCTGCGGAATCTGCAGGCTTAGCTTAATCATCACTCGGGTCCTTCTGATCAAACACAAAACACGCGGTCAGACCGTCAGGATATCTTTTGATTTCTCCTCGACCATCTTATCAATCTCTTTCACCTTCGCATCTGTTTCTTTCTGAAGCTCTTCCTGAAGATCCGCCACTTCGTCCTCAGAAATCTCATCCTTCAGTTTCTTAAAGGCCTTGTCAGCATCGCGGCGGATGTTCCTGACCGCAACCTTCGCGGCCTCTCCCTTCTTTTTGACGTCCTTCGTCAGATCCTTTCTGCGCTCCTCCGTCAGTTCCGGGAAAACAAGACGGATTACCTTGCCGTCCGTTGTGGGGTTGATCCCGATATCCGCCATATTCAGCGCTTTAATGATCTCCTTGATCATATTCGGCTCCCATGGCGCAATCTGCAGAATTCTCGCCTCCGGAACAGTGACGTTTCCAACCTGTGAAACCGGGACCGGAGAGCCGTAATACTCTACACGCACTTTGCTGATTACCGCAGGGTTCGCCCGTCCGGCACGGATCGTTTTGAATTCTTCCTCCAGGTTAGAGAGTGTTTTTCCCATCTTATCCACGTATGGGTTCAATCTGCTGTCCATTGTACATCCCCTTTCTTACGGTTCGTTCCATTCCGCTTTATGGCGGCGTGACAAGGTCTGAAGAATCTTCAAACCGTGACTGATGTTCCGTCTATCTTCCCCCGCGCCGCGCGCAGGATACTGTTCTCTTCGTTCAATCCAAACACATACATCGGCATCCGGTTCTCTCTGGCGAGGATCGATGCGGTCATATCCACTACCTTGAGGTTTTTCGCGATTACCTCATCAATCGTAACCTCCGTATACTTCTTCGCATCGGGATGATCCTTCGGATCATCGTCATACACGCCATCGATCGACTTCGCAAGAAGAATCTCATCTGCCTCAATCTCAATGGCACGAAGCAGCGTCGCCGTATCGGTTGAAAAATACGGATGTCCCGTACCGCCGGCAAAAAAGACGACTTCCCCGCTCTCAAGCGCACCAACTGCCAGGTCTTTTGAAAACAGTTCTGTGAAGCTTCCGCAGACAAATGGCGTCATCACACGTGTTTTCAGTCCCTGCGAGCGAAAGATCTCCGAGACATAGATGCAATTCATCACAGTTGCCATCATCCCGATCTGATCAGCCTTCGTCCGGTCCATATTCTTGCTGGAGCGGCCTCTCCAGAAATTTCCTCCCCCGGTGACTACGGCGATCTGAACGCCTTCATCGACAAGCATTTTTACCTGCGCGGCAATTCCGAGGACTGTCGCCTCATCAAAGCCTGTCTTCTTATCTCCGGCAAGCGCCTCTCCGCTCAGTTTCAGAAGTATTCTCTTCATTGTTTTTCCTCCGGCATGCTATCGCCTTGTCAGCACTGCAGATTATATCATATCTGTACCGCAAATACCATGAACCGCATGGCAAAAGAGCCAGGCATATTCCTGAATCGTTACAAGTCATACCCTGACCTGTAACCCTGAATCAGTATACCAACACTCTTGTTTTAAGGGGGATCATGGAATAGATCTCATGCGCATCCTTCTCGGACAGCCTGATGCATCCATGCGAAGCAACATGATTGCCGAGCGTAGCGATCTTAATCTTGCCCGGCCACCTGTGCATTCCGCCTCCGGCGACTTCTGTGTACCACCGCAGTCCCCTGAATCGTGAGCGCTTATAGTCCACCTTTTTCCATCCGATCTTCGTCGGAGACTTTGCTTTTCCCGAGGAACAGCGGAAGACACGATGAAGCTTCCAGACATTCCCGGAGGGAATGAAAACATTTACTCTTTGTTTATCCAGGCTGATCCAGACGAGGTATTTCTCCTTCGCTTTCACCGAAGTGCTCCCGTTGATAAACGCCTCCTTCGTCGCAATATTGTAGTCTCCTTCCGACTGAATGGTTGTGTAATCTGACTTGTAGGAGAGCCAGGAGTTCTTGACATCTGCAAGTTTCCCGTCTCCATACATAATCTGGCTTATCCCGCGTTTGTAATTCCGCTTTGTGACGATAACAGACGTACCGGACTTTACCAGTGTTTCCTTCCCGCTCTTCAGGCTCTTTTTTAATTTCGCGTTCCAGTAAATCGTATGCACCTTTTCGAGATGTACGCCATCATCGGATGCTCCTGCCTGAAAAAAAGCGCCAAGGCTCATTGCTGCCGCAAGAAGCACTGTGAATAATCTTTTTCTGATCTTCCCGGTTCTGTTCATTTTGTCCGGATCCTCCATCTTTCTGTCTTTCTGATATACGTTCTGCTCTTTTATGCTACCTCACACACAATCATGCGCAGCTTCCCATTCTCATCAGGAGGTATTACCTTCATCCACTCATACTCAAACCGGAATGGCTTCTTAAAAATCTGATTGAGAGAAGATGTCAGGTATTCCTCCAGCTCAGGGGCTGTCATCTTTGCCTGCTCATCCCTCACAATCTGCACATGAATCAGATCCCAGCTCTTCTGGATAAACCGGATCTGAAGAATGTCCGGACAATGCGCAATCACCGGCGTCACCTCAAAGAAGCTCGTGACTCTGCCGTCCTCATACCGGAAGTAATCGTTCAGGCGGCCTTCCATATCGGTAATAAAATGCACGCCCTGGGAGGTACGCATCACGGCGCGGTCCCCGACCTCATAATTAATCAGCGGCAGATCCGTTTTATACAAAGGTGTGATAATCACACGCCCCTGTCTGGTCAGATGCCCGTCATCATCCACCACATTGACCACAAAGGAGTCGTTGTGCACCACATAGTAGTCTTTGCCCGGAAGCCGCAGCATACACGCGCCGGTTTCGGCCGTTCCGTAGGAATCAATGATCCCCGGTCCTAACTGTTCGATAAACAGAGCGCGGTCATTTTCGGTCACTTTCTCCGAGATCGGATCATAGAATTTCGGATGGAAGATCTTCTTCCCGGTACGTTTCGCGTACAGGACCAGCCGCATCAGCTCCGTCTTATTCATGTAAAGCCAGTCCGGTTCATACGCATTGATCCGGTCGATTACCTCTTCCTCCGGCGCGTACTGATCAACAAATTCATGGCGGAACAATCCAAGCTTCTGAAGAAAAGTATCCTGTCCGCCCGGATTCACGTCATGCATATTGATACGGCTCATCATCTTGCCGGTCAGCGGATGATATCCGCAGCAAAGCATGACACGATACCAGTTTGCCTTCATGTAGGCCTTCTCCCTGGGGGAGAACAGAATAGACACCGGCTTTCCTGTAGATCCGGATGTCGTATCGCAGATCCAGTCCTGGTATTCCGGAAGATCTTTCAAAGATCCCATCCACTCACGCAATTCGTTCTTTGTCAGGACCGGCAGTTTGGTCAGATCATCTCCTGTGCGGATATCCTCCGGCCGCACACCTGCTTTTTCGAATCGTTCCCGGTAGAACGGAATTTCCCAGGCACGCTTTGCCAGTGCCTGTACCCGCTGGTTCTGCACCTGCATCACCTTCGAGAAATTCTTCGGAATCTGCCAGGCCATCTTCGGCAGATCTGCCAGAAGATAGCCATTCATTAGTTTCTTCTGTATCTTTTCTTTCATCTCTGTACACCTATCCTGCATTTTTCCGGACACTCCATCTGGTGTGCATGGAACCCTTCCGGTTTCGGACAAATTCGATTCTCCGTCCGCTTCTCACACCACCTCAATGGAAATATTCTTCAATGCGCGGTCCAGGGCGGCAGTTGCTTCCGCAAGAGTATTTCCCTTTGTAATCACATGGCCAATCCGGTTGGGCCCCACATGGAACTTTTTGACGTAGTCTCCGACGGTATAATCGAACATCACCTCATACAGGTTCGGATCGGACTTCGGGTTCCGGTTCGCCATCGCGATAATCTCACCATCCCTGTCGCTCATCAAAAGTTTCGACGCGTTCGGCACATGCAGGCTGGTCGGGAAGTCCGGCTTCTCTCCGAGCGCAACCTGAATGATCTTCTCGTAGTAATCAAATCCGTAATAGATGGCTACCAGCTCTGCAAGACATGTCGCGCCGGACCGTCCTCCGATCTCCAGCACATACGTTTTTCCGTCCCGCATGATGAAGTCACAGTTGCAGGCACAATTGTCCAGATGCATGGCCTTCAATGCCTTCTCGGTCGTCTCATAGCAGTCCTGCAGCTGCTCCTCACTCAGCTCATAAGGAGCAAAATGACCTGCCGGCACACCGGTGCTTCCCATGAAGATGTAATCTCCGTGCGGAAGAATAAACTGTACCTTCCCGTCCATCATAAATGCCTGGGCGCCGAACTCCCGGCCAACGATAAACTCCTCCACAATGTAATAATCCTTGCGGGTATAGGACTGCGCGTTCCGGATCGCATCCGGCAGCTCCTCCGGCGTATCCACCCGTGTAATGCCGCGGCTTCCGGAAGAATCCACAATCTTGACGATCAGCGGATAATTCAGGCCTGTAATCTTTTTATTGACATTTTCATTGAAATACACCTTCCGGTAGCGGGCCGTGCGGACGCCGTTCGCTTCATAGCATTCCTTCATCTGCACTTTGTCGCATGCCAGCCTGGCGGCCTCGTAGGAAATGCCGGACAATCCCAGCGCATCATTGACCCTGCCGATTGTCATGACAGCAACGTCCGTACCGGCTGTGCAGATCCCATCGATCTTTTTCTCGCGCGCCGCTGCAAGAACCGCACCGGAATCCACTGTATTGATATGAAGTACCTCATCCGCATAAGCGAATCCCGGATATTTCCCGGGAATGGAAACCGCTATGGTATGAATGCCCATCCGCTTCGCCGTCTTGATCAGCGGAACCTGATAGATTCCCGCCCCCATGATCATCAAAGTCTTCATGCCGTACCTCCTTTGTTTTCCCCGCAGGATTCGTAAGGAATCTCTCCGGATCCATCCTTCAGATCCGGTATGCTCCCATGCTCATCAATTCTGCGCACCACGTACTGCGGGTTATTGCTCATTCCAAGAAAGATTCGTCCGATATACTCACCGATCAGCCCCATAAAGATCAGAATCAGACCGGAGAAGAAGAAGATGGAAACCATCAGGCTCGGCCAGCCGATCGCCGTCACAGGACGGATAATCTTCCGGATCACAACCGCGATAATCCCGATCAGTCCTGTCAGCGCGAAAATATTCCCCAGGATCGTCGCCAGGCGGAGCGGAACCGTAGAGAATCCGATGATATTCGCCCACAGCTGCACCAGCTTTTTGAAGGTATATCCGCTCTGACCGACCTGTCTCTGAAAATGCTCCACAGGTACACTGCTGATATTGCGCGTCACCCTGAGAAAAACACCCTGTATATGCGTATAAGAGCTCCTGTACTGGATCGCGTAATCCCGGACAAACCGCCGGATTACCCAGAAGGAGCTGGTCTTCATATCCTTCGGCTTCCCGATCAGGACATTCATCGACCACTGGTTGAACTTACTGCCGAGATTCCTCCCGCCGGAATGCTGCTTATGCGGATAATAAGCGTATACAATGTCATAGCCCTTCTGAATCTCATCCAGGAGCTTTTCCAGCTGTGTCGGACTGGTCTGCCCGTCATCATCCATTGAGATGATAAAATCACCCTTCGCATAGTTCAGCGCGGCCATCTGCGCATTGTGCTGACCGCTGTTTTTTGCCAGCTCAACCACGCGGACACAGGGATACTCCTCTACCAGATGCCTGAGCTCTGTGACCGTTGCTCCTTCGTCCGGGCTGCAGTCATCCACCAGAACAAACTCCACCTGACCGCGGTTCATCTCTTCAAATTTCTGCATCGTCTCCTCGACAACCCCTCTGATTGTCCGGGATGACTTGTAACAGGGTATAATCACACTATACAGCATAGACACATCCCGCCGCGTCTTCAATCGCGGCGTCAGTTCTCCTTCTTCTGTCTTTCTTCGTCAACAGCCCGTTTTCCTCTGCCTCGGACCGTTTCCTTATCTTAACACACTATGTGCCATAATTCCATTTGCACACACCGGCATGGCATTTCCTCTGCTCCGGGCTGGTCGTTTCTTTCTCAGAACGGTTCCATCGAATACAGCACAACCCCGGCAATGATCATCAGATTCCCGATCAGCTTCCACTTTGTGACCTTCTCCCGCAGCACAAGCACCGAAAGAAGCAGCACAAACACATACGTAAATGTGTCAATGACCGGCCCGTACTTCAGGTTCACCTTGGTATATGCATAGGTATTCAGAAGCAAAACCACCGCAAATATGAGATATGCGGTAATCACTTTCCGGTTGAGATATTCGCCGAAGCGTCCCTTATGCGTTTCATTCGCGCTGAGCTTTAAAAGCAGCTGGGAAAGTGCCGAGAAAAAAGTCAGCGCAAACATCAGCAGAACATACTTATTCATGAAACACCACCACCAAAACGCCTGCCATCACAAGGATCAATCCGAGGATATTGGAAGCACACAGATGCTCCCGGAAGATCATGACCGCCCAGATCTGAACCCAGACAAGATACACTGTCCGGTTTGCGTAAGCAACATTCAGGTCAAAATGGCGTATCACCTTCTGCCAGGCAATCGCATAGATCCCGCAATTCAGCATCATCAGGAAGAGAAACAGCCACACCATCGGCGATTTCAAGCCTCCTGCATTGTAGTATCCGCTCGCAGCCTTTGAAAAAACGCTTGTGAGAGAAAACAACATGATTGTGAGATGGAGCGGAAGGTATTTTTTCAGTTTCTCCATAATTCCTCCAGGTTCCTTCCGTTGATCATCACACAGCGTCTTGCCTGCGACATTGCCGCATCCAGCGTCTTCTCATGATCCGTCTTCATCAGGACGTGTCCGATCCGGTCCGTTCCATCCGACATCGCAAATACATGTGCGCCTACCGGATGATCGATCATTACGTCAATCCCGCTCTTCTTCATTTCCTCCAGTCCGGACGCATCAATTCCTGTAATCGTCCCCTCAACCGGGCTGGTCATGAGCTTAGCCATACAGGGCACTCCCTTTTCCTGTTCGGGAAAATGTGCCCGTGTGCCGGATGCCTCCAGAAGCATGGCCTCATAATAGTCGAAGTCATAATAGACAGAGATCAGTTCCGGGATGCAGGTCGCGCCGCATCTTCCTCCCACTTCAATCACATAGGACTTCTCCCCGTCAATAAAAACATCCGCGTTGAAGCAGCAGTTGTCAGCCCCGACAGCATCCAGCGCCCGCTGCATCTGCTCCCGGATATCATCAAGCACCGCAGCAGACAGACTGCATGGGAATGCATGTCCGACCGGTACCGTAGAGTATTCTGCCCGATAGACGAACTTCGTGTGCGGTGCCAGAAAAGCGATCCGGTGATCCCGGATATAACCGTCCACACCGATCTCACAGCCCTTCAGCATCCGCTCAACCAGTACATATTGCTGATTTGACCTTTCTCTGGCATGCTCAAATGCTCTCTCCAGGTCTTTTTCTTCATACACCATTGTGATCCCGCGGCTTCCGGAGCTGTCTACCCGCTTGACCGCCACCGGATATCCGAGCTCTTTTGCACAGGCAGCCGCTTCCGGATAGCTGTAAACCCGCCTTCCCTGCGCGCATCTGACGCCGCCTTTCAGAAAAGCCTCCTTCATGCGGGCCTTGTCGCACAACAGTTCAGCAGCATGCTGGGGAATCCCGGCCAGATGCATCTTATCGCAGACATAGCCGATCGAGGAGACGGCAACATCGGTCCCCGTCGTACAGATGCCATCGATCTGTTCCTCCATGGCCACGCGCAGCACCTGCTCCTTGTCCCTTGTATCAATCATTAATACCCTGTCCGCGATTTCAAAACCGGGATAAACGCCAGGGATGCTTACTACGATTGTTTCGAAGCCCATCCGCCGGGCACATTGGATCAGGGGCACCTGATAGATTCCTGCCCCGAGAATCATCATCTTTTTCAACTTATTCTGTCCTCATCCTTCACATTGACCATTTCCCGAATCACAAACTGCGGGGTATTATTCATCGTCAGAACGATCTCTCCGATGTACTCTCCTATAATCCCCAGCACAAGAAGCGTGAATCCGAAGAAAATGAGCATAATGCTCAGCGTGGAAGCCCATCCCACTGTCGTTGTCGGGTCTGCCAGTTTATGAATCACGGTGGCAATCGCGGCTGCGAATCCGATCAGTGCCGTGACAGATCCCAGCACGGAAGCCACGCGGAGCGGAAGTACAGAGTAATTCCAGTATGCCATCCACAGCTTCATCATCTTTCTCAGCGTATAGTTGCTCGATCCGACCTCTCTCTTATGATGCTGGATCGTGACATTCCCGATATTATGGGTTGTCCGGAAAAACAATCCGTCTACATAAGGGTTGTAATTCCGGTATTTGATGACCTCTTCGCGCACCTTGTCTGTGATCAGCCAGAAATTGCTGGAACGGATCTCCTTCGGGCGGCCGAGCAGCATACGGGAAGATACTTTATTGAACCAGCTGGTCAGGTTTTTCCCGGTTGAATTCTCACTCTTTTCATACACCCCGTAAACCAGGTCATACCCCTCACGCTGCTTCTCCAAAAGCTTTCTGATCTGGGAAGGGTGTGTCTGCAGATCATCGTCCATTCCCATGATCAGATCCCCGTGCGTATAGTTCATCGCACACATCAAGGCGTTATGCTGTCCGAAATTGCGCATCAGACTGATTCCGTGCACATTGGAGTATTCCGCGCTCAGCAGGCGAATCTGTTCAAAGGTCTGGTCCCGTGAATTGTCGTTGACCAGCACAAACTCCACGTCATAGCCTTCTATCGTCTCAAATTCCTGCATCGTCAATTCTACGACTTTGCGGATGGTTTTCTCCGAATTGTAACATGGTATTACGACTGAAACCAGCATGACTCTACTCCTGTCACTTCATAGCACATCTATTATGATTCAGCTGCAAGATCGTCAAAGAACAGAGGGGTCCCTCCCGTATGGAGAAACAGAATATTTTTTCCTCTGATCTGTCTCTTCGCAAGATCATCCAGCATCCCCCTGAGCGCTTTTCCCGTATAAGTCGGATCCAATGGCACAGATGTCTCATGGAAAACCGTCCGGATCAAGTCCAGGACCCTTGGATCCTTTACACCATATCCCCCGCAATGATACGCAGTCTCAAGATGCAGATGCGAAGACAGATCCCGGGGCGCCTCCTTGTGTTCCCTCTCATACCAGGCGCGGGCAGCCCTGTCCAGGCAGCTTTGTGCGCGTTCGGGCGTTCTGGAGGAAATGGAGATTCCGATCACGGATGCCTTACTTTTACGCTCCAGCATACCAACTGTCAAGCCAGCCAGCGTACTTCCCGTACCGCATGCTGTGAACACATAGTCAAATGAAATATCATTTTGCGCTTCCCAGGAAAGGATCTCCGGACAAGCCCTGACATAGGCGTCAACAGCAGTTCCTTCATTTCCCTCTCCGAGTGAGTTCCCATAAATGTAGTACGGTTTTTTCCCCTCCCGGCGAAGCAGGTCCATCGCCCGTTCTACCGCAACTTTGATTCCGGACTTTTCACAGGGAAGAATCCGCGTTCCCAAAGACCGGATCATCTTCTCATTAAACGGTACCGCCGCATCCTCTTCGTGTTCACTTGTCTCAATCATAATAGCATCTATGCCGGATGCGGCACACATGGAGGACAGCACTCTGCACAGGTTCGACCGTCTGTCGCCGTACAGAATCATAGCATCATATCCCCTGCTGACACAATCCTCCAAAAAGGATGCGGCAATCCTCACCTTGTTTCCCCCAAAGGAAAACGGCAGAAGATCATCTCTCTTGATCCAGAACCGGTTCTGGGTATCATCAGGCAAAGGCAGTCTCTGGATCGGAGTCTTAACTAAAATCGGATCAATCATGCTTCTTCCCCCTGTGCTTTTTGTGATAAAAGAACGTCCATCCAAACAGCAGGAGCAATAGTCCTGCCACAGAGCAGAGTGCGCCGGTTCTGAGCATCTCAGTCCGGTAGGTCAGACGGATGTCATGGTCACCCTCCTCCAGAATCAGTCCCATCCAGCAGGTGTCCGCCTTCAGCAGAGGAACCTTTTCTCCGTCCACTTCTGCCTCCCATCCCGCACTGTATGGGATGGAAAACAGCTGTATTCCTGTCTCTTCCCAATGAACGCTGCCCGTAATCGTATCGCCTTGAATCTCTTCGTTTTCCATCGCATGAGATTGCAGCAGCCCGACCTTTTCTTCGTATCCGTTCAGCGGAATATAGACCAGATTCATCTGGTCAAACAGGCAGCTGCCCCTCTCGGAAAAGCGCAGAGAGACTTCTTTCATTGCTTCCTGCCGGCCAATTCCGAGATTCACCAGATAGTCGCTGCGCTGCAGCGTATAGGTCTCCTCTTCTGTCAGAAGCGTTACCCTGTCTGACACATCCTCCGCTTCCACAAAGATCTTTCCCGCCACGGAAGGCGAAACTCCGGTAAGAGACAGATAGCACGCATACCCCTCCCGCATCGGAACCTGGAAGCGGAACCTGGCTTTTTTATTTTTCGCCTTCAGAATGATTCCGCCTTCCGGACGGATGATTTCTTCCATCCCGTCATCCGTCTGCGCTTCTGATACCGGAATTGTCTGCGTTTTAAGAGCAGAGCGGTATTCCTCCGCGCTCAGGAGACTGGCACCGGAACGATTCGCGGCCTCATCTTCCAGCACAGCCGCTTCCAGGCACACGTATTCTCTTTCCGCACCGGTCAGCTTTTCGTATTCACTTTCCGGCATAACGCGGCTGACACCGTAAGACAAAGAGAGCGGATACTCATTTTCATAGATGGAAATCTTCTCATCAGAATACACCGGCTCCTCTTTGTATCCATAAGGAATCGCGGCCTTTGTCCCGGATCCTGCCATATAATAGCGGACAGAGGCAAGTTCCTCCAGCGCACTTCTCCCATCGAGGTACCGAATGTGCAGCATGGTCGTGAGCCCGGAATTCTCCGTCTTCATCTGCGCGTCAATCTCAGCCGGATTCATCACGCTGTTGTACATCTGGATTCCGGGATAGCCCAGCAGCAGAGCCGCATTGTCCTCCCGGTTTCCGGGGAAAACCCCGTCCACGCGGTAGAAGCCAATGGCGTCTGTCCCCGGGATCTTCAGATAATTCGCGTATACGCTGTCCCGGTACCAGGCAAGAGAGTCTTGCGCGTGCCGGTAGTAGCGGGGCAGATTGCCGAAGGGCTTCGCAAACGTCATGATCCCGTTGATCATTACGGAGACCGCGCATATCCCGGTCAAAGATACGCAAAGCGTTCTCGCCGCCGCTTTCCTCCCCAGCAAAAGAAACAGTGTCACAGCAGTGAGCTGAACAGCTCCCACGACAGGGTACCTGTCATATCCAAACAAAACCGCCGCGGCTGCAACAGCCAGATCATAAACGATACATCCCAGGGCAAGCGCCGTGGTCTGGCGTTTCTGCAGCCGGAAAAAATCGGGGAAGGAAAAGGAAACCACGCCTCCGCACAGCAGCGCGATCAGGAACACCCACCGATTGTTCTCATTGTTCATCGCTGCCAGAAGGAATCCTCCTGCGGGAATCAGAAGAAAAGCAAGCAGAATCAGCGCACAGATCCTTAGAAAGATCCGTTCTTTTCCTCTCCCGCTCTCCTGTTCCCCTTTCGCACGGACGAAAAACAGCAGGATCAGTGCCGGTATGACAAGGACCACATAGTTCAGGTGCGTCCCGTTTCCTGAAGCACGAAGCGGACTGATCAGATTGATCAGCCATGCCACATACCTGCGCTTATCGGCGTAAACCAGAAGATTCGAAAGAGAAGTCAGATGCTGTGAGCGGTAGCTGCCTGCATAGCGTTTTAATACCGGAAGCAGGGTAATGCAGGCGATCAGAGTCCCTGTTACATATGCCGCCGTAAACCGGACGAACACAATCACGAACTTCCGGATCCGGTTCTCCTTGTAAATCTGGAAAAACCGTATGAATACATACAAAACCGCCGCCACGGAAGCAATGTACATAAAATAATAATTACTGATAAAACTGACCGCCGTCATCACGGAAAAAAGAACGAACCGATGCTCCTCTTCCCGGTGCAGCATACGCTCTGCCCCCAGCAGGAGCAGCGGAAGCGTGATCAGCGGTGACAGATAGGTCGGATGCACGATCCCGAGGCAGTAAGTATATCCCGTGAAAAGATACACCATACTTCCCGCCAGTACCGCCCAGGAATCATACCTTTGTCCTTGATCCGCATCTCCTCCGGCCATCCTCTTCCAGGCAAAGGCATACGCAGAAAACGCGATGCCGGCGAGATACAGCCGGAAAAAGATCAAAAACTGATACAAAAGCTCAGTCCCTGCTTCCGGTACAAAAACAGCCAGAAAGTCCAGCGGGTGGAAGCGCACGACAGAGGTAATGTCGTCCCCCATTCCGATCGAAAAATCAAATCTCGCAGGCGTAAAATCTCCGTGCAGGATTCCGCCCAGTGCCTGTCTGAGCCATCGTCCCATGTATTCCAGCTGCAGAATATACTGAGACTGTCCGTCTCCGTTTCCGACCAGACAGCGTCCGTCCAGCGCAAACGGAGCGAAGACCACAGCGCACAGAAGCAAAAACACAGCACTATAGATCAGGATGTATTTGCCTGTAATTCGTTTCTTATCCATATCCCTGTTTCACCTGTCAAGATCCGGTCCCGGATTGTTTTGCTCCCGTATCCCGTCTGCGCCAGGCTGTGCGCCGCAGCGCTTTTTTCCTCTCAGACCAGACACAATGAGTGCGAGCCAGATTACAAACGCTGCTAAGGAGACGGCTGCTCCCGTCCGCAGTCCGGGTGTCTCATACACAAGGAGAACCTCATGTACCCCCTCCGGGATGTATGCGCCAAGATAGCAGACATTGGAACGAATCAGATCTTTCTCTTCCCCGTCAATATAGAGTTTCCATCCCTTTTTGCTGAGCACCTGAAATGTAACCAGCTTTTCCCTGCTCAGAGAAATGGTCCCGCTTATCCTGTTTGCAGTGAATTCCGGCTTAGTCATAGCCTCTTCCGAAAGCCCGGCAATTCCTTCTCCATAACGCTTCACCGGCAGATATAGCATCTGCACAGAATCAAGAGAATACTGCCCGGGGCGGAAAAATGTAATCTCGATCTGCCCTGTCTCTCCCGCCTTGACCGCTTCGGATTCTGCCATCAGACTGATCAGATAGTCTTCCTTTCCCAGGGTATAAGTATTTTCCGCACCCCGCAGATTAAACTTCTTGTCCGCCAGGCCGGAGGAAACACGAATGAGCCGGGCTTTCTCATTTCCGCGAAGTCCTTTCAGCTGCAGCACGCACACATACCCCGGCTTTTTCTCGTAGCTCAGAGTCAGAACAGAGCGCTTCGTTTCAACCTTGTAGCCATTTTCGGTTCGTATCATCCCTTCCTGCCGGTCCGGAAGTGGAACCTCTTCTGTCAGAATCTCCTCCGCAGCACCGCTGATTGGTGTAAGCGCCTGAGGAATGGGTCCTTCGGAGGCATCCACGACTGCTGCGTGCACCTGGACAAGTTCCCGCGAAACCGGATCCAGTTTCTCATACTCCTCTTTCAGGATGTAATGATCATAGCTGTAAGCGAAAGGAAGCGCATAAGCATTTTCATAGACATAGTAGGAATCGGTGGTCAATACCGGCTCCTCGGAAAAACCATACGGCCGGTTTCCCGGTTTGTCTGTCACATAATACTTCACACCGGCCAGACTTTCGGCCAGGAACCTTCCGTCCATGTCCTGAAGATGCGTGACAGAGTCCAGACCGATGTTTCCCTCGTCCAGCATGGCGTGAATCAGTTCTGTATTCAGAATACTGTTATACATGGATACGCCGCGGTATCCGTAATAGATCCCTGCGTTCTCACTGCCGGACTTCACAGCGGAGGAATCCACCCGGTAGAATCCTTCCTGGTCCAGCTGTTTGACCGTGCTGCCGATCCCTCTGATATAGCGGCGATATGACTGACCGCTTTTCGTGCTGTGCGAGGCCATATTTCCATAACCGGGAAGAAAGGTCATCCATGCATTTCCGATCACACTGACACAGGTGATCAAAAGCACAACCCCGCGTACCGTCTTTATGGCAGCGCCCCTTCGGTTGAGCACAATCAGGACCGCGATGCATACAATCAGCTCCAGCCCTGCCGCAGCCGCGTAGATCTTCCAGGATGTGGCAGCGGCGATCCCGCCAAGCAGCAGCAAAAAGAATACGCCAAACAGTACCAGCGCTCTTTGTCTTGCACGATCCAGGCAGGAAAATGCATCCATCAGAAAAACGACACACATGCCGAGTGCCAGTGAGATCAGGAACATCCATCGGTTGTTCTCGTTGTTAAAGCCTGCCAGAATATACCCGCCTGCTGGAATCAGCAGAAACACAAGCTCCAGCGCAAGCACACGCTTCATCGTACGCAGTTTCCCGCGGCAGAAAAAAACAAGCAGGAACAATGCCGGGGCAACGGTCACCGCGTAGTTCAGATTCGTCCCGTTCCCGGAACTGACAAACGGTGTGATGAGGTTGGGAATCCATGCCACATAACGTCTCAGGTCCGCGTAGTACAAAAGATTCTGTCTGTGGGCGGTCTGAGAAGTCCGGTAAGACGAGGCATAGCGGAGGATTGTCGGCAAAAGAGTGACCAAAGACATGCAAAGTCCCAGAAGGTATAGCAATGCAGCTCTGATCAGCAGCGAGAAGAAAGCCCTTAGCCTGCTCTTTTCCTCCCTGGCGCAGTCTCTCAGATAATCCGGCAGACGAAGCAGCACATACAAAAGCAGCGCAACAGAGCAGATGTACATAAAATAGTAATTGCTTACAAATCCGAGAAAAACCACTGCCGGAAAGAGCACATACCCTTTCCCTTTCAGGAGTCTTTCTACCGCAATCAAAAGCAGGGGAAGAATAATGAAGGGAGAAGCATAGGTCGGATGATTCATGACGCGCAGAAGCATGTATCCGCAGAAAACATAAATCATCGATCCGGACAGGATCCCGGCCTGGGAGATCGGATAAGGGAGCTTGTTTTGCTCCCGCGTGCCGGCATTCTTCCACAGAAAAGCAAACAGGCAAAAGCTCAAGCCCGACAGATAATACCGGATCAGCAGAATCGCATCATACAGATATTCTGTCCATTGGGAAGGCACAAACAAAGAGAGAAAATCAAGAGGATGAAACCGGATGATGGCATTCACATCATCCCCCATTCCAATCGTAAAATCATACATGACCGGAAGAAAATTCCCCCGGGCGATCTGTCCTGCCCATTCTTTCAGATGCTGTCCCATATAGCGCAGGTACACGATATACTGGGAGGCCCCGTCTATGCGGTAGACAAAGCTCCTGTCCAGGATCAGATAGGGCAGAAAAGCCAGAAGGGAACACAGAAAAAAAAGCACCGTATAATTCAGGCAAAGAGCCCCAAGGCGGATGTCTCCTTCTGACGTATATGCGCACAGATCCTTCCGGCGAATCCCGGTGCCTTCTCCCTTCACAGTGGCTTCTCTTCTCCTCGGTTTCATAATACAATTCAATCGAGTAGGGGCAAAATGCCCCTACTCGATTCTGTTTCTCCTCTTCTTCAAACAGATCCGTTCAGGAAAGGTCCATTGTCCTCAGGATCAATAGACAACAACTCTTGTATGCGCCGGAACGTTCTTGTACATCCAGATCGCATGCTTCTTCTCCAGGCGGATGCAGCTGTGTGACACCGGGTGCTTGCCCAGGTTCTTCTTTCTTCCGCCGCCGGCCCACTTATGAAAACCGCTGCCGGAAAACTCCATAAAGTACTGCACAGTCGCGCTGAAGGTCGGGTTAGAGTACCGGTAGACTCTCTTCTTGAACCCGATATCCATACCGAATCCTGTCCTTGACGGAGACTGCGCGCTGCCGCTGGAGCACTTCGATACCCGGATCAGCTTCCAGTCGCCGCCGTTTCCGCTCCCCTCAAACAGATTCAATCTCTGCTTATCCAGGCTTGCCCAGATCAGATATCTCGTCTTGGAGGTAAGATGATGCTGCACATTCACAAAATGCTCTTTCGTTGTAGTATTGTAGTCACCCTGATTGATCGTGCATGCATCCGTGATATAGGAAATCGAATTATACGGAACCGGAATTCTCACTCCGTCCTTTTCAACGATGCTGTTCCCCTGTCTGTCATACGGGCGGGAGACAACCAGCACCTTCTCTTTCTTTTTCAGATAAACCGACTGACCGTTTATCGTCGCCTTTTTGTCCGTTCTCATCTTTCCGATCCAGTAGATCCCATGCACAGGCTGAATCTCCTCCGCCTTTGCCGGATGAGCGGACAGAAACATGGCGCAGCTCAATACCAGAAGCACAAATGCAATGAAAATGCCTGCTCTTGTCTGTATTCTCTTCATACTTCTTACCACCATTCCCCTTCTTTATTACTGTCTCTCCAATCCCTTATCAAAATACTGATTTTTTAATAATAACAGAATCAGGGCTAAAAACAAACCCCCATATGCGCTAATTCTGCTCTTTCTTCCCGGAAACGAGCTGATACATCGCATACTTCTCATCAAATGTACCGATCTGCTTTGCCTGTACCTGATCGTCATAATATTCATGCAGGTAGCTGATCGTCCAGTCAATGTGATTATCAATCCAGTAGACCTTATCATTGTTGATGGAATCCCGGTATGGATTCTCAACTCCGTACTGTTTCAGTACCGCAGTGTAGGAAGGGCTTCCTGCCGGCCAGCCTCCCAGCGCGCAGGTATTTGCTCCGGCACCGATCGGAACAAGGGACAGCGGACTGTACGCGGTGGAAAGCGTATAGAGTCCGACCTTTGACAGATACAGATGCTCCGAATCCCGGCTTGTCTGTGCCACAAGATTGGCATCCCTTGTCATTTTATTTTCCTTCTTTTTCGTGTTGTGTCTCCAGCTCTTGCTCCATGTGTTCTGGTTCAGCGCCAGAACGACCAGAATCAGAACCGCCGCGCATCTCCCATCCACCACAAATCTGTCCCGATCCAGGAAAAATGCGAATATCAGGCAGGCACACAGCCAGATCGGACTGTCAACACGCTCCAGATTGTACCGTCCATTCCAGTACATGATAAAAAACACTGCAGTGATTGCCGCAAGCTCCATCACAACCGTGACAAAAACCTGCCACTTCCGCTTTCCGAAAACAATCACCAGAGCCGCCATTACAAGGAAGCAATAGAACATCGGATTCTCAAACCACTTGTACGGATATTTGTCGAAGAACCCTCTGACCAGCTCCATGTTCAGTTCCTTATGCTTCTGTGCATCCAGGATCTTCTTCTGCGCGTCCAGCGGGAATACCTCCGGATCATAAAAATTCCATCCGGAGAATAGCTGCCACGCGTTTCTTGTGATCTTCAGAGAATCATACAGTTCCTTGTTTTCCTCATACGGAGGAAACCCGTAATCCATAATATCAGACCGGATATCATTGAGTTCTTTGTATGCGGAGGCTTCCTCGGACATGGAATACGAGATTTTGTTCACGCCCCACGCTGCGGCACACAAAACACATACCAGCGCAAGTGAGCCGAAATAAGCCTCCACCCGCCGGAGTCTGCGGCCCGGCTTCTCTTCCCCGATCTGCAGCAGGAGGCCGACCCCCATAACGCACCACAGAGCCAGCATCACGTACACTTCTCTGTCACGATACAGATAACCGTATAAGGTGATCAGACTTCCAAGCAGCAGCGCGCCTCTGTGTACATGCTTTCTTGTCATGGCAAATACCACGAGAAAGAGTCCTGCCGCACCGCAGACGCCGGCAGTTTTGGTAAACTGCACGCTCGTGTAAGCGTCTGCCGCGAAAAAAAGCAGAAGGAACATGGAAAGTGTCAGAGCGCTCCACCTTGAGAACAGCTTCTGAATGGCCCATGTCATCCCGGTGAATGCGCAGACAAGCCCAAAGTACTGCAGCACCGCATACCATGGAACCATATTGGTCATCCGGTAAAGAGCAGCTCCGACCCAGCCCACGATCGTATTGATAAACAAAAGATGCGGATCCTGAACCGGGCGGGCCAGGTTGATGAAAAAGGCGATATTGATATCGTCATTCGAATCAAACACAGGCCGCATGATCAAAAGCACAGCGGCAAGGAACAGAAGATTGATCAGCAGGCACACGAAAAGGTTCCCCCGCAGGAGGTCGAAACGGCTCTCCTTCGGGGAAACTGCAGTATCCATCCTGCTGTCTTCGCTCCAGGCGATCTCATCATTTTGTCTTGCTTGCGGTATCATCTTCTATCAGCTCCCTGAGCCTGATCAATATCTGTTTGCTCGTAACCCATTTGTAGTGATAATTGTCTCTTCTTCCCCGTTTGGTGTCATCCACAATATTATTCTCTTCCAGGAAGCGATAGGTATCGATCCACATGCCCTGCGGTTCATATTCCGCCTTCAGAAGTGAATTCAGACGAAGGACATTCGCATTGGAGTAGGATCCCTTTTTCACGATTGTGGAACCGATCCCTTCCACATAGAAGGTAAGATCCGGATACGCATTTCTCCAGGTTCTGTAGATATTGATGAGCTTTCTGGCATTTTTCGCCGGACGGCCATTCCCGTTCAGACCAAAGTTGAAAACTATCACCGGATTCCGGCTGCGGTATCTTTCAATAAATGCCTCTACCTGGGAGGTAAGCTTGCCGCCGCCCCGGCGGATCACTCCGACATTTCCGCCATTGACAAAGCAAAATGCAAAGTTGGTGCGTATGTCATTTTTCTGCCCGCCGCCGCAGGTGCAGTACATGACCCTGGAATCACCGACATAGATGATTACCCGGCGCGAATCCCCCGGTTTGACATACGTAACAGAAGCTGCCTTCCCTACCGCAGTATGCTTCGCAAAGACCTGTCCGGTCCCTCCCAGCATCATCGCCATCAACAGGGTCAGAATCAATAGCTTTCCAATACCAGTCTTTTTCAGCAGCATTGCGCGCCTCCCTTAACGAAGTTTTATAAGTTGACTTATTCTTTTCGGATGCCGATTTTGTAATTCATTTCCGATCGGGCTCATCCTGCAAGTCCGACCGTATTCAGCACAACACCCTCACCGGTGAAGCGGAATACATGCGTAATCTCACTTGGCTTATACAGTTTACTGTAAACCTGAAGTTCTCCGCCACTCTGGTCTCCGCCTTTTTTCTTTCCCGAGCCGGGGCCGCATGCCTCCGCAACCTCACATTTATCCTTTGTCCCTGCAGAGATAATCAACTGCTCAT
>CADBZI010000011.1 GCA_902799015.1 uncultured Lachnospiraceae bacterium | reverse complement strand
CAGCGTCTTGAGGCGCTGGCCTGGCAACAACGGCTTATAGCCGTGAGCAAACCACCCGTTTTACGGGTGGTCCTGATTAGTCATATGCCGGATCTGATGCTGTACGATGAAAAAACAACAATTTTATTTTGGCCACCTGCAGTTGTCCTGCGTATATAAAAATGTCAAGAAAAAAACAAGAAAAAAGAGATACAGACACACGGTATCCGGTGTGGTAAAGAGAGGGAGAAAAAATGAAAGGTCTGAAGAAAAGAATTACTCTGATTGCAGCAGCGTTGACAAGTGCTTTTGTGATTTCCGCGGCGAGTGTTCCGGCGATGGCGGATACAACCGAACAGTATGTAACGGTTGAGGATGGCGTGACGGTAGTGTATATTACCACATATACAGATGCTGATCCGATGATCGGGGAGCAGGTTGTTACCTGGTACGATGCCAACGGAACCAAATATGTCAACACGATTAAACCGGCCCGGCAGTCAGAACCGGATATTTCCATGAAGGTGACCTGGACAGACGCCTCCGGCAACACTTATGTCCTGGATGATGCAGCAAATACCGTGACGGTTTACGATACAAACGGTAATGTGATCTCGGTGATGCCGGCGAAATAACCCCGTTTCCGGATAGTTAGAATAGATTTACCGGAGCTCTTCGGAGCTCCGGCTTTTGGGGTTATGTCATATGATAGGACTTGGAACAATCATTAACAGCGCAGCAATTGTAGCCGGAGGGGTGATTGGACATTTCACCGGCAAGCTTTTCCGCCAGGATCAGCAGGATGCGGTTAACAAGGCTTGCGGGATCAGCGTCATGTTCATCGCGATCGCAGGAGCAATGCAGGGAATGCTGCACATAGATAATGGGCAGATTCTCAGTGGAAAATCCATGTTAATTGTGCTTTGTCTTGCCCTTGGCACGATCGTTGGTGAAATCATCGGGATTGAGAAAGGATTCGAGCATTTTGGCGAATGGCTGAAAGTAAAAACCGGCAATAATGGTGACAAGCAGTTTGTGAGTGCGTTTGTTACGGCGTCGCTTACCGTATGTATAGGCGCAATGGCGATTGTTGGTGCGATACAGGATGGGATTTCAGGGGATTATTCCACACTGGCCGTAAAAGCAGTTCTGGATTTTATCATTATTGCTGTAATGACATCTTCACTCGGAAAAGGCTGTGCTTTTTCAGCAATCCCTGTCCTGCTCTTTGAAGGGGCTGTCACAGTGCTGGCTCGTATCATTTCTCCAATTATGACGGAGACAGCCGTTTCATATCTTTCGCTTATTGGTGCTGTTTTGATTTTCTGTGTTGGGTTGAACCTTGTATGGGGAAAGAAAGTACGGGTGGCAAATATGCTTCCGGCAGTCGTATTTGCCATGCTATTCGCTTATCTTCCGTGGGAGTTCTGAGATGGAGATCTGAATTCCGGTTGTGCGCCCAGCCAGCAAAGCAGCTAAGCATAATGTTTCGCATGGTGCTTCACGGACGATTCAGGCTGGAGTATAATGAGCGGATAAGCGAAATGGAGATCCGGGGAGTCTGTCTTTCGTAAGACGTGGAGGAGAATGATGGCAAAAGACTATACACCTGTGTTCAGGAACAGGCTGGAGACGGAGAGCAATAGCCGGATTTCGCAGATCGGAATCTGCTTTGCAAACGCGTTTCATATGTTCTTTCAGCATAGAAACTGGATGGTACTTCCGATGACGGCAGTTCTTTCCCTGATCGCGGGACTGGCGATACGGGAGGATTTTTTCGAGACAATGGAAGCCACCATGACCGGAGCCTTCGTTCTGGTCGGCGTATGCATCTGGAACGGTTCCTTCAGTTCCATTCAGACAATCTGCCGGGAGCGAAATGTGATCAGGGAAAAATTCCGCCTGAGGCTGCATTCCTCTTCCTATACGATTGCCAACATGCTGTTTCAGCTGCTTATATGTCTGACGGAGACGGGAATCATGCTGGTGATGCTGTGGGCTGCGGGGATCCGGTATACAGTACCGTCCTTAATCACACCATGGTTTGCCCTTGACTTTGGGATTACATTGTTCCTGGTGATCTACGCGTCAGATATGGTGGCGCTGTTTGTTTCCGCGCTGTGCCGTACGAAAACAGCGGCGATGACGATTCTTCCGTTTATTCTGGTTCTGCAGCTGGTGTTTTCGGGAAGCATCATTTCGATTCCGGACTCGATTGATCCGATCGCGATGATTACGGTTTCCCGTCCCGGATTTAAGGCGATGGCATCTCAGGCGGACCTGAACAAGCTTCCGCTTGGAATGGTTGAGAGCGTACTGACCGAAATGGAGGATGTCGACCTGCACGCACACATTACGCTCGGACAGGTTTTAGAGCTGCTTGGCGACAGCAGCAATCCGGCTGTCGCGAAAGCACGGAGCATACAGCTTGGCGGGATCAAAACAATCGGCGAGCTAAATGATATTCTCCTGAACGATGCCAGATTTCAGGGAATGCGGGATACACCGATCATCGGAGGGCTGACGGTCGGGATTCTCCTGACAGAGATCAATGAGGCGGGGCTGTTGGACGACTTCAAGGACAAGGAGGTCGGAATGCAGATCAGCCTGGGTGACGCCGTCGATATGCTGACCACGAACCGCCAGATGTCCGGCTTCATGGATGAGGGAATCAGTGTGGATACCTCGGTGGACGAAATTCTGTCGATTGTGGGAAAAGAGAAGACACAGAAGATGATCGAAGACAAAGCCGCCGAAAAGTACTATGACCCCGCTTTTGCGCATACCACTGATAATGTTATGGGCGACTGGATCCGTCTGGCGGCACTGATTGTTGTCTTTGCATTCGGAACGGCAGTTACACTGAAGCTTATAGGAATCTGGTCGAGGAAGCGTGCCTTACAGAAGAAATAAATAAACTGCGGCAGAACAGCAAAGGAACTGCCGCAGTTTTTATAATTTTCGCGCTTATTCCGTGAACAGCAGGAAATCCGCTACAGCTCTTCGCTGAAGCGTTCCGTCCTCCAGACGGTCGCCGTTCTCATTGACATATTCGCCGTCTATGACCAGCGCACTGCTTCCGCCGCCGTCCAGGCCCCTTGCATAGGCGCATTTCAGGTCCGCGAAGATCTCCTGCTCTTCATAGATTGTGATGCCCTGTTCGTAATCTGCCTTTCCTGCCGTGATGATGTAATACTCCAGCGGACGGACCATACCGATCGCAGTGCGCGGATAGGAGTATCCATTCCAGTCGTAGTCCGTGAGCTCCATCTTCTTTCCGTTGCGGATCAGCAGATCTTCACAGGTTCCCCAGGAGAACACAACATCCTGCTTCAGGACTGAGGATATGGTATTGTAGCCCGGAGAGAAGAGCGTGCCGTCTTTTCTCAGACAGATCTCATAGCCATCGGAATAGGGACCATGCAGAACCTTATTGTCCCGGATCAACAGCTCTCCGCCGGTTGCGAAGCCTGTTCCGTAGTCAAAATAGCTTCCATTGATCAGAATCTTTGCTCCGGTTCTTTTTGCCGCGTCCTGCGGTGTCTCTCTCGTGCCCGCGAAATCTCCGAAGGAATCCTCTCCCCTTAACTGACCGGCATCCCGGATGATGACATGCGTAAGGAAGTAGGAACCGTTTTCGGTTTCTTTCTCTGTGCAGGTATAGAAGAGCTTATCGGAATGGTAACGGATCTGCGCCTTTTCATACTCCTCCTGATAGAGAAGCATTGCTTCGGCGGGATCCGGGAATGAGTCGAGGGTTTCAACGGTAAGGGACGAGGAGGGCGGCGTCTGCGGAACCTCAATCTCACGGGGCTTTGGAACCACGTCCTCCAGCTTTTTTCCTGCTCTTGACTGGGTTTCACTGACAACCTCAAACAGACCGTCCGCCGAGATCAGCCCGCTGCCGGATCCTTCCGTCTGAGCCGGGACAGCCTGGTCGGTATCCTCCTCGGAATCCGCAACCATAAGATCCTCAGCAGATACAGGATGCAGTACACATGCTGTCAGAAGACCTGCACAGAGAATCCCTGTAAACAGTTTTTTTCTCATAATTGGGTAAACCTCCAATCCATAGCATTTTAACATGGATGCACAAGGAAAAAAAGAAGTAATGCAAATCATCTAAGAAAATGCAAAAAATCAGGGGTGTTTTGTTGAATATTGTGATATACTGTGTTCAGATACGAACCTGTATAAACAGGTTGCGAAGGAAACGAAAGAAAGGGAGGGAGTTTGAATGGAGAAGTTGTTTCATCTGAAAGAAAACCATACAAATGTCAGAACAGAACTGCTTGCTGGATTGACGACCTTCATGACGATGGCTTATATCGTCGCCTTGAACCCGAATCTTCTGACGAATTTTAAGGCAGAGGGAGCGGACCTTTGGAACGCTGTTTTTATGGCGACCTGTATTGCTTCCGCGGTAGGTACGTTCACCATGGCCTTTCTTGCGAACAAGCCTTTTGTCATGGCGCCCGGTATGGGACTGAACAGTTTCTTCGCGGTCGTTGTCGCGAATATCGCTGCCATTACAGGAACCTCCTATCTGGTTTCCTTCCGTGCGGCACTGTGTATTATTCTGATTGAAGGAATCCTGTTCCTGATCCTGTCGGTGCTCAACATCCGTGAAAAGATTGTTCACGCGATTCCGCTGCCGATCCGCCTGGGAATCTCTCCTGCAATCGGTCTGATGCTTTTGAACATCGGACTCGGATCGAATGCGGGGATCTATTCCGATACCGGAGGTCCGTACTACGTGATGCAGGACTTCTTCGGAGCACTGACTCCCGCTCTGGGCAGGGAACAGATGGGCACCGGGTATACTCAGATGGTGCTCAGTGTTGTCACGATGTTTGTCGGCCTGTTTGTGATCATCTATCTGAATGAGAAGGGGATCAAGGCTTCGGTTCTGGGAGGGATGTTTGTGGCATCGATCCTGTACTGGGCCGGTGAAGCGATCTTCATGAAGACGAATCCGTTCGCTTCTTTGGCTGGAGCGTCCTTTGTGCCTCCGATCAAGGATATGGTGAATCTTACCCTGTTCAAGTTTGATTTTGGTGATTTCTTCCGTGTAGGAATCTTTACGGCAACAACATTGATCATCACCTTCTGCATGATTGATATGTTCGACACGATCGGAACTCTGGTCGGAACCGCAAGCCGGGCCGGCATGGTGGACGATGAGGGCAGGATGCCGAAGATGAAGGAAGCACTTCTTTCCGACGCAGTCGGTACGGTTGCCGGCGCTCTGACCGGAACTTCGACCGTTACAACGTTTGTGGAATCCGCCTCCGGTGTGGAAGCGGGAGGACGTACCGGCCTGACGGCGCTCGCAGCAGGTTTTCTGTTCCTGTGCTGTATGTTCATCGCTCCGATCGCCGCGTTGATTCCTGCTCCGGCGACCTCCTCCGCATTGATCTATGTCGGCGTTGTGATGCTCAGCGGACTTCAGAAGATTGACTGGAATGACGTCTCCCAGATGGCACCGGTGGCGCTGATGCTCCTTGCGATGCCGATCTCCGGATCCATCGGACATGGCATCGGCATTGGCATGATCAGCTACGCGGTGATCAAGGTTCTGTCAGGAAAGGCAAAGGATGTTTCCTTGCTTACTTATATCATTTCGCTGCTGTTCCTGGTCAAGTTCTTCCTGATCGTATAAGGAGTTCTGCGTATGCTTAAGGGACCGGCAGGCGTGTGAACTGCAGCAGGGACTGTGCCAAAACAGATTCTGCCAATCTGAACTTGTTGACACATGATAAGGCGGAGGGTATGATTGAGAAACACGGGGAACTGTCCCGAGGACAGTTTCCCGTGTTGTGATAAGGTAAAGGGAAAGGGAGGAATTCTTATGTTTGATCGCAATTACTACGGACACGACACCCAGTTTTTCGGGGTGGAGGAACACAGGCTGGTCGGAGGAAGAGGGGACGGCATGCGCCTGTTCCAGGTCAGAAACGGCAGCGGAGTGGAGTTCACGGTCAGTGCGGACCGGTGCGCGGATATTTCCAGACTCTCTTACAAGGGCGTGAACATGAATTATATGGGCGTAGGAGGATATGCGGCTCCGGCTTATTATGATGACAAGGGCGACCATTTCCTCAAGACCTTCAATTGCGGGTTCCTGACAACCTGCGGACTTTTGAACATCGGGATTCCGCAGAAGGACGGAGAGGAAGAGCTTCCGCTTCACGGGACCATCGGACATCAGCCTGCGGATCGTATCTGGTATACATGCGATGAAGAGCAGATTGAGATCCATGCCCATATCCCGGATATGCATATCTTCCGGCAGAAGCTGGAGCTGGAGCGCACCATCAGCTGCCCGGTCGGCGGAACTTCCTTTACGATTCATGACAAGATCCGCAATATCGGGTCCCACAGGGAACCTATGCTGATTCTCTATCATATGAATATGGGATATCCGCTTCTGAGCGAGCGTTCCATTGTGCGGGTGAATTCCTCGAAAGTGATTCCCAGAACAGAGCATGCGGCAGAAGGAATCGATACATGGAACCAGATGATCCGTCCGGTTCCGGACTTCGAAGAGCAGTGTTACTATCATACGTTTGACGGTAGTCAGGCCTGCGCGGGAATCTTCAATCCCGATGCGGGTGTCGGACTGACGATCCGGTTTGATTCCTCCACGCTTCCCTATCTGACGGAGTGGAAGATGATGGGAGAGAAGGATTATGTTCTCGGCCTGGAGCCCATGATTGCAACATTGGATGGGAGGAACGCGCTGAAAGAATCCGGGAAGCTTCCCTACATCGAAGCAGGCGAAGAGAAAGCGTTCGACGTCTGCGTTGATTTTTATGACAATCAGACAGTATTTGACAATGCACAATAACCGGGAGGCCGGAGAAGATGTCATTGGAAGAAAGAACAAACAGGGCAATACGAAGGGAGAACAGAAACCGGATCTTCCGGTATATTTGCAAAAACGGACGCTTATCGAATCCGGCAATTGCATCTGCGCTGAAGATGAGCCTGCCTACCGTGCTTCAGAATACAAAGGACCTGAAAGCGTGCGGTGTGCTGTATGATGCAGGGGAACTGGATTCCACCGGAGGGAGAAAGGCGCGAACGGTTGATGTCTGCGCGGATTACCGCTATAGTGTCGGAATCAATATTTCGAGAACGCATATTGTTATGGTTCTCACGAATCTGGTCGGCGAGAATGTTGACCGGGAGCGGATTGATCATCCGTTTCGGGATGAGGATGCATACTATCGGAAGATCAAAAAGCTTCTGCAGGAGTTCTGCAACCGCAATTCGGTGAAGAAGAGCCGGCTTCTGGGAGTCGGGTTCTCCATTCCGGGGATTGTCAATCAAAACACCAATCGGATAGACCGCTCTCATGTGCTTGGCCTGAAGGACTTTCCGCTTGAGAAATTCTCGGAGGGGATTTCATGTAAGTCCTGGTTTATGAATGAGGCAAATGCAGGCGCGTTCGCAGAAGGCTTCCATGCCGGGCCGGAGGATCATTTCTTCTATCTGTCCCTGGATGATACAGTCGGAGGCGCGGTTTACGACAGGGGACAGGTCCTGAATGGAGATCATTTCAGGAGCGGAGAGATCGGACATGTCATAATCGTCCCGAACGGAAAACGCTGTTATTGCGGTCAGAGAGGGTGTTCGGATTCTTACTGCAGCTCTCTGTTCCTCGCACCGATCGAAGGCGATCAGCCCACCCTGGGCAGCTTTTTCGACCGCCTGAATGAAGGCGGAAGCAAAGAAGCAGACCGATGGGAAGAGTATGTTCACAATCTTGCGATTCTGATTCATAACATCCATATGATGCTGGACTGTGATATTATCATCGGCGGGTATGTGGGAAGTGCGATGGGAGACCGCATAGAGGACATCCGGAAAGCAGTGGAGGAGCTTGATCTGTTTGAGCAGGAGGCTTCCTATATCAGATCCTGTGTATTCAAGATCAGTGAGTCTGCCTTTGGGGCAGCGCTCTTCGAGATGGAACAGTTTCTGCGTCAGGTATAGGTTAAAGGCGCATCACGACAGAACAAAAGCGAAAGAGAAGGAGAACAAGATGGCTTATTTGATGGGGATTGACCTGGGGACATCAAGCCTCAAGACCTTGGTGGTGGACGAAAACGGTACGGTTGCAGCCGAGGCATCGGAAGCATATCAGTTTGACAGCCCCAAAGGAGGCTATTCGGAGCAGGATCCGGAGGTCTGGTGGGGCGCCTGTGTCCGCACGATCCGGCAGTGCCTCACGAAGGTGAAGGCGGATGAGGTGAAAGCACTGAGCTTCTCCGGACAGATGCATGGCGCTGTCCTTCTGGACCGGGACAACCAGGTCATCCGGCCGGCCATTCTCCACAATGATGCGAGAAGCTCCGCGCAGGTGGCGATGCTGAAAGAGCTGTTCGGCACGGATGGCGTCAAAAAGCATATGATGAATGCGGTTTACACCGGGTTTCTTCTGCCATCGCTTCTGTGGATCCGGGAGAATGAAGCCAAGGTCTACGAAAGGGCCGGCAAGGTCTGTCTGCCGAAGGATTATCTGAAATTGAGGCTGACAGGCGATGTCTCATCCGACATTTCGGATGCTTCCGCGACACTTGCGTATGATATCCGGAATAATTGCTGGTCTCAGGAGATTCTGGATCAGGTTCAGGTACCGATGTCCCTTTTCCCGAAGCTGTATGAAACAGCGGACGCGGTTGGCCATGTGAGCAGGAGTGCCGCAGAGCAGACCGGGCTTTCGGAGTCAACGATCGTCGTTGCCGGCGGCGGTGACCAGGTCATGCAGGGAATCGGAAACGGCATTGTGACGCCCGGAGTCGCGTCCTCCAATATCGGTACGGCCGGACAGCTGTCTTACCGCTCGGACGCGCCTGTTCTGGACCCGGATCTGAAGACGAATACATTTTCCTCCTACAAAAAAGACCAGTGGCTGGTGATGGGAGCGATCATGAACGCAGGCGTGACACTGAAATGGTTCAACAGTCTGTTTGAAAAGGCAGATTATGATGAGGTGGAGCGCATGGTCAGCAGTGTCAGGCCGGGAAGCGGCGGTGTTGTGTTCCTTCCCTACATGAATGGCGAGAGAACGCCCCATCTGAACCCGGATCTGAGCGGTGTGCTGTTCGGAGTCAATCTGAATACCGGCAGGAAAGAACTGACACGTGCGGTCATGGAAGGCGTCACCTATGCGTTGAATGAATGCAGGCTCCTGTGTGAGTCGATGGGCCTTTACGCGAAGGAGATCATTGCGTCCGGAGGCGGCGCAAGATCCAGGACCTGGCTCCAGATTCAGGCAGATGTCTTCAATACACCGATGCGCGTGTCCGATACCTCCGAACAGGCCGGCCTCGGAGCGGCCATTGCCGCGGGTGCCGGTGCCGGAATCTATCAATCCGTGGAAGAAGGGTGTGAGAGAGCGGTTCATTACAAAGACCTGATCGTGGAGCCGATTTCGGAAAACCACAAAATCTATGAAGAATACTATCAGGCCTTCAAAGAGATCTACCGGTCCTCCTCGAAAGAGCTGGAAAAGGTCACCCTGCTGGGGAGACGGACCAGGGGGTAAGCAGCCTCTGAGAACGACCCCTGAGAACGACCCCTGAGAACGACCCCTGAGAACGAAGTGTTTCGGCGATTGACAGATTCCCGGATGCAGGATTCCCTGTATCCGGGAGTTTTTGTCTCACAGGATCCGCTCTTGCAAATGTGCTCCGGAGCCGTTATAGTAGACAGACAAGTCTGCCGCCGGCAGGCTTATCCATTGAAAAAAGAGGCAGTTACATGGGAAAGTTCAGGGAAAAATACATCGGCGATAAAGCCTTTTACGCAATGCTTATGTCGGTCGCGGTGCCGATTATGGTGCAGAATGGGATCACCAATTTTGTGAGCCTTCTGGACAATATCATGGTTGGCCGGATCGGGACGGAGCAGATGTCCGGCGTGGCTATCGTGAATCAGATCATGTTCATCTATTTCCTGTGTCTGTTCGGCGGACAGTCGGGCGCCGGAATCTTTACCGCGCAGTTTTACGGGTATCAGGATGACAGAGGCATTCAGCATACGTTTCGTTATAAGCTCTGGCTGGGAATGATCATCACAGCAATTGCGATCGTGATCATGTATGTCTTCGGAGCGGATCTGGTCGGGCTGTATCTGAATGAGAGTGCAGGGGGAGGAGATCTTCAGGCAACGCTGCGCTATGCGCTGGGTTATATGAGGATCATCTTCTTTTCCATGCCGCTGATCTTTCTTTCCTTTACCTATTCCAGTACCCTGCGCGAATGCGGGGAGACTATCGTCCCCATGTATGCCGGCCTGACAGCGGTTTTCGTGAATCTTGCGTTCAACTATCTTCTGATCTATGGCAAGTTCGGATTCCCCGAGATGGGAGTGTATGGCGCAGCGATTGCCACCGGAATCTCCCGGGTTGTGGAATGTGTGATTCTGATTGCCTGGCTGCACATGCACGGGACGGTCCATACCTATATCCGCGGAATCTACAAAACCTTCCGGATCCCGCTGCCTGTTGTAAAACAGTTCTTCATTACGGGAGCGCCGCTTCTGGTCAATGAAACCTTGTGGGCAACGGGGATCTTCCTGCTGAATCAGGCCTATTCGCTGAGAGGCCTGAACGCGGTAGCGGGACAGAATATAGCCAGCACCGTCAACAATGTCTTTAATATCGCCTTTATCGCTCTGGGTGACGCGGTGGCGATCATCGTCGGGCAGCTGCTTGGTGCCGGGAAAATGAAGGAGGCCAAGGATACGGATACGAAGATCATCTTCTCCTCGGTGATGATCGGCTGCATCCTGATGGTGCTGATGATTCTGACGGCTCCCCTGTGCCCGCGGATTTACAATACGAATGCCCAGGCCAGACAGCTGGCAACGCTGTTTCTGATCGTTCAGGGCCTTGCTACGCCGAAGGAAGCATTTCTGCATGCGTCCTACTTTACGCTTCGGTCGGGCGGAAAGACGATCATCACGTTCCTGTTTGACAGTGTATTTATGTGTCTGGTCAGCGTACCGGTGGCATTTTTCCTCAGCCGCTTTACGGATATGCATGTGGTTGCAATCTTTGCAATCGTACATGCGGTAGATCTGATCAAGTGCCTCATCGGATATGTCCTTGTGAGGAAAAATGTCTGGATGAAGAACATCGTTGCATAGCGGCGTAGGATGCGAAAAGGCAGAGACGAATCGTCTCTTGCCTTTTTCATTTTCGTGAGTATATAATGACTCTGCTTATGCAGTATCAGATTCGCGTATTTTTCGCACCGACAGGTGCAGAGGGTTGGAAGGCATGTCAAAAGAAGGAATCAATGTAGCGCTTCTGGGACTGGGTACAGTCGGGTCCGGTGTGTATAAGGTGACACAGCGGCAGAAGAGCGAGATGATGCAGAAACTGAACACCACCTTGCAGATCCGGTCGATCCTGGTCCGGAACATAGAGAAGCATAAGGATGAGGTCGATGATCCGGCTATTCTGACGACGTCCTTTGAGGACATTCTCGAGGACCCTCAGATCGATATCGTGGTCGAACTGATGGGAGGCATGGAACCGGCATACACGTATATCCGGAGTGCGCTGGAGGCGGGCAAGAGTGTCGTGACGGCCAACAAGGACCTGATTGCGGACCGGGGCGGCGAACTGCTGCAGATTGCGGAGGAGAACCATGTGGAGCTTCGGTTTGAGGCTGCCGTCGCAGGAGGAATCCCGATCATCAGTCCGCTTAAGAGCAGCCTTGCCGCGAATGAGATCTCGAAGATTATGGGAATCCTGAACGGCACGACCAATTACATCCTCACAAAGATGACAAATGAGGGGATGGATTATGCGGATGCGCTGGACGAGGCTACCGCGCTGGGATATGCCGAGGCGGATCCGACAGCGGATGTGGAAGGCTATGATGCCGGCCGGAAGATCGCGATTCTGGCGACGATTGCATTTCACTCAAGAGTTACCTTCCGTGATGTCTATACGGAGGGAATCACGAGGATTACCGCGAAGGACATTTCCTATGCCAAGACATTGGGCAGGGTGATCAAGCTGATCGCCATGGCGAACAATACGCCGGAAGGCATTGAAGTGAAGGTGCATCCCATGCTGATTCCGGAGGACCATGCGCTTGCTTCCGTCAATGGATCGTACAACGCGGTCTATGTGGATGGTGACGCCGTAGAGGATGTGATGTTCTACGGCAAAGGGGCCGGCGAGATGCCCACGGCGAGCGCTGTCATGGGAGATGTGTTCTCCGTTGCGCGCAGGATCGCGGAGCATTCACAGGGATCGACACGGGACAATGTCTACCGGAGCATTCCCATCAAGAAGGTTGAAAACACAAGGTCGAGCTATTTTATCCGGATGGAAGTGGAAGACAAGCCGGGTGTGCTCGCAACGATCGCCAGCATCTTCGGCAACAATTCCGTTTCGATCGAGCAGGTGATCCAGAAGAATAAGATAGAGAAAAATGCTGAACTGGTGATCATCACCAGCAGTGTAAAAGAGCGCCATATAAAGGATGCGCTGCTGATTCTCGAATCGAGCAGTGTGGTCCGCAAGGTGGCAACAATGATTCGTGTTTACTGAACACAGAAGATGCACACATATCTGGGAAGGAGCATATTTATGAGCAAGAGACCTACCGTACTGATGATTCTTGACGGCTACGGCCTGAATCCGATCAAAGAGCATAACGCAGTCGCACTGGCTAATACACCGGTTATGGACCGGCTGATGAAAGAATATCCGTTTGTCCAGGGACAGGCCAGCGGCCTGTTTGTCGGACTTCCGGACGGACAGATGGGAAACTCCGAGGTCGGACACCTCAACATGGGAGCCGGCCGCATTGTCTATCAGGATCTCACCAGAATCACCAAGGCGATTCAGGATGGAGATTTCTTCGAGAATGAGGTCCTTCTGAAGGCGATGGAAAATGTAAAAGCGCATGACAGCCAGCTGCATCTGTACGGTCTTCTGTCAGACGGCGGCGTACACAGTCACAATACGCATGTGTATGCACTGCTGGAGATGGCGAAGCGGCATGGGCTGAAGAAAGTGTTTGTTCACTGCTTCCTCGATGGCCGCGACACTCCGCCGGAAAGCGGCGCGGAGTACGCGCAGCAGCTTCAGGACAAGATGAATGAGATCGGCGTCGGGAAGATCGGCGTTGTGTCCGGAAGATACTACGCGATGGACCGCGACAACCGCTGGGACAGAATTGAGAAGGCATACCGTGCTCTGACGCTGGGAGAAGGCGTTCCGGCGACGGACGGCGTACAGGCGATCAAGGATTCTTACGCACAGGGCGTCACCGATGAGTTTGTCGTTCCGGCTGTTGTGATGGAAGACGGAAAGCCTGTCACCACCATCCAGGATAACGACTCGATCATCTTCTTTAATTTCCGGCCGGACCGTGCAAGAGAGATCACGCGCTGCTTCTGCATCGATGACTTTGACAAGTTTGACAGAGGACCAAGAAAGAAGGTCTTCTATGCCTGCTTTACAGATTATGATGTCACGATTCCGAACAAGGAGGTTGCGTTCCCGAAGGTGGAGATCACGGAAACCTTCGGAGAGTTCCTGGCACAGCATCATATGACACAGGCCCGCATTGCCGAGACAGAGAAGTACGCACATGTCACCTTCTTCTTCAACGGCGGCGTAGAGGAGCCGAATCCGGGCGAAGACCGCATCCTGGTCAAGAGCCCGAAGGTCGCCACCTATGATCTTCAGCCGGAGATGAGCGCTCCTGAGGTCTGCGACCGCTTTGTCGAGGCGATCCGTTCCGGGAAGTATGATGTGATTATCACGAATTTCGCGAATCCCGATATGGTCGGTCACACCGGCGTGGAATCCGCTGCCATTAAGGCGATCGAAACGATCGATGTGTGCGTCGGCAGAGTGGTGGACGCGATCAAAGAGGTGAACGGACAGATGTTTATCACCGCTGATCATGGAAACGCGGAGCAGCTGGTAGACTATGAGACCGGTGAGCCCCTCACTGCGCATACCACGAATCCGGTACCGTTTATTCTTGTGAACTACGATCCGGATTACAAGCTGGCGGAAGGCGGTGCGCTGTGCGATATCATTCCGACTCTGATCGAGATGATGGGAATGGAGCAGCCCAAGGAGATGACGGGAAAGAGCCTGCTGGTTCATAGATAAAGGAAAGCCTGAAAGGTAACGTTCCTGTTTTGCGGTAACGTTACTATTCACGGTCTCTTCCCCCTCAGACCGTGAACCATCCGTGCTTCGCACGTATGTCGTTGCTTCGCAGCTTCTGTTCACGGTTGATGGGGAAGTTCCCGCTTCGCGGCCATGCTCTGAACCTTATCACTGCCATCCGCAAGCAAGCTTGCTACGGCAGATGAAAGGTTCAGAGCGGCCGTGAATAGTAACGCGGTAACACTTTTTTCACAATTTTACCCTTTGTTTTTTCACATTTGGAACACAACTCAGGAATATCCTTTGAGTAAATAAAAAAGCAGACGGAAAACGGATTCGTTCCGGATGCTGAATTGATCAAATGTAAAAAGCCCAGGTGAATTTCGCTGATGACGGAATTGATACCGGCCGGAAAAGGAAAGGGGAAAGATCCATGAAAAAGAAAATCGCAGCAGGATTGACAAGCGCGTTGATTGTGGGAGCGTTGGTAGCCGGACAGGCTGCACCGTCTGTATTCGCAGATGAGGATGGAACCGTCCTGGCTGTCTCCGAGACGGAAGCTTTGGAGACAGAAAAAACGGAAGAAACGCAGGAGACGGAAAAGAAGTCTCACGTACAGCTCGAAACCACGAAGACAGATGAAGAGATGATCACTGCAGTGGATGTCTCGGGTGTTGTCGATGCGGTGATGCCGTCGGTGGTTACCGTTACTGAGAAGGGCGTACAGGAAGTCATGGACTGGTTCGGAAGATCCGAACAGTACGAAGTGCAGGGAGCCGCAAGCGGTTTCATCATCGCGCAGAATGACGATGAGCTGCTGATCGCCACCAACAATCATGTCGTCGAGGATTCCACAGAGGTGACGGTGGAGTTCTCGGCTGAGGCGGAGAATTCAGAAGACCTTCTGGTTCCGGCGAAGGTCAAGGGCACGGACCCGAAGACGGACCTTGCGGTAATCGCGGTGGATCTGGATGATATTAAGGAAGATGTGCTTAAGCAGCTGAAGATCGCCGTGCTGGGAAGCTCTGATAAGCTGAAGGTCGGGCAGGCTGCCATCACCATCGGCAATACACTGGGAGACGGCATCTCGGTTACGTCCGGCATCATCAGTGCTCTCGATGTCGAAATTACGGTAGAAGACGGATCCACCTTTACGGAGTTCCAGACAGACGGAGCTGCGAACCAGGGTCAGAGCGGCGGCATGATCGTCAACTCGAAGGGAGAAGTCATCGGTATCTTTAACGCGGGATATCTGGATGGCGACAATGTGGGCTACGGCATTCCGATCAGCACAGCCATTCCGGTTCTGCAGGATCTGATCAACCGTGAGACGAGAGACGCTCTGGATGAGCATGGCTATATGGGAATCACTGTTGTGGCAGTTTCCTCTGAGGCCAGTGAATTCTACAATATTCCGGAAGGCGCTTATGTCTACGAGGTTACCAAAGACTCCGCGGGCGATGAGGCCGGACTGGAGAAGGGCGATATCATCGTAGGATTTGACGGGATCACAATTGATTCCAAGGAAACACTGCTTCGCCAGGTGACGTATTATGCGCCGGGAGAGACCGTGGAAGTGACTGTCATGAGACAGGGCTCCGGCGGCTACGAAGAAAAGAAGTTCGAGGTGACGCTGGAGGAAGCTCCGAAGGATCTGAAAGAGGCGGAGAAGGAAACGCCGAAGGAAGAGGAGAACGGGCAGCAGCTTCCTGAGAATCTGAATCCGTTTGACGGCTTCTTTGGCGGAGATGATGCGAACGGCGGTTTCTGACGGAGAACCATACAGACTGCCGGGAACTGACTGGATATAGTGATAGAAAATGAACCATGATCGGCGGAGCGCTTCTGCGCCCCGCCGGATGGCAGTCTGGAGAAAAAGATGGAGAAGAAACCGGTAAAGCTGGTCGCGAATAACAAAAAAGCGTATCACGATTATTTTATCGAAGAGAAGTATGAGGCGGGACTCGGACTTGCCGGGACAGAGGTGAAGTCTCTCCGGATGGGAAAGTGCTCCATCAAAGAAGCTTTTATTACCATCGTGAACGGAGAGGCGATCATAAACGGGATGCACATCAGTCCTTATGAGAAGGGAAACATCTTCAACAAGGATCCGCTCCGTCCCAGAAAGCTTCTGCTTCATAAAAAAGAGATTCAAAAGCTGTACGGGGCTTCTACCAGGCAGGGATACACGATCGTACCTCTGCAGGTGTATTTTAAGGGAAGCCTGGCAAAATGCGAGATCGGGCTGGCAAGGGGCAAGAAGCTTTATGACAAGCGGGCCGATATCGCGAAGAAGGACGCAAGACGCGACATGGAGCGGGCGTTCAAGGACTATAACCGGTAGGATGGATTTCTTGACTGGATTATGGGATCTGACTATACTGAATGTATAGGATCGTTTGACATGGGGTAGTAAAGGTTTCGACGGGGGCTGTGAATCCGGAGAAGCTATCCGCAGGGCGATGCGTTAAATTCCAACCTAAATATAAACGCTGACAATAATTATCAGCTCGCTGCGGCTTAACTAGCTGCGGCTGTCCGCCATGGGGCACCTGCACCTCATGATACGGGCATCGATCATGCAGGAAACGACACGCGCAAAGCTTTGAGCGCGCGGGCGTAATATGAAGCTACCGAGACCGTCAGGGCGTCTGCTTTCGGGCGGCGGGGGGAATCTCAAACAGCAGACTATGATAGTAGAAGGACGGTGGACCGGCTTTCGGACACGAGTTCGACTCTCGTCTACTCCACTTGATTGAAGACAGCGCAAGCGCTGTCTTTTTTCTGCTCCATATCGCTTTTTCCGGCCTGATGTGGTAGCATTGAGGCGTTAAGCAGGTAAGTGGAAGCACCGAACTGCTGTGACAAGAGACATGTTTCGGTCATATTTTGATGATAGAATGATTACAACGCCAAAAGCCTGACCTCCACGCAAGCAGAGTCGCGCGCGCACCGTACCAGCTTCGCGTCGCCGCAAGCGCCTCGCACACCACGCGCGATATGCTCGCTTGCGGCGGAGAGCAGGATGATCACCCCGGATCGCGGCCGATTCCGGGGCATACTTGAAAAGGAGCAGTATATGGATACTCTGAAAATACTGGTGGTAGATGATGAAGCAAGGATGCGTAAGCTCGTGCGGGATTTCCTCGTCCGGAAGAATTATGAGGTGCTGGAGGCAGGGGACGGCATGGAGGCCATGGACGTGTTTTACTCCACACAGAACATTGCGCTGATTATTCTGGATGTCATGATGCCGAAGATGGACGGATGGGAGGTCTGCCGGGAGATCCGCAAGGAGTCGAAGGTTCCGATTATCATGCTGACGGCGAAGTCGGATGAAAGAGATGAGCAGCTCGGATTTGACCTGGGGGTTGACGATTATATCTCGAAACCATTCAGCCCGAAGATTCTTGTCGCCAGAGTGGAAGCGATCCTGAGAAGGAGCGGCGCGGCGTCGGGAGAGGAAGTTCTGACAGCCGGTGCTGTACAGATCGACAAGGCTGCGCATCAGGTCAGAATTGACGGGAAGCTGGTCGAACTGTCGTTTAAGGAATTCGAGCTTCTGACCTATTTCGTTGAAAATGAAGGAATCGCGCTTTCCCGTGAAAAGATTCTGAACAGCGTATGGAACTATGACTATTACGGTGATGCCAGAACAATCGATACCCATGTCAAAAAGCTGAGGGCAAAGATGGGAGACCGCGGAAGCTACATCAAGACAATCTGGGGCATGGGCTATAAGTTTGACACGAAAGATGAGTGAGAATACCCAAAAGACAAAAAGAGTCAAGCAGCGATCCATCGCAATGGAACTGTCCGTTCTGTTTATCGGACTGCTTCTGCTGATCATGGTTGCGATGCTGGTGATGAATACTGCTTATCTGACGCGGTTCTATGAACTGCGTCTTCAGCTTACCCTGAAAAAAGCATACCATCAGGTGGATCAGCATGTTTCGGCACAAGAAGGAGCGGACCAGGAGTATTTTACGCAGTCATTCCGCTCGATTGAGCACTCCGGGAATATTTCCCTGGTGGTCTCGGATCCTGAGTTTTCTCCTGTCATTGTGGTGAACCGGGAAGAGGATGACATCATGGCTGCCCGGCTCAATGCTTACAGCATGGGGCTGGATCAGGAAAATGTCACCATCATCGAGCAGAAGGAAAACTATGTGATCCAGAAAAAGCCTGACGATAAGTATCAGATGGAGTTTCTGGAGATGTGGGGAACACTGCCTTCGAGCAGCTATCATTTTATGATGCGCATTCCGATGGACAGCATCCGCATGAACGCAAGTATCTCCAACGAGTTTATTCTGTACACGATGCTCCTGACCGGGCTGGTGGGGATTATCCTCATCGGATGGCTCTCGCAAAGAATTGCAAAGCCCGTAAAAGAGCTGACGGAGATCTCGGCCAGGATGGCGAATCTCGACTTCAACGCAAAGTATACGAGCGGCGGCCGGAACGAGATCGGACAGCTGGGAGAGAACTTTAACCGGATGAGCGAAACGCTGGAAAAGGCGATCTCTGAGCTGAAGACCGCGAACAATGAGCTGCAGAAGAACCTGGACGAGAAAACAAAGATTGACGATATGAGGAGAGAGTTCCTGTCGAATGTATCGCATGAGCTCAAAACACCGCTGGCCCTGATTCAGGGGTATGCGGAAGGCCTTCAGGACAGTGTCGCGGATGATCCGGATTCCAGGGAGTATTACTGTGAGGTGATCGTGGATGAAGCGGAGAAGATGAATGCCCTTGTGCAGAAGCTGCTCACGCTGAATCAGCTGGAATTCGGCGAGGAAGAGGTGGAACTGGTGCGGTTTGACCTGGCGGAGCTGATTCGGGGAAAGGTCAACTCCTCCAGAATCCTTGCAGATCAGAAGAGCGCTTCTCTGGAGTATGACGGGCCCGGCGAGCTTGAAGTGTGGGGCGATGAATTCAAGGTGGAGGAGGTTCTTACCAATTACCTGAGCAACGCCATCAACCATGTCGATGACGACGAAAGAGGACGCAGCGGTTCTCCTCGTCCGTCCGTTTCGTCAGAAACTGAGGAGGTATCCTCCGCTGCGGCATCCGGAAAGACCAAGGGCGGGCGCAGGATCATCGTGCGTGCCGGGGAGAAGGAAGACAATTCCACGGTGCGCGTGAGCGTCTTTAATACAGGCAGCCATATCCCGGAGGAGGATCTGGATAAGGTCTGGGATAAGTTCTATAAGGTCGACAAGGCCCGCACAAGAGAATACGGCGGGAGCGGGGTCGGCCTGTCGATCGTGCGCGCGATCATGGAATCCTTCCACCAGGAGTTCGGGGTTCAGAATACAGAAGACGGCGTGGAATTCTGGTTTGAACTGGAATATGCCGGATCAAAGAGCAGCCGGAATGGAGAAGAGCGTTCAGACGCTGACGCGCCGGACAGAGCAAGTGACAGGAAGATGCGCCGTGCGCGGGAAGCGGCGGAGAAGGAAGCCCTGAAGCGTATGAAGAAAGAGATGCAGAAGGATGATGTTGCATTGGACGCGGAGTGGGTCAGCACAACGAACGACTCATAACCGGAAGAGGAGTAAATGAGACAGACGGATAAAGCCTGGGATATCATTGTGATCGGAGCAGGGGCAGCCGGCATGATGGCAGCCTGCACAGCAGCCGCGCACGGCGCGTCGGTTCTTGTTCTGGAAAAGAATGAGAAGGCAGGGAAAAAAATCTATATTACCGGGAAGGGAAGATGCAATTTTACAAATGCCTGCGATACGGAGGACTTCTTTGCGCATGTTGCGCGCAATTCGAGCTTTCTCTATTCTTCCGTCTACGGCTTCGATTCACACGCTGTGATGGACTGGTTTGAGCAAAGAGGCGTCCGCACGAAGGTAGAGCGCGGAATGCGTGCATTTCCGCTCAGTGATCATGCCTCAGACATCACACGATGCCTGGAGAAGGAGATGGAGCGGCTTGGCGTTGTGACGCGCTTTGGGACGGAAGTAAAGGAACTGCTGTTTTCGGAAGAAACGCAGCAGGGGAAGGAGCTTTCACCGGAAGTGCAGCAGGGAAATGACCTTGCACCGGAAGCACAGCGGAAGGATGCGCGCCCGGCAGAGTCGAACGGATGCCGCAGCGTCCGCGGGGTCAGGCTGCGCGATCATACGGAACATTATGCGCGGGAAGTGATTGTCGCGACGGGCGGCCTGTCTTACCCTTCCACCGGATCTACGGGGGACGGTTACCGGTTTGCCCGCAGCGCAGGACATGCGGTGAGCAGCACTCTGCCGAGCCTGGTTCCGTTTGAAGCGGCGCAGGAGGACATCAGGAAGCTGCAGGGGCTGTCTCTGAAGAACGTCACTTTCACGCTGCTGGATGGAAAGAAAACGCTGTACCGGGAAATGGGTGAGATGATGTTCACGCATTTCGGAGTAACGGGACCGCTGATTCTGAGCGCGAGTGCGGCTGCAGCGGACAGGCTGGCCGGGAAGCAGCTGGAGGCGGAGATTGATCTGAAACCTGCGCTTTCAGAGGAGAAGCTGGATGCACGGATCCTGCGGGAATTTGACGCAGGCCGCAACCGCTCCGTGAAAAATGCCGTCAGGAATCTGTATCCTTCCGCGCTGGTGCCGGTCATCCTGCAAAGGGCAGGGATTCCCCAGGACCTGGCGGTACATGATATTACGGCATCCCGGCGGCGTGAGCTGATCCGGCAGACAAAGCACTTCGCACTGACCATTACTTCCCTGCGCGGATATGGCGAAGCGGTGATTACAAGGGGCGGCGTCAATGTAAAGCAGGTAGATCCCGGCACGATGGAATCAAAGCTTGTCAGCGGCCTGTATTTTGCCGGTGAGGTGCTGGATGTGGATGCTCTGACAGGCGGCTTCAATCTGCAGATTGCCTGGTCGACGGGGCACGCGGCCGGTGAAGCGGCGGCGATGGCGGCAACAACGTTGCCGGCGTTCTGAAATATTCAGTAAAGAACAGAAATGAAATTCCGGAGGGACACAGATGAGTTTCAATATTGCAATTGACGGACCGGCCGGGGCCGGGAAAAGCACAGCGGCAAAGAATGCCGCGAAAGAACTTGGCTTTCTGTATGTGGATACGGGCGCGATGTATCGGACCATTGCGCTGTACCTGCTTCGGAATCAGGTTGCGATTGAGGATGAGGATGCCCTGGAAAGGGCACTGGAAAAGATCAGCGTCACCTTGTCCTATGAGAACGGGATGCAGCACATGTTTCTGAACGGGGAAGATGTATCGGGACTGATCCGGACCCAGGAGGTTTCCGACATGGCGTCCAGATCCTCTGCCCGTCCGGCTGTGAGAAAGAAACTGCTGGACCTGCAGCGGGATCTTGCCGCCAGAGAAGATGTGCTGATGGACGGAAGAGATATCGGGACGGCAATTCTTCCGAACGCGGATCTGAAGATCTTTCTGACTGCCAGCTCCGGTGAGCGGGCAAGGCGCAGATATCTGGAGCTGAAAGAGAAGGGGGAGACGGCTTCTCTTTCGGAGATTCAGAAAGAGATAGAGGAGAGGGACTACAGAGACACCCATCGTGAGACATCACCGCTCCGGCAGGCGGAAGACGCTGTGCTGCTGGACAGCTCCGATCTGAATCTGGAAGAAGTTGTGGAGAGAATCGTATCGCTCGCAAAGGAGAGAATGCAATAAGATGACAGTGCAGACGGAGGAAGCCGGGATCCGGGAGAGGATTCTTCAGCTCAGGCAGCTTTGCGGGAAACAGGAAGATGGCCTGAAGGGAGAGCTTTGGGTTTGTGAGGACGGAATGGGCGCCTTGTATCAGGCAAGAAGTGCCGGCTTCTGCTTCGGGGTACAGCGCGCAGTCGATACGGTATATGAGCAGATTGACGCAGGCGCATTTCCGATTTACACCTACGGCCCTATCATACACAATGAAATTGTGGTAGAAGACCTGAGAAAAAAAGGAGTGCAGGTGATCCAGTCCCCCGAAGAGCTGAGTCAGATCCATGAGGGGAAGGTTGTGATCCGGTCCCATGGAGTGGGAAGACAGATCTATGACAGGATCAGGCAGAATGGTCTGAGCGTTGTGGACGCAACCTGCCCGTTTGTAAAGAAGATCCACCGTATCGTGGAAGAGAAGGGAAGAGAAGGATACGAGATCGTCATCATCGGCTCGGCTTCTCATCCCGAAGTAGAGGGGATCCGCGGATGGAGCGTCAACGAGGTCACCATCATCGAAACACAGCAGGATGCACTGGAATTTACCCCGAGAACAAACAAGCCTTTATGCATCGTCAGTCAGACAACATTCAACCTGAAGAAATTTCATAAATTTGTTGAAATCATAGAAAAGTTGAGTTATCATGAATGTGCTGTATTGAATACTATATGCAATGCAACGGAAGAAAGGCAGACAGAGGCAAGATCAATCGCCCGGCTCGCAGACTGTATGATTGTGATCGGGGGAAAACACAGTTCAAATACACAGAAGTTGTATGAGATATGCCAAAAAGAGTGCTCAAACACCTATTTTGTGCAGGCTTTCGATGATTTGAATCTCCGTCTGGTGCCATTCAGGGGCATCGTAGGTATCTCAGCAGGGGCATCCACCCCACATATTTTAATCGAGGAGGTTTCAAACCTATGTCGGAAGAGAATTTTGAGCAGATGTTGAGTGATTACAGCAAGACTGTTCACAACGGTGAGATTGTTGAGGGAGAAGTGATCGACGTAACGCCGGATCAGATCGTCCTGAACATCCACAGCAAGTCAGACGGAATCATTACCAAGAGTGAATACTCGAATGATTCCAGCGTTGATCTGACTGAGGTCGTCAAAGTCGGCGATATCATGGAAGCGAAGGTTCTGAAGGTCAATGACGGCGAAGGTCAGACCGTTCTTACCTACAAGAGACTTGCTGCCGAGAAGGGCAATAAGCGTCTTGAGGAAGCATTTAACAGCCATGAGATCCTGAAGGCGCCGGTTGTTCAGGTTCCGAACGGCGGTCTGGTTGCTGTTGTCGACGGCGCTCGCGTTTTCATTCCTGCTTCTCTGGTTTCCGATACGTATGAGAAGAATCTGGAAAGATACAACGGCCAGGAGATCGAGTTTGTCGTGACGGAGTTCAATCCGCGCAGACATCGCATTATCGGCGACCGTAAGCAGATTCTGGTAGAGCGCAAGAAAGAGCTTCAGAAGGAGCTGTTTGAGCGGATCCATATCGGAGATACCGTGGACGGTGTTGTGAAGAATGTTACCGATTTCGGTGCGTTCATCGATCTTGGCGGAGCAGATGGTCTGCTTCACATCTCTGAGATGAGCTGGGGCCATGTTGAGAATCCGAAGAAGGTATTCAAGGTTGGCGAGGAAGTTCAGGTTCTGATCAAGAACATCAACGGAGAGAAGATCGCGCTTTCCATGAAGTTCCCGGGACAGAATCCCTGGAGGAAAGCGGCTGAGAAGTATGCGATCGGCTCCATTGTGACCGGACGTGTCGCCCGCATGACAGACTTCGGCGCGTTTGTCGAGCTGGAGCCGGGAGTAGACGCACTGCTTCATGTGTCTCAGATTTCCCGCGAGCATGTGAATAAGCCGTCTGATGTCCTCAGAGTCGGTCAGGAGATCGAAGCGAAGGTTACGGACTTCAACGGTGACGAACATAAGATTTCCCTGAGCATGAAGGCGCTGGAGGATATGGCGCCGAAGCATGACGAGATGGCGACCGCGATCGGCGATATCCTTCCGGAGGAAGCAGTCGTCGAGGAAGCGCCTGCGGAAGAAGCGACGGAAGAGTAATTTCAGTCTGACAGTACAAAGACAAGCTGCCGCATCCTGGTGATGCGGCAGCTTTTTCCTGCCATACTTTTTCCTGATGCGTTCCTGTCACACTTTTGTCATGTGCCCGAAGCGGCAGAAAGAGGGGCTTGTCCTGCCTGATGGTGTCTGACCTGCCATTCATGGGAAGAAAGGTTCCTTCCTTTTTCACATAGGATGTCTGTGCGGTTGCCTTTTCCCGGTGTGCCGGATCCACAAAAGAAGAAACGCTTTTGTGAATCGCGGTATCCTCCTCCGGAAGATAATAGTAATTCCGGTAATCGGGAAAATAGTGATACAGGCAGCCGGAAAGCATGCGGATTGAGATACGGGCGGTCGTCTCCTGCAGCGTGATGCTGCAGCCTGGCTCGAAGACAAGATGCAAAGGCTCTGGCACATGGACCGCAAGCGGGTAAGAAGCTTCTATACCAGAGTCCGACACCTTTACGTTCACCAAAGCCATGCTGTCTATCGCAAGCCTGTAGGAAAGCAGCGGCGTCATCTCCATCATGCCGGTCACATCTTCCAGGTTATGCAGAAAGAGCGCATCGAGCGCGGCAGAGATGGAGGTGCATCTCTGATCCCGGACAGACCGGTAGACGTCGATCAGCTCTCCTCCGGTGTAGGGATCCTCTCTGCTGATGCCCAGAAACTGTTCTACCGACTTTTGATTCAGGCGTGTCATTCCGAGCGCATGCCGGAAAGGACGAATCTCACGATAGAGATCTACGGTTTTCATATGCGCGAAGGGATCCTCCATTTTGTGGAGTTCGTATTTTTCTCTCATATACGGAAGATCAAAGCGGTCTCCGTTGAATGCGACAAGGGTATCATAGGAATGCAGCACCCTGGCGAATTCCGACAGAAGAAGCGCCTCTTCCCGGGAAGACTCTGACAGTATCTGCGTGACAGTCCAGCTGCTGCCGGTGCGCACTGCCCAGCCGATCATATAGAGGCTGGAGGTGGATGGGCGAAAGCCGGTTGTCTCAATATCAAAATAAATGACCCTGTCCGGGTTCAGGCTGAAAGCCGACAGGTATTCCTGCGGGCAGACAGCACACTGTTCTCTTCTTTTCATGATACAGATCGTAACACGGATTGTGAGATCCTGCAAAAGGCAGAGGCTCTTTTCCAGAAAGACTTTGAAGCTTCTATGCCGGAAAACTGTCACTCTGATCCTGGGAAGATCTGTGCTTGAATAAGAAGCGTTGATCCCTTATGATGGAAAATACGGGTGCAAATCAGCAACTGGCTGATAGAAAGCCTGTCTGATCAGAAAAAAAGGAGGCTGAAGGTATGAAAAAACCGGTTCTGGTGATTATGGCGGCAGGAATGGGCAGCCGATACGGCGGATTGAAACAGATCGATCCGGTGGATGAGCAGGGGCATATTATTATGGACTTCTCGATCTATGACGCACGCCGTGCGGGATTCGAGGAAGTGATCTTTATTATCAAACAGGAAAATGAGCAGCTGTTCCGGGAAGCGATTGGAGACCGGATCAGCAAGAGCATGAAGGTCCGCTACGCATTTCAGGATATCCGGGATCTGCCGGAGGGCTTCGAGGTTCCACAGGAGAGGAAAAAGCCCTGGGGCACCGGACATGCAGTCCTGAGCGCGCGGGATCTGATTGACGGTCCGTTTGCCGTGATCAACGCCGATGATTATTATGGCGTCGAGGCGTTCCGGCTGATTTATGATTTCCTGATCCGACAGGAGGAGGAAAGAGAGAGGGGCGGCAGCTTTTCTTTGGAAGAGTATGTCATGGCAGGGTATCTTCTGAAGAATACGCTCACGGAGAATGGCTCAGTGGCGCGGGGCGTATGTACGACGGATGAGGCCGGCAATCTTACGTCGATTGTGGAGCGCACAAAGATTATCCGCAAGGAAGAAGACGCTGCTTATCTGGATGAGGATGGAAAGACCTGGATTCCGGTAAGCGGAGAGAGTGTTGTGTCGATGACCCCGGTTTCTGGAGAGAGAACTGCCGGTCAATCCGATCGGATGTGAGTATTTCCTTCCCTTCGTGGTCAATGACCTGATGGAGGAAGGAAAGGCGCAGGTAAAGGTTTTGACCGTGCATGATGTGTGGCACGGCGTCACCTACGCCGAGGATAAGGCGGAGGTCGTGGAAGCAATGCAGACGCTGAAGGAAGCAGGCGTTTATCCGGATCTTTGAGAAGCAGCATGATATGAGGAGGCAAGACCATTGGATTCGAATGACAGGAGTTCATTTTCAGGAAAATTAGGATATGTGCTGGCAGCGGCCGGCGCTTCAGTAGGTTTGGGGAACATCTGGCGCTTTCCGTACCTTGCCGCCAGGTATGGAGGAGGTGTATTCCTTCTGGTCTATGTCGTGCTGGCGCTGACCTTCGGATACACCATGATCATCGCTGAAACGGCGATCGGACGATCCACCCAGAAAAGCCCTGTCAGTGCATTCAAGGTGTATGGCAAGAACAGATTCGATACGGCCGGAGGATGGATCAACGCGATCATCCCGCTTCTGATCGTGCCCTATTATTCCGTGATCGGCGGATGGGTGTGTAAGTATCTCTATGCGTTTATCGTGTCGGATCTGAAAGAGATCTCCTCTGACAATTTCTTCACGGACTTCATCACCAACGGAACCGCAACCGTATTCTGGTTTCTCGTATTCGGAGGGATGGTGCTGCTGATCATTTTCATGGGAGTCGAGAACGGGATAGAGCGTGTTTCGCGTATTATGATGCCGATGCTGCTGGCGCTGGCTGCGATCATCTGCGTTTACTCGGTCACAAGGAAGGGCGCGCTCTCCGGCGTGCAGTATTTCCTGGTTCCGAACTTTGAGCATTTTTCCTGGATGACGGTTGTCTCCGCGATGGGACAGATGTTTTACTCCCTGTCGATCGCGATGGGCATCCTGATTACGTTTGGATCCTATATGAAGAAAGATGTTTCGATCGAGGACTCCACCAGGCAGGTCGAGCTGTTTGACACCGGAATCGCCGTGATGGCCGCCCTGATGATCATTCCTGCTGTATTTGCGTTCTCCGGCGGGGACGCGGAGGCGCTGAACAAAGGACCGTCTCTGATGTTTATTACCATGCCGAAGATCTTTGGAAGCATGGCATTCGGGAGAGTGATTGGAATCCTGTTTTTCGTGCTGGTTCTGTTTGCGGCCCTGACCAGTGCCATCGCGCTGACCGAGTGCGCGGTCGCTGTCTTTGCGGATGAATTCGGCTGGAGCCGTGCATGGGGCACAGTCGCGACAGGCATTATCATGTTCGGACTCGGGCTGCTTTCCTGCCTTGGTTACGGTCCGCTGGCCGGGGTCACCATCATCGGGAAGCAGTTTCTGGATTTCTTTGATTTTCTGACGAATTCGCTCATGATGCCGGTTTCCGCTCTGGCCATCTGTCTGTACGTGACAAGGCGCATGGGGCTTGACACCGTGGAGCAGGAGGTGACGCTGGACGGCGCGCCCTTCCGCAGAAAAAAGATCTTCCGGTTTATGATCCGCTATGTATGCCCTGTGTTTGTCATGATCATCCTGGTCAGCTCCGTGGCGGAAGCCTTTGGATGGATTCAGTTCTGAAAAAGCCCTGTTATGCCGCAGGTACTGGCACAGGGGGTGACTTGCACAGACAAGGTTAAACAAGAAAAAGAAAGTAGTGGCATTCAGGAGAAAAAAGCCTTATAATAAAGTACGTTGCCGGATACGGGATACGCGTGTCCGCTCCGAAGAGACAAGACCCGGATGATCCGGGAACCCATTATGAGTGCCGTTCATGGAACGGGGAAAGGAATCTGTTATGAATGTATTTGCTGACGCTATTGAGAAAGTAGTTGCCCGTGAAGTCCTTGACTCCCGCGGAAACCCCACTGTTGAGTGCGAGATCTACACCCAGTCCGGTGCGTTCGGACGTGCGATCGTTCCGTCCGGCGCTTCCACCGGTGAGAGAGAAGCGGTTGAGCTTCGTGACGGCGACAAGAAGCGCTACGGCGGCAAGGGCGTCCTGAAGGCAGTTGCCAATGTCAACGAGAAGATTGCTCCGAAGATTGTCGGCATGAATGTATTTGATCAGTCCAAGATCGACAAGGTTATGATCGAGCTTGACGGAACCGAGTTCAAGAAGGTTCTTGGCGCGAACGCAACCCTGTCCGTATCTCTGGCAGTTGCCCGTGCCGCAGCTGATTCCTGCGGACTTCCGCTGTACAAGTATCTCGGCGGACCGAACGCGAAGGTTCTTCCGACTCCGATGATGAACGTTCTCAACGGCGGAAAGCATGCAGACGGTTCTGTTGACATGCAGGAATTCATGATCATGCCGATCGGCGCGAAGACCGAGGCGGAAGCAGTCCGCATGGGCGCTGAGACCTTCCATGCACTGAAGAAGGTCTGCGCTGCGCGTGGTTATGCGACCAGCGTTGGCGACGAGGGTGGCTATGCTCCTTCCTGCAAGCATGGCAACGAAGAGCCGCTTGAGATGATCGTGGAAGCGATGAAGGCAGCCGGCTATGAGCCTGGTGTTGACATGGGCATCGCGATGGATCCGGCTTCCTCTGAGTTCTACAATGCTGAGAAGGGTGTCTATGATCTGGCAAGATCCGGCGAAGGCGAGAAGACCTCCGACGAGATGATCGAGCTGTACGCCGGCTGGGTTGAGAAGTATCCGATCATCTCCATCGAGGATGGCCTTTCCGAGAATGACTGGGATGGATGGAAGAAGCTGACCGAGCGCCTTGGCGACAAGATCCAGCTGGTAGGCGATGACCTGTTCGTCACCAACACGACCTTCATCCGCAAGGGAATCGAGCTTGGCGTAGCCAATGCTGTTCTGATCAAGCTGAACCAGATCGGAACCCTGACCGAGACCTTCGATGCGATCGAGATGGCAAAAGAGCACAACTACACAGCAGTTGTCTCCCATCGTTCCGGCGAGTCTGAGGACTCCACCATCGCTGACCTGGTTGTTGCGACCAACGCAGGACAGATTAAGACCGGATCCCTGAGCCGTACCGATCGTATCGCGAAGTACAACCAGCTGATCCGTATCGAGGAAGAGCTTGGCGAAGTCGCGGAATATCGCGGAAAAGAGAGCTTCTACAACGTAAAGCTCTGATCGGCAGATCTTAAATGGGTGCCGGATAGAATGATTCGGTAAAGAAGATGACCCCGGGGCTGTAGTATGTGCAGCTCCGGGGTCTTTCTCATTCCAGTCAGGAACACCAACGGCGTTCTTGAGGCGGTGCCGCGTGCCAGCGGCACGCATGAAGCACCGAAGAAGCGGAAGGGTTCGAAGAAAGAAGGAAAAGTGAGATGAGATACCTCCTGAATGCAGCCCAGATGAAGGCATGTGATGCGTCTACGATCAAACAGTTCAAGATGCCGTCCATCGTTCTGATGGAACGGGCGGCACTTGCTGTCAGAGATACTGTGCTGGAGAGATATCCGGACGCGGAAAAGATCCTGGTGATCTGCGGAAGCGGCAACAATGGCGGAGACGGGTATGCCGCAGCGAGACTTTTGCATATTGCCGGAAAGAAGGTCAGAGTTCTGTTTGTCGGAAAGCATGATCACAGGACGGAGCAGACAGTGCTTCAGGCTGAGATCTATCGAAGATACGGCGGTGTGGAACTGCCCGATGAAGCTTCTCTGAAGGGGTATGATCTGATCCTGGATGCCTTATTTGGAATCGGACTGAAACGGGAAGTCATCGGCCGGTACGCGGATGTCATCAGTGCCGTGAACCGGGTGGATACGCCTGTCGTATCCATCGACATTCCGTCAGGAGTAAGCGCGGATTCCGGCCAGATCCTGGGCTGCGGCATCCGTGCGGATCTGACAGTGACGATGCAGTACGAAAAGCTCGGGCAGATGCTGTACCCGGGGGCATACTGCTGCGGTGAGATCGTGAAGGCGGATGTCGGAATCACGGATGACGGAGTGGAGTGGACGGAGGAACCCGTATATGCGCTGGAGCGCAGGGATCTGGAGGATCTGCTTCCGGTAAGAAGGCCGGATGCGAACAAGGGAACTTACGGAAAGCTTCTTGTGATCGCCGGTGCAAAGGACATGGCTGGGGCGGCTTGCCTGGCAGGAGGCGCTGCGCTTCGCAGTGGCTGCGGCCTTGTGAAGATCCTCTCCGATGAGGCGAATCGTCTGATTCTTCAGACCGCACTTCCCGAGGCACTCTTTGGCGCATGGCCGCAGGGTGGGGATGTTTCCGCCCATCTGGAATGGGCGGATGCCGTGGCAATCGGACCGGGGCTCGGGCAGAGTGACCTGAGCCATTCCATCCTTTCGTGTGTACTGTCGTCCTGGAAGGGACCACTGATCATGGACGCGGACGCCCTGAATCTGGCTGCGAAGGATCCCGCACTCATCAGAAACCTGCCTTCCGACGTTGTGCTCACGCCGCATCCCGCAGAGATGAGCCGTCTGCTTCGCGGAATCGGAGAAGAGGACTGGAGCACACACCAGACGGCTGCTGACCCGGTCGGCGCAGCCGGAAAGTGCTGTGAAGCATTCGGGTGCGTCGCGGTGATGAAGGGCGCCAGAACCGTCATCGCGCATGACGGCCAGTTCTGGATGAACCTCAGCGGAAATGACGGCATGGCCTGCGGCGGATCCGGAGACGTACTCACCGGAATCATCGGCGGCCTCCTGGCACAGGGAGCAGACCCGGCAGACGCGGCAAAAGCCGGTGTACTGGTACACGCACTGGCAGGAGACCAGGCCGCCATGGAAAAAGGACGCCGGGCCATGAAAGCGCAGGACCTGATCACTAGCCTGCCGGAAGTATTGATGATATGATGTAAGGGTCAAAAGCCCTGAAGCCGAGGCAGGTTGGCTTGCCGGAGGCGAAAGGGGTGTTGACCCGGTGGGCATGAGGGAGGAGCAGGTTGCGAAGCAACCAGCGGATCACGAATGCCCACAGGATTGCGGGAGCTTCGAAGAAGCGCAGCAATCCGTACATCATTGAAAGAAGAGAGTGAGAGGGGTCAAAAGCCCTGAAGCCGAGGCAAGCCTTATTAACATATTCAGCCAGAGGAGAAGCACATGACCATAAAAGAAAACTGGGATGAAGTATTCGCAAAACGCCTGTCAAGATATTATGACGAGATGAAATGGCTCTACGGAGAGCTTTATCACGGAGATGAGGAAGCTTTTGATTACTTCCTTGAGATGCTGTACCGGAACTATTCAGAGCGGAAAGAAACGCTTCGCAGGCTGGATGAATCCAGAGAGGCGCTTCCGGCGTGGTACAAGGACGGCAGTCTGCTGGGAATGCTGATGTACACGCAGTGTTTCTCGAAGAACCTGAAAGGCGTGGAGAAGCATCTGGATTATATCCAGGAATGCGGTGTGAATTATCTGCATCTGATGCCGCTTCTTCAGAGCCCTCAGGGGCGCAGCGACGGAGGCTATGCGGTTTCGGACTTCAGAAGCGTGGATCCCGCGCTTGGCACGATGGAAGATCTGGAGAGCCTTGCGGATGCCTGCCATGGAAGAGGTATGAGCCTGTGCCTTGACTTTGTCATGAATCACACCAGTGAGGATCATGAATGGGCCAGGAAAGCAAGAGCAGGACAGAAAGAGTATCAGGACCGCTACTTCTTCTTTGACAACTGGACGATTCCCAACGAGTTTGAAAAAACGGTCCCGCAGGTATTTCCCACGACTGCACCGGGGAACTTCTCCTGGTGTCCGGAGGCGGAGAAGGTTGTGATGACGACGTTCTATCCGTATCAGTGGGATCTGAATTACTGGAATCCGATGGTCTTCAATGACATGACGGATAACATGCTGTATCTGTGCAACCGTGGTGTGGATATCATCCGTCTGGACGCGGTTCCCTATATCTGGAAGCAGTTGGGAACGCCATGCCGGAACCTGATGCAGGTGCATACGCTGGTCAGGATTATGCGGATGGCCACGGAGATCGTCTGTCCGGGGACACTGCTTCTTGGTGAAGTCGTAATGGAGCCTTCCAAGGTTGTCCCGTATTTCGGAACGGTAGAAAAACCGGAATGCCAGATTCTTTATAATGTCACAACGATGGCCACCACCTGGCATACGGTTGCGACAAAGGACGTACGGTTGCTCAAGCATCAGCTTGGCACGGTGTTTGCGCTTCCGAAGGAATACACTTTTCTGAATTATCTGCGCTGTCATGATGACATCGGATGGGGGTTGGATTATCCCTTCCTCAGCCAGTTCGGGATTGACGAGGTCGCGCATAAGAAGTTTTTGAATGACTATTTCCGCGGATTGGTGTTTGAATCAGATGCCAGAGGGGAACTGTATAACGACGACCCGAGGCTTGGCGATGCGAGACTGTGCGGCACAACGGCGAGTCTGTGCGGCATTGAAGCAGCGCTGTACGAGAAGAATGAAGAGAAGCTGGAGAAAGCACTGCGCCTCGATATTATGCTGCACGCATTTTTGTTCACGCAGAGCGGAATCCCGGTTTTGTATTCCGGGGATGAGATTGCGCAGGAAAATGACTACACCTATCATGACGATCCGCTGAAATGTGAAGACTCCAGATATCTTCACCGCGGGAACATGGACTGGAAGAAGGCAAGGAAACGGAAGAGTCAAAAGTCGGTACAAGGAAGGCTGTTTCAGGCAATCATGACCTTGGAGAAGCTTCGGTTCTCCCACCCGGTATTCCGGGATGAGGCTGATGTGTGGGTGGTAGAAACCTGGAATGATCATGTGCTGGGCATTGGCCGGTATTATGAGAAGGAGAAGCTGATCGCGCTGTTCAATTTCAGTGACAGGGATGAGACCGCCTGGGTCAATGAGGAGGAAGCGTATATCGACCTGATCACCGGAGAGAGCAGACCGGCAAAGGCTGTCGGAATCCCGGCCGGATCCTTTGCCTGGCTGATGACAAAGTTCTGACGTCTCCTCCAGTGAGATGAAATAGCGGACGAGACTGCAGATCAGGAGGAAGACCATGACCATCAGGGAGCGGGCGCAGGAGCTGGAATCCCGGACTTTGAGCAAGTATGCGGCGCATTCCGCAGACAGTCTGGGAAGAGATCGTGAGGAGATACAGGACGAGATCCGTACGGTGTATCAGAGAGACCGTGACCGGATCCTGCACAGCAAGTCCTTCCGCCGGCTGAAGCAGAAGACACAGGTATTTATCGCTCCGGTCAGCGATCATTACCGGACCCGGCTGACGCACACACTCGAGGTATCGCAGCTTTCCAGAACCGTATCAAGAGCGCTTTTGCTCAATGATGATCTGACGGAAGCAATTGCCCTGGGACACGATCTGGGGCACACGCCGTTCGGCCATGCCGGCGAGAGAGTGCTGAATCAGATCTGCCCCCTGGGATTTCATCATTATGAGCAGAGCGTGCGGGTTGTGGAGCGCCTGGAACGGGATGGAAAAGGATTAAACCTCACAAAGGAAGTCAGGGATGGCATCCTGAATCATCAATGGAATCTCCGCCCCTTCACCCTGGAGGGACAGATCGTTCGTTTCTGCGATAAGATCGCCTATATCAATCATGATATCGATGACGCGGAACGGGCCGGACTGATGAAGGAGTCAGATATTCCGGACCAGATCCGGAAGGGTCTGGGAGCGACCACAAAGGAGCGCCTGGATACACTGATGCATGACCTCATCTATCATAGTATGGATCGGAATGAGATCTGCATGTCACAGGAGACCGAAGCGCTTATGCTGTCATTGCGCAGCTTCATGTTTGAGAATCTGTACACGAACAGTGCCGCGAAGAAAGAAGAGAAGCGGGTACCGTTCCTTCTGACCAGCCTGTATGGCTATTATGAGCAGCACATCGGGGATATGCCTCCGGAATATACCCGGCTGATCGAAGAGGGAGAGCCTCCGGAACGTGTGGTAAGCGATTATATCTCGGGTATGACAGACCCGTACGCTGTGGAAAAATTTGAAGAGCTGTTTATTCCGCAGCGGTGGCCGGGAGAGTGAGAGGAAGGACGGAATGTTTTATTCAGACGACATACTGGATCAGGTTTGCTCCGCAAATGATATCGTGGATGTCATTGGACAGGATGTTCCTCTGAAGCGCAGCGGAAGCAGTTATGTCGGACTGTGTCCATTTCATAATGAGAAGACCCCTTCCTTTTCTGTTTCCAGACAAAAGCAGATGTACTATTGCTTCGGCTGTCACAGGGGCGGAAATGTCATCACTTACATCGAGGAATACAACAATATGGGATTCCTCGAAGCGGTCAAATACCTGGCGGACCGCGCGGGAATCCGGCTTCCGGAGCAGGAGGTTTCCGAGGAGGAGAAACGCGCAAGAAATGAAAGGGCGCAGCTTTTAGAAGTGAACCGTCTGGCGGGAACGTATTATTACTATCTTCTGCGAACCCCGGCCGGAAAGAATGGCCTGGATTATCTGACGAAAAGAGGACTGTCGGAGGAAACCATGAAAGCGTTTGCGCTCGGCTATGCCCCGAAGACGCCCTCCGACGGTCTTTACCGCTATCTGAAGTCAAAAGGGATCAGCGATGACCTGCTGCGGCGCAGCGGCCTGATGAATCTTGACGAGAAACGTGCTGTCATGTACGACAAGTTCTGGAACAGGGTCATGTTCCCGATCCTGGACACCTCGAACAGAATCATCGGATTCGGCGGAAGAGTGATGGGAGACGCCAAACCGAAATATCTGAATTCACCGGAGACCAGACTTTTTGACAAGAGCAGGAACCTCTACGCGCTCAACCTTGCGAGAAAGACCAGGGAGGATTACCTGGTGCTCTGCGAAGGCTATATGGATGTGATCTCCATGCATCAGGCCGGCTTTACAAACACCGTGGCTTCCCTGGGAACCGCTCTGACACCGGGTCACTGTGCGCTGCTTTCCCGTTATACGAAGAATGTTGTGCTGAGCTATGATTCGGATCAGGCAGGCGTTTCAGCGGCGATGCGCGCGATTCCCATGCTGCGGCGCGCAGGGATTACACCGAAGATTCTCCGGCTTGACCCGTACAAGGATCCGGATGAGCTGATCTCTTCGGCAGGGCGCGATGAGATGGCCGCCCGCCTGAAAAAGGCGCAGAACGCGCTGCTGTTTGAAATTGAGATAACGAGACGGGATTATGACCTGAACGATCCTGATTCCAAGACGCGTTTCTATGAGCAGGCGGCAGAGCGGATCGCCGCGCTAGAGACGGAGATGGAACGGCAGAACTATATTGACGCGGTCTGCAGGGAATATATGGTCGACCGGAAACAGTTTCAGGAGCTTGTCACCAGAAGGCTGGTTGCAGGTCCCGCTCCCCGGGGACGCGGAGAGCTGCCGGCTGGACGGGCCAGGCAGACAGAGGATCCCGCGACCGGAATGGAGTACGATCCGGCTGCCCTGTATGGATATGACGACAGCGGATATTATGAGGATGAGGAAACCGGAGAGATGTTTCAGGCACCTCCTTCCGCATCGAGGAAGAACCGCTCCGCTACGATCAAAGAACAGGGAGAAGATACCTCCCGCAAGCTGCTGCTTCACTACATCTGCCGTTATCCGGGTATTTTCCAGACAGTGAAGCAGTATGTTCAGCCTCAGGACTTTGGCGGCGGCCTTACCGGGCGGACGGCTGAGATTATTTATGATCAGATGGAGAAGACGGGAAAGGTGGAGGAGTCTTGGGTGCTGAGCCATTTTACAGAGCCTCAGGACCAGTCCCAGGTTGCGGGAATCTTTCATACGCTGGATCAGGCTTCCTCCGGAAAAGAGAGGGAGAAGGCGGTCAGGGAAACCCTGATCAAAGTATTTACAGCTGCGGATACAGGGAATGTTTCTGACTTTAACCAGGTTATTCAGCGCAGGAAACAGGAAGCGGAGCTTCGCTCCCTGCAGATTTTGCTGTGAATGGCTGACCTGACCGAAGAAGGAGCTGCGAAGAAAGGCTCTCCCCGGAAAGTGCTTCGCACCGAGCGCGGTGCGGCAAGAACGCCGTTGGCGTTCTCGAATGCTGCGGGAGGAAGGAGGAAGTTACAGACATATGATTCTGTCACAGCGGTTGCAGATGGTTGCCTCATTGGTGACGGAGGGAAACCGGCTTGCGGATATCGGAACGGATCATGGATTCGTTCCGGTCTATCTGGCAGAGACAGGAAGGATCCCGTCCGCGGTGGCAATGGACGTGAATCCGGGACCGCTGAACCGGGCCAGGGAGCACATCCGGGAGCATCATCTGGAGGACCGGATCCAGACACGCCTCTCCGACGGCCTTAAGGCACTTGGCGAGACAGAGGCTGATACCATTCTGATTGCCGGCATGGGCGGTGCTTTGTGTGTACGGATTCTGGAGCAGAGAGAGAATCTGTGCTCTCAGGTGAAAGAGCTGGTTCTTCAGCCCCAGTCCGAGATTCCTTCTGTCCGAAGGTATCTGGAGCGTTCCGGATGGAGGATCACGCAGGAGAAGATGGTTCTGGAAGAGGGTAAGTATTATCAGATGATGAAATGCGTTTCCGGCAGCATGCAGCTGGACGATACGAAGGCCAGATACGGGCCGTGCCTGATGCGGGATAAGCCTGCAGAATGGGTCGGATATCTTCACTGGCAGCGCGGAATCTATCAGAAGAATCTGCAGTCGCTGGAAAAGGCGTCCGGAGAGCGTGGAGTAAGAAGGCGTGCGGAGATTCTGCAGGAGCTTAAGATCCTGCATGACCTGCTCGGGGGAATCAGCGATCGCAAAGATCGTATGGAGGAAACAGGCTGAGGGCGGAGGCGGAAACGAAAGCCCGGCAGCTGACAGGAAGCATCAGGAAACGCAAAAGAGAACACTGACGGAAAGAAGGAACCAATCAATGACGCAGGCTATGACATTGAAGGACCTGAAACCGGGAGAAAGTGCCCGGATCGAGTCTGTTGGAGGAGAAGGCGCGCTGCGGCAGCATTTTCTGGATATGGGTGTGATTCCCGGAGCAGAGGTGACACTGATCAAGCTGGCGCCGCTGGGAGACCCGATGGAACTCAGGATCCACGGATATGAGCTGACATTACGGCTCGCGGACGCCGAAAGAATCAAGGTTACCAGAACACAGGAGACCAGGAAGACTCCGTCGGCAGGGCGGGGAAAGAAGGTTCCGCACCCATTCATCGGAGAACCTGGAATCCATCACGAAAAAAGTGAAGAGAAGCCATATCCGGATGATCATATTCTGACTTTTGCGCTGGTGGGCAACCAGAACAGCGGAAAGACAACGCTGTTCAATCAGCTGACCGGGGCGAATCAGCACGTCGGCAACTTTCCCGGTGTTACGGTGGACCGGAAAGACGGGGCGATCCGCGGCCATGCGAACACAAGGATCACGGACCTTCCCGGAATCTATTCCATGTCCCCCTACTCCAGTGAGGAGATAGTATCGAGAAACTTTGTCCTTCAGGACAAGCCGGATGCGGTCATCAATATTGTGGACGTGACAAACATCAAGAGGAATCTGTATCTGACGATGCAGCTGCTGGAGATGGATGTTCCGGTGGTGGTTGCCCTGAACATGATGGATGAGATGACCCAGAACGGCGGATCTGTCGATATCAACGCGATGGAGAATCTGATCCAGACGCCGGTTGTTCCGATCTCAGCGGCGAAAAATGAAGGCGTGGCGGAGCTGGTCGATCATGCGATTCACATCGCAAAATACCGGGAGAAGCCTGCAAGACAGGATTATTGTCTGCCGGATGAAAACGGAGGAGCCGTTCACCGGAGCCTTCACGCTGTGGAGAGCCTCATTGAGGACCATGCCGTGATGGCAGGCCTTCCGCTCCGGTTTGCCGCAACGAAGGTGATGGAGGGGGATCCGATGATCCTGGAACAGCTCCAGCTGGATCAGAACGAGCTGGAGACGCTGGAGCATATCACGCTGCAGATGGAAAGTGAGCGCGGCCTGGACCGGAGCGCGGCGATTGCGGATATGCGCTTTGCCTTCATTGAAAAGGTCTGCGAGGAAAGCGTGATCGAACCGGGCGAGAGCAAAGAGCGGATCCGGTCTGAGAAGATCGACCGTGTCCTGACCGGAAAATGGACGGCGCTTCCCTTCTTTATCCTGATCATGGGATGTGTGTTCTATCTGACTTTTAATGTGATCGGGGCGTGGCTTCAGAAGCTGATGGAGGCAGGGGTCGGCGCTCTGACGGACTATGTGGATGCCGCCCTGACTGCGGGAGGCGCCAATCCGGTGCTGCACAGTCTGATCATAAAGGGGATCTTCGAGGGGGTCGGAAGCGTCCTGAGCTTCCTGCCGATTGTCGTCGTCATGTTCTTCTTCCTGTCCATGCTGGAGGACAGCGGATACATCGCGCGTGTCGCATTTTTTATGGATCGGCTTTTGCGGCGGATCGGCCTTTCGGGAAGGAGTATTGTCCCGCTGCTGATCGGTTTCGGCTGCTCCGTACCCGCGGTGATGTCGACGCGGACGCTGCCCAGCGACAGGGACAGAAAGATGACGATTCTCCTGACGCCATTTATGAGCTGCACAGCAAAGCTGCCGATCTATGGGTTCTTTGTCAGCGTATTTTTCCCGGGAAAGGGCGGACCGATCATGATCGGTCTCTATCTGCTGGGAATTGTGTGCGGCATCCTGTTTGCCTGCCTGTACAAAGGTGTACTGTTCAAAGGAGAAGCGGTTCCCTTTGTCATGGAGCTTCCCAATTACAGGCTGCCCAGTGTCCGGTCTACGCTGCAGCTGATGTGGGAAAAAGCGAAGGACTTTCTGCAGAAGGCTTTCTCTGTGATTCTGATTGCCACGGTGATCGTCTGGTTCCTGAAGAGCTTCAACCTGAGTCTGTCCCTGGTGGAGGATTCCGCGGACAGCATCATGGCAGCGATTTCCGGTCTTCTGGTACCTGTCATGCGCCCGATCGGACTGGGAGATTGGAGGATTGTAACCTCGCTGATCTCAGGCTTCATGGCCAAGGAAAGTGTGGTATCCGTCCTGAGAGTGCTCTTTGGGCCCGGGCAGGGAGCAGCGGTTGTCATGAGCAGTGTACAGGCGGCCGGACTCCTCGTCTTCTGCCTTCTGTATACGCCTTGCGTTGCCGCCATCGCCTCGATCCGGCGGGAGATGGGCAATCTCTGGGCAATTGGTGTTGCTGTGGGACAGTGCGTCATCGCCTGGGTCATTACCTTTGTGTTCCACCTGCTGCTGACCATCATTCTTTGAAAACATGTTTCCGGAAAGGATAGAAGCAATTGCATCTGATTGATCTTATCTTGATTGTTCTTCTTTTGGCCGCATTCACAGCGGCGGTGTGGATCATTGTGTCAAACCGGAAAAAGGGCAGAAGCTGTCTGGGCTGCGGGGGAGACTGTTCCTCCTGCGCACAGTCTGTCCTTGAAAAAAAGACGCCGGACGGAACCGGAAAGGAGCGCGGATGAACCTGACGAATATGGTGTTGATTGCGCTGCTGGCCGCGCTTGCGGGATATGCGGTATTCCGGACCTGGCGCCGCGCAAAGGAAGGAAGTGCCTGCTGCGGCCCTATACAGCAGGGCGTGAAAAGAACCGGCAGCGCTGACCGCAACAAAGCGCACTATCCCTATCGGGCTGAGGCGGAGATTACGCTGATGACCTGTGACAGGTGTGCCGCAAAAGTGGAAAATGCACTGAATGCTTTGGACGGCGTGTGGGCGGAGGTCAGGATTGACACAAAGAAAGCTTTGATCCGCTCAAAAGAGCCGGTTGAGGAATCCGTCATCCGCAGCACGGTTCATCAGGCAGGTTACGGAGTCGGCGCATTTCATGCCGCTGTGCTTCGGGAGCCTGTTCAGGAAAAGAAGCAATTCTGAGAAGCTGCCACAGATTCAGGAGGAAATGGAAATGAATGTATTGTGCATCGGACTTGCGGTGATCGATATCACAGCCAGACCTGTCAGCAAAGAGGACGATTGGCAGGAGAAACAGAGCATCGAGGAGATCGGAATCCAGCTCGGGGGGGATGCGGTCAATCAGGGCGTTTACCTGAAACGGCTCGGGATGGACTGCGGTCTGGTGATCTGCGTCGGGGCGGACAGCACCGGCCAGATGCTGAAAGGGACCCTCAGGCAGCAGGGAATCGATACCTCCCGGGTCTGCGTGCGGGAAGGCGCGAGAACCGGAACTTCCATGATTCTTGTCGACCGCAATGGAGAGAGAAGAATCTTCTCAGCGACCGGGGTAGAGCGCGAGATCCGGATGGAAGACCTCCCGGATCCGATTCCGGAGGGAGTTCAGGCAATTACGCTTGCAAGCCTGTACGGACTGGATAATCTGGAGCGGGACGGTCTGGAAGACTATCTTGCCCGTGCCAGAAAGAGAGGGATCCTGGTCTTCGCGGATACGGTCTATGACAAATACCAGCTGGGACTCGACGGAATCCGCCATCTGCTTCCGCAGATTGATTATTTTCTTCCCAGCCTGTACGAGGCACAGGCGCTGACCGGTACAGACACACCGGAACAGACAGCAGCTGCCTTCCGGCAGCTGGGTGTGAAGAATGTTCTCATCAAGTGCGGCGGAGACGGAATCTACATGGACGCATCAACCTACACAGGCTGGGTGAGCGCAATGAAGGTAGATCCGCTGGATACGACAGGAGCGGGAGACTGCTTTGTGGCATCCTTCCTTACGGGAATTGTGAAAGGATATTCTGAAAAAGAAGCCTGCGCGATGGCCTGCTGCGCGGCTTCCTACAGCACCTTATTCCTGGGTGCCTCCACAGCGGATCTGTCCTGGGAGAAGGTACGCACACTGGCACAGAAGCATGGCGGGTTAATCATAGGATAATCAAGGGGTCAGAAGATCCTGCTTTTACTCTTTGACACAGCTCTTTGGAGGAATCAAATGAAAAAACAAAGGATTACTTTTCAGCGCATTCTGGCGATGGCATTGACGGCTGTAATGGCCGCCGGATCATGTTCGGCTGCCGCATCTGCCGAGGCTCTGGAAGAGACAGAGTTTTTGGGGGAAATAGAATCAGAAACAGAACCGGTTACAGAGGAGATGCTTCCGGGGGTAGATCCGGCCGGCATGGAAACGGAGATCGAAAATAACAGCGACAGTGTGTCTGTCACAAAAGAAGACATGCCGTTTTATTTCTACGACATAGAGAATGAATACTCCTATCCGGTTTATTTCATCAATGATGTCAAAGACCTGCCTTATATCAATCTTTCCGACTGGGTTGACATCATGTACGACATGTTTGGCTCAGAATGGAACAAGTATCAGCTGACATTGGAAACGGACGGCGATGTTGCCATGGTGACCAGAGAGAGCGGATATTCCATGCTGATCGATTTCCAGAAGGAGACGATCACGTTCGAGGATTATGACGCGTTCATTCATCTCAAAAGAGACAGTTCTCTTCTGGACAGCGTTTCCGATACTTACATAGACGAGGATGGGAATCCGATTCTGCTTGAGCGGATCGAAAAGGGTTCTTTCGACCGGTATGGAAAAGAGATCGAGCTGGATCTGGCCGCTTACCAGATTCCTCTTTACTGGAATGAGGAAGAAGGGCTTTATCTGCTTCCGCTGCAGACACTGTCAGACTTTCTGCTCAGCAATGTATGCGGAGAGCATTTTCTTTTTAATACCAAAGCAGTCTACTGCGCAGATGAATATGCACTGGGAGTCAGGAACGAATCCTTTACCCCGCTTGGAGAATCCTATTATTATTCCGCGCCGAGTGCTTTGATGAGTGAGGAACTTGCCTGGTACAGCTATTGTGAACTGTGTCTGGCACTGGATTATCTTTATGGGCTGAAGGACATCCATAATATCGCCAGCTTTGACCGGTTCTTTGCGGAAATCGGCTATAAGGAAGATCTGATGAGCACAGATCCGAATGTGAAGGACGGTGCACTTGAGGACTTCATCAATTATTATCTGGATGACATGCATTCCGAATACCTATTCTCGTCCTATCTGACTGACGAAGTGCAGTCCATCGGCGGCACAGGACTGTCCTCGCGCAGAGACGATGAAACCGGAAGCATGTACTTTCAGGCAAGAGAAAACGCGGATCATGCAATCGAGGCATATGAAGAGGTGGGGAATACGGCCTACATTACCTTTGATCATTTTGTCATGCAGGTGAATGCGGATACCTATTACACAGGGGAGGTAGATGTGGAAACGGATCCTTCTTCCGAATCTGCGGAAACTGCGGCATTGATGATCTACGCGCATGAGCAGATTACAAGGGAAAACAGCCCGATTGAGAATGTTGTCATTGATCTGAGCCTGAACGGCGGCGGTGCCGTTGATGCTGCTGCCATTGTCTGCGCATGGTTTCTCGGAGAGGCTTCCCTGATTACCACAAGCGCAATGACCGGTGCGGCTTCAACCGCCACTTATCGGGCAGACATCAATCTTGACGGAGTGTTTGATGAAAAGGATACCGTCCGGGACAAGAAGCTGTTCTGCCTGATCGGCCCCTACAGCTTCTCCTGCGGCAATCTGGTTCCGAGTGTGTTCCAGTCCTCCGGACGTGTCACATTGATCGGCAGGAAAACAGGAGGCGGAAGCTGCGCGGTCCTTCCGATCACTACGGCTTACGGAACCTTGTTCCATATTTCTTCGCCGAAAAGGATATCCTACCTGAAGAATGGCTCCTACTATAATACGGATACCGGAGTGGAACCGGATTGTGTGATTGTAAAGCCGGAAAACTTCTATAACAGAGAAGCTCTGACAGAATACATCAATCAGCTGTTTTAAAGATCAGCGGGGGAAACAGAGAATGTGCACAAGAAACAGGTTATGGGTGATCCTGATGTTTGGCATGCTGCTGTTTCCTGCGCGCATCCTTGCAGAAGGGGATGGCCTGACAGAGCTGACCTGCGGGGAGGGGCAGAGGATCTACGTGCTGCTGCCGGGGGATTATGATTCCGGCCGGCAGTATCCCTGTGTTTATTTTATGCCTCAGGACGGATACAGCGCACAGGATTATCTGGAGGACGGGACCATTGACACGATCCGAACGCTGGAAGCAGAGCAGAAGATCGAGGAGATGATCTTCGCGTTTGTCGAGCTTTCGGACAAAACCCGGCTCGATGCGCAGACGGATGCGATGATTGCGGCCATGCAGCAGGAGTATTCCGTGATTCCCGATGCCGCGCACCGGGGGATCATCGGTACAAAGACAGGAGGGTATCTTGCCTTTTTGCTTGGATATGGCGCTGCAAATGGGGAGATACAGAAGAAGCCTGACTGCTTTGGGGCAATTGCCAGCCACGATGGAGACTTTGTCTCCAAGGAAAACCCCTTTCTGAAGGAGTATGGCAGTGTCTGCAGCATGCTGAAGCCGGAGATTGCTGCCTACGGTGTGGATACCGAATGGCTGCGCGGCTATTACACCTATCTTGACTGCGACGGGGGAAATGCGCTTTCCTGGGAGAAGGAGGGCTCCGCCGATCTTGCGTCTCTGTACCGGAGCGACAGTCTGTATGATCCGGACAGTCCCCAGGCATGGGACTATTCCGTTTTTGAGTATGTAATACAGGATTCGGTACAGTATGGGAGCTGGACCGATCATCTGGAGCGCTCCCTGAAAGGATTCTCAGACGCATTTTACACAGACGATACGAAACAGGAGGCGCTTGCTGAGACCGAGACGGAGTATCGCGCAAAAGAGACGATCCTTTTAGGCGGAGAACGCAGCATCGACCTGATGGGAAACTGGTATTTTTACACGGCGGACGCGATCCGGAAGCAGGATCCGGATACGGATGCCTCAAACGTGGAAGAGATCCTGGCTGCCGACTGGAGGACCTGGGATGTCGTACAGCCCGGGATGGACTGGTGGACGGAGAACTTTGCCGCGTGTCTGGACGGGAATGCTTATTATACCGGCTATGCCTGGTATGTGAGAGAGTTTGAGGTGCCGGAAGCGTTTGAACGCTCTTCGCTTCAGATCAATGCCGGCATGATGGATGAGGCGGATGAGGTTTACATCAACGGCACGCGCGTCGGACAGACCGGAATTCCGGATGAGGGCGGAAGCTATGACGGCACCAACCCCTGGGATGAGGAGAGAATCTATGAGATTCCGGATGATCTGCTGGATGCCGGCATCAATACCATCGCCGTGCGCGTGTGCAACGGAAGCGGCGCAGGCGGATGGTATGCGGGACCGATTCAGATTGAAGCGAAGAAAGAGACAGCGGAGGATCCGCAAAGAAGTCAGGAAAGATACTATCAGACGTCTTTTTCCTCAAAGGCTTTAAAAGGGCAGGAGATTTCTTACGGGGTATATCTCCCGGCAGGGTACTATGAGTCGGATCTGCGCTATCCTGTCGTATACATGCTGCATGGATACGGTTCTACCGGAAAGTCCTTTGAGATCGCCGGCGTGCCCGGGCTTTTGGACGAAGGGATCTCGGAAGGAGAGATTCCTCTGTGTATCATGATATTCCCGTCAGACGGACATCCGCAGAAAGCCGGCTGGTGGTCAGGTGCCTATGCACAGATGCTCAATGAAGACCTGGTACGGGAAGTGGACCGCACACTTCGGACCGTGGACAGCAGAGAATATCGATTCCTCGCCGGGGAATCCATGGGCGGCGGAGGTGCTTATCTGAATGCGCTGAATCATCCGGAGCTGTACGGAGGCGTTCTTGACATTTACGGCGCGCTGCGGTTCACAGGTGCATGGAAGACCTTCCTAGAGATGGACGCGGATGCGCTTGGGCAATTCCGCCATTTCATCCTGTGTGGAAGTCACGACATGTACAGTTTTGATCTGGATCACATCATGATGGGAAGACACCTTTTTGAACTGCAGATTCCATTCCGGTTCGAGATCGATAACGGAGAGCACAGCGCATCCTTCTATCTGCCGCGATTGAAGGAGGGACTCGCTTATCTGCTGGAGAGCGCAGAGCCTGTGGACGGCAGTGGAAATGTGATCACGGAGACAGAACCTTGATGCTGCACGAAGCGATGTCTCACAGCATGCTCCTGACCGGTGCCATCGTATGCGGCTGTGTTTTGGATCTGATCTTCGCTGATCCTGTGAAGCTTCCGCATCCGGTGGTGATCATGGGAAGCTGCATCAGGCGGATGGAGCATTTTCTCCGGAGCAGATTCCCTGCAGGCGAAAAAGGCGAGCTTGCGGGCGGACGGATTCTCGCGGCGCTTCTGCCGCCTTGTGTTTTTGTGCTTACCGGTGCTGTGTGCATGCTGTCCTGGCATATCCATCCGGCGCTTTTCTTTGCGGTTGAGAGCATCTGGTGTGCGCAGGCGCTTGCAGCCAGGGGGCTCGCAAACGAGGCGCGGGCGGTAAAGGCGGCTTTGAAACGAAAGGATGCAATTCGTACCGCGGAAGGGACGGATGCACCAACTGCAGATGCACCGGCTTCTGTCTCCGGTGACAGCGCTGCTCCGAAAGAGGATCCTCTGAATCCGGCAAGAAGGCAGGTGGCGAGAATTGTCGGACGGGATACAGACAGTCTCGATGAGGCAGGTATCATCAGAGCCTGTGTGGAGACGGTGGCGGAGAATTCCTCGGACGGCGTCATCGCGCCCCTTCTTTATATGCTGATCGGAGGAGCGCCGCTGGCGCTGGCTTATAAGGCCATTAACACCATGGACAGTATGATCGGATACCGGAATGACCGGTATCTGTATTTTGGCGCAGCGGCTGCAAAGCTCGATGACATCGCGAATTATCTGCCAAGCCGGATCGCGGCGCTTGGCTGGATTGCGGCAGCATGTGCGGACCCTTCCTCGGACGGGCCGAATGCCTGGAGGATCTTCCGAAGAGACAGAAGGAAACATGCAAGCCCGAATGCGGCACAGACGGAATCCGCCTGTGCCGGAGCCCTGCATATTGCCCTTGCGGGACCCGCATCCTATTTTGGAAGGCTTCATCAAAAGCCCTGGATCGGAGACAACGACCGGCCGGTGGAAGCAGAGGATATCTCCCGCAGTGTCAGACTGATGTGGATCGCGGGAAGCTGTGTGTTTGCAGCCGGGATCGGGATACGGCTCCTGATCCTGCTCCGGTGAGAAGCTCTTTACGGTTTCCTGACGGATTGCCGCCGGACTGTCTGTTTTGCAGACGGTGAAAGGCGGGACATTCGATACAGGGGATACAGCAGGGCAGACAGGGACAGACAACCTCAATGAGGGGCCCGCCTCTCAGGACGGTGGGAAAGAAAAAAAGGAATGACGCAAAAAGTGTTAGCAAAGCGTATCAGGATGGCAGCAGAAGGACGCAGCAGATCCGACTATGAGAAGATCTATCATCTCACACAGATGAGATGGAATCAGGTACAGCACCCGCTGGGCGGGCTTGGCCTTCTGGAGGATCAGATCGCGCAGATTGCCGGCCTTACCCTGTGTACGGATGTTTCCCTGGATAAAAAAGCGGTTGTGATCTTCTGCGCGGACAATGGAGTGACCGCAGAGGGAATTGCCCAGACCAACAGCTCGGTGACAGGCATTGTTGCCCGGCGCATGGCAGAGGGGAAGACTGCTGTCTGCAGAATGGCAGCAAAGGCCGGGGCGGATGTAATTCCCGTGGATATGGGAATGAAGGACTTTTCGGAAACGGACGGAATTCTGAATCGCAGAGTCGCGAACGGGACAGGCAACATATTCCGTGAGAATGCAATGACCCGACAGCAGGCTGAGGCAGCAATCCTGACAGGGATCGATCTTGCCGAAAAGCTGAGCAAAGATGGGTACCGGCTTCTCGGGGCGGGAGAGATGGGGATCGGAAATACAACGACGGCTTCCGCCTGCGCCTGTGTCCTTCTCGGCGCGGATCCGGCGCGGATGACGGGGAAAGGGGCCGGACTCACCGAAGAGGGCCTTCGGCACAAGATCGAGGTCGTCCAGGGTGCGATCCGCAGGAGCGGTTTTGACCGAAGATTCTCTTTCCGGGAGGAAGGAATCAGGCAGGCAGACACAAGACAGGCAGACACAGGACAGGCAGACGCAAGGCAGAAGGCCGTGAAGAAAAGCCCGGGAAGCGAAACGGCACCGGATGCCATCGAGGTTCTCAGAAGCGTCGGCGGCTTTGATCTGCTTGGCATGTGCGGACTGTACCTTGGGGGATGGATCTGTCAGATCCCGGTTTTGATCGATGGCTTCGTCAGCAGTGTGGCTGCGCTCGCTGCTGTCAGGATCTGCCCCGCATGTGCGGATGCGATACTGGCCAGCCACAGATCCTCGGAGCCGGCCGCTGGGACTGTTCTGGAGGCGCTTGGCAAGAAGCCTCTGATCACCGGAAACCTGCATCTGGGAGAGGGGACCGGGGCGGTACTGGCGATGCCGATGCTTGACATGGCACTGTCGGTTTACAAAGAAAGCGTTTTGTTCGGGGAAGGCGGCGTCAGGCAATACAGGGAGCTTTGAGCAGGCATTCGTCATGATAACATTGGTGATCGGCGGTTCATGTTCAGGAAAAAGTGAATATGCAGAGCAGTGCCTGGATCACGTACCGGGGGAAAAGATCTATCTCGCGACCATGATCGCTGCGGATGAGGAGAGCCTTGCGCGTGTGAGAAGGCATCGGGAAAAACGCAGCGGAAGAGGCTTTCGAACCATTGAGTGTCCCCGCGTGTCTGACCTGGCTGCCGGAGACTTTCCACCAGGCTGCAATGTGCTCCTGGAAGGAATCGGAACGCTTGCGGCAAACGAACTGTTCCCGGACGGGGGATGGCAAACGGCAGAAGAGGATGTTGATGCGGCAAAGAGAAGGATTCTTACCGGAGTCAAAGAACTTGCGTCGGGCTCGAACGAGTTGATCATTGTGTCCGATGAAGTCAACCGCGCGGGATGCGTCTGGGAGGGGGATACAAAACGCTATCAGAGACTGGTCGGTGAAGTGAATCAGGAGCTGTGCACCCTGTCAGACACGGTGATCGAGATGGTGTGCGGATTGGCTGTGAAAAGAAAGGCTCCCGGACAGAGGAAGTAAATGAAACGTATCTATGAAACGATAATAGTGGCATTCTCCATGTTTTCCGCTTTGCCGGTGCCTGCTGTCAGATGGGACGAAGATAACATGCGTTATCTTCTGGCGGCGTTTCCGCTGGTCGGCGCCTTGATCGGATGCCTTGAGGCTGTATGGATCTATGCGGCGGTCAGATTCTGTGCCCCGAAGGTTCTGACGGCGGCACTTGTGACAGCAATCCCCGTCCTTGTGACAGGCGGAATCCACCTGGACGGATACGCGGATGTCAGTGACGCGCTTTCCTCTTTTGCAGACGCAAAAAAGAGGAGAGAGATTCTGGAAGATCCGCATATCGGCGCGTTTGCAGTGATCCGCTTCGGAATCTGGTTGATTCTGAGCTTTGGGTTTGCAGCGGGACTTCGCGCATCGGGCGGACAGATGCTGCTGTTTGGCTGCTCCTTTGTGGTGAGCCGCTGTCTGTCAGCCCTTGCGGTTTCGATTCTTCCGCTGGCAAAGGAGACGGGGCTGGCCCACACATTTCGAAGTCATGCAGACCGGAAGAAGTGTGTGTATCTGCTGACAGGAGAGTTTCTGACGACGGCTGTCATCATGATGACAGGAGGAGGCATTCTGGGCGGAGGAAAATGCTTCGCGCAGGCGGTTCTGATGCTCCTTTTTGCCGGCGGGCAGTGGCTTTCTCTGAGAAAAACTGCAGCTGAGAAGTTCGGCGGACTGTCCGGCGACTTGAATGGATGGTTCCTGGTGAAGGCGGAGATCTGGATGCTGGCAGTCCTTTCTCTGACGAATCTGATGATGTAAGGGCCAAAGGCGGAGACACTTTTGACTCTGGCATCCTATGATGCGGATATCGTCAGGCATCATAAGGAGCATGGGAAGATGGTATGATATTGATCATAGGACCCGCTTACAGCGGGAAAAGTGCTTATGCGAAAATGCTTGCGCAGCAAAAGAACCGGGGAGACGGCCCTTGCGTTTTGCTGACGGAGGTACAGGAGCAGGTCTTGGGCCAGATGGATGAGGCTGCGCTGCAGGCACTGGCTGACAGTCTGTGCCGGCAGGCACAGATCATGACTGCCTCGGAGACAGGGGCAGGAATTGTTCCGATGGATGGACCGCTGCGTCTTTTGCGGGAGAAGCAGGGGAACCTGCTGTCGATTCTCGCGCAGCGTGCTGAATGTGTTGTCCGGGTGTTCTATGGAATTCCCGAGGTGATCAAAGGGGAAAAGCCCGGGGAGGCAGGAGGCTGATGGAGCGCAGACAATTATCCCTCTCCTTGATAGCGGAGGAGGGGGCTCCGGGGGAGAACCTGCCCGGTACAGCGCGGCTGTATCTGTTCCGGCACGGTTTCACACAGTACAATATCGAAAAGAGATATCAGGGGAGCAGTGATCTGCCCATCGTCAAAGAGGAGGCGAAGAGAATCCGGCCGTTCTTTCCGGATGCGGAAGAAAGAGAACGGACGCGGGATGCCGTCTACGTCTCTCCCGCACTTCGTGCCAGACAGACTGCGGCATTGCTCTTTCCGGATGCGGAACAGATCGTGATCCCGGAATTTCGGGAGATGGACTTTGGAATCTTCGAAGGCAGAAGCGCGGATGAGATGGCGTCGGATCCGCAGTACAGACGCTGGGTGGATTCCATGTGCGAGGGCCCGGTGCCGGGAGGAGAGAGCCTGGAACAGTTCAGGAAGCGCGTGACAGAACGCTTTGAAAGTCTCGCCGCCCAGGTCCTGTCGGAAGGGGGCCGGGATCTTCTGATCGTAGCCCACGGGGGGACACAGATGGCAGTGATGGAGCGCTTCTGCACCCGGAAGCGGCCTTACTGGAGCTGGCAGAGCCCTCCGGGAGAAGCCGTCCGGGCTGTGATCACAGCGAAGGCAAGGTAAGGAGTCTGGTGCTCAGGTACGCCATCGGCGTACTTGCAGAAAAGGAATATCCATGCAGGGCAGGAGGAAAAGAATATGCCGAAGATTACTTTTATGGGAGCGGGTTCCACCGTTTTTGCGAAAAATGTTCTCGGGGATTGTATGATGACCCCGGTACTGGAAAACAGCGATATCGCACTCTATGACATCGATCCGGTCCGCCTGGATGAGTCTGCGGCCATGCTGGAGGCGATCAACCGCAACAATGGGGCAAAGGCGAAAATCAGCAAGTATCTGGGCACTGCTCAGCGGAAAGAAGCGCTCGCGGGCGCGCACTATGTTGTCAACGCCATTCAGGTTGGCGGATACGATCCCTGTACGATCACGGACTTTGAGATCCCCAAAAAGTATGGCCTGCGGCAGACGATTGCGGATACGCTGGGGGTGGGCGGAGTGTTCCGCGCCCTTCGCACCATTCCGGTCATGATGGACTTCGCACAGGATATGGAAGAGGTCTGTCCGGATGCATGGCTTCTGAATTATACAAACCCCATGGCAATGCTGACAGGGGCGATGCTGCGTCTGACCAATGTGAAGACCGTCGGGCTGTGCCACAGTGTGCAGGTCTGTGCGCCCACGCTCCTGAATGAGCTTTGCATGGGATACGATGATCATGTGAAATACAAGATTGCCGGAATCAATCATCAGGCATGGCTTCTGGAATGCTCCAGGGACGGAGTCGACCTGTATCCGGAGATCAAGAGGAGAGCCCGACTGTACAATGCAGGAAAGCTGGACATCGGCACCTTTGAAGAGCGAAAGGCGATGCTGACGAACGGGGAACCGCTTCCCGGACAGTGGGAAGAGCGCATGCGGCAGGAATATGACCTTTATCAGAAGACCGGCCGGCACGGTGACATGGTGCGCCTGGAGCTGATGCTGCGCTTTGGCTACTACATCACGGAGTCAAGTGAGCACAATGCCGAGTATACGCCTTATTTCATTAAGACGCGTCATCCGGAGCTGATTGAAAACTTCAACATTCCGCTGGATGAATATCCGCGCAGATGCATTCACCAGATTGAGGAATGGAAGGAGCGGGGGCATGAGCTGACGAAGAATCAGGAACTGAAACATGAAAGGTCCCGGGAGTACGCCAGCCACATCATGGAGGCGATGGAGACAAATCATCCCGTCATGATCGGCGGAAACGTCCTGAACCGCGGCCTGATTACAAATCTGCCGCACAATGCCTGCGTGGAGGTCCCATGCCTTGTTGACCGCAACGGCGTTCAGCCGACGGTCATCGGAGATCTTCCCGAACAGTGTGCCGCACTCAACCGGACGAACATCAACGTGCAGCTGATGACGATTGAGGCAGCCAGAACCAGGAAAAAGGATGCGGTGTACCAGGCTGTGATGCTGGATCCGCATGCCTCCTCGGAACTGACAATCGATGAGATTGTCTCGATGTGTGATGAGCTTTTTGAAGCGCACAAGGACTGGATGCCGGAATATCGATGAGAGAAGGAAGAAGCGAAACAGCAAAGGGAATAGCCAAGTGATCTGATCGGCGGCGGCCTGGGATTCGCCTGGGGGATCACGGAGAAAGGAGCGAAGAGGATGAATTTTGAGAGAGTCACACCGGAATCTGTGGGAATCCGGTCGAAGGATATCAGAGAATTTCTGAAAGAGTGCTATGCTTCCGGAATTCAGCTGCACAGCTTCATGCTGGTAAGACACGGGAAGGTCTGCGCGGAAGGATGGTATCATCCCTATTCTCCGGATGCACGGCATATTATCTATTCCTTCTCCAAGACATTTACCCAGATTGCGATCGGCTTCGCCGAGCAGGAAGGCATCCTGTCGCTGGATGAGAAGCTGGTGGATCTGTTCCCGCAGGAGCTTCCGGAGAAGATATCAGAAAATCTGGCGCTTGCGGACATCGAGAGCCTGCTGACGATGAGCTGCGGACACGCGGCGGAATTGACCACGGACGATATCGAGGCGTATGGCGGAAACTGGGTGAAGGCTTTCTTCGCGCAGGAATTCGTCTACCGTCCCCATACCATGTTTCAGTACAATACCACCGGCACGGATCTTCTTTCCCTGATTCTTCTGAAGAAGACCGGCCAGAGTCTGACGCAGTTCCTGACGCCGAGACTGTTTGATCCGCTGGGCATCAAGGACGTTTACTGTTCCACCATGGGAGACAGAGTCGTGGACCCGGATGTGCCCTACAGCGAGGTGGAAGCCGGCGGCTGGGGATACCATATGCGCACGGAGGACCTTGCCAGATTTATCGCCTTTCTGTCGCAGCGCGGTGTCTGGGAAGGGAAAAGACTTCTGCGGGAGGAATGGTTTGACCGCGCTTTCCGGAAGCAGATCGAGACCGACAATGAGGTCTATGCGCCGCAGACAGAGCACTGGAAGCTGGGATACTGCTACCAGTGCTGGTGCAATCCCTACAACGACTCCTGGCGGGCGGACGGTTTGTACGGGCAGTACGGATATGTGATCCCCGAAAAGGATGCTTTCATGATCATGACAGCGGCCGCTGTGAATACGGAGAAACAGCTGAGTCTGTTCGACAGCATCCTGGTGGACCGGATGGAAGAGAAGGCGCTGGAGGAGAACCCCAAAGCATGGAGAAAGCTCCAGAAGAAATTGAACAAGCTGGAGATTCCTGCTCCCTGGGCGATCCGGCAGAGCTGGTCGGAGCCATTGCTGCACGGAAAAACATTCCGGATCGACAACCCGTCGGGAATCTCCCTGGAGGAGTTCATCGGAGGGGAGGGACACTTCGGACACAGTGAGTGGTCTGTGCAGACCATCACATTTGAGATTGCACAGAATCAGCTCATGATCACATATCAGCAGAAAAAGAAAGACGGGAAGGGTTCCCTGACGCAGACCCTTAACATCGGACTGGACGGAAAATACAGAAAGAGCGTTCTTTCGGACGGCACCTATTACGCCGCGGGCAAATGGGTCCTTGCGAACGAGCTGGAACTGGAGATACGCTACCAGGAGGCACTGGCCGCGGCGATCATACGCCTGACGTTCGATGAGACCACCCTGAGGCTGTCTGTCAGAAGCCAGATGCCGGAGGAGCTTGACATTACAAAGCGTAAAGTGCGCACACTGCAGGGCAGCCTATGATTCTTATTGCCTCCGGGGAATAGACATGCTAAACTCTCCTCGGAGGCATATCATGTTTACAGTGTTTTTCATTTTATGGATCATTCTGAACGGCCGCGTTACCCTGGAACTCGTACTTCTGGGCGTTCTGATTGCAGTGGCTGTTTTTTTGTTTGCGCACTTTGCCTTTGGGTATACGGCTTTCAGCGAGAGGACGGTTCTGCGATATCTGCCGCTGGCTGTCGTATACCTGATCAATCTGATGCGGGAGATCATCATAGCCTCCCTGAGTGTGATCCGGTTGATTCTGAGTCCGTCCGCGAAACCGGATCCCGTTCTGATTGCGTTTGACTCCCATCTGCCTACGGAGTTCCAGAATGTTGTCCTGGCGAATTCCATCACGCTCACGCCCGGGACCGTCACGGTTCAGATGAAGGACGGGCACTTTCTGGTACATTGCCTGAGGCTTGAGTATGCGGAAGGAATTGAGGAATCCTCTTTTGTGAAGCTGCTCAGGCGGGTCAGGCTGGAGGAAGGGAAGAAATAAGATACGAGGAGAGACGGCATGTCAGTCGAAACAGCATATCAATATCTATACCTGGGCGCTTTGATCGTGCTTGGCATCCTGATGGGATGCATGCTGATCCGGAGCATCATCGGCCCGCGGATTACAGACCGGATTCTGTGCATCAATATGATCGGAACTCTGGTCATCTGTACGATCGCGATCCTGTCCCGGCGGCAGGAGGAAGGATACTTGGTTGATATCTCCCTGATCTACGCGATGATCAGTCTGCTGACCGTGTTGATTCTGACTTCTGTTTATAACAGAAAGCGGCCGGATCAGGACGCGGGAGGCACCGCATCCGCCCCGGATGGGGCACAGCCGGGCAGCAGTGAGGAGGAGTCTCATGGGTGAGTGGATTCGATTCTGGATCGTCGCTGTCATTCTGACAGCCGGGATCTTGTGTTTTGTTCTGGAGACGGTGGGAATCTTCCGGTTTGGCTATGTTCTGAACCGGATGCACGCGGCCGGAATCGGCGATACGATGGGGCTCTTGCTGATTGTTCTGTCCCTGATGATTGCCTCCGGCTGGAGCTTCGACACCGGGAAGCTGTTGCTTCTGATTATTTTTATGTGGCTTACATCACCGACAAGCACCCATTTTCTGAGTATGGTGGAGATCAATACGAATCCGGATATCGGCAGCCATGTACGAAAGATGCGGACAGATCCGGATCAGGACAGAGGCAGCGTGTAAGAATTGGAGGGAAGCGTTATGACGCCGAGAGAGATACTAACCGTCATTCTTCTGCTGCTCCTGATCGTCTGCGCGATCGCGGTCAACGTGATCCGGGATCTCCTGCAGTCGGTCATCATCTTTATGGCGTACAGCTCCATCATGGCCGTGATCTGGATTCTCATGGAAAGCCCGGATCTTGGCATCACGGAGGCTGCGGTCGGCACCGGGGTGAGCGGTGTGATGTTCCTTATGACGCTCAAGAAGATTCATGCAGAGGAAAAAGAGGAAGTCCAGAGTGCGGATGAGGCATCGCAGCAGATGATTTCTGATACAAAATCGGCAGCAGAGAAAAGTAAGTCAACTTCCAAAAATGCGTTATGGGAGGAGAAGAACGGATGAAAGAGACATTTCGCTCCTGGATCAACGGTGAAACGGATCCGATCGAGGAGCTTCTCGATTCCTGGGAGGAGAGCGATCCGGACCGGGAAGAAAGAAAGAGCCTTTCAAAGGAGCGAATCCGCACGTTTATGGAGCAGCCCGGGGAACTGAGCGCTGTCAGACAGATCAGAAACCGATATACGAGAATCTATTATATCGTTGCGGTTCTGTCCTGCATCTTCCTGTCCGTTGTTCTTCTGTATACGGTCTCGCTCATGCCTGGGCTCGGAAAAGTGAATCCCAGAGCAACAGAAGTGTCAGACCGCTATATTGAAAAGGGAGTAGAGGAGACTGGAGCTGTCAATGCGGTCGCAGGAATGATTCTGGACTACAGAGCCTTTGACACGCTTGGCGAATCCCACGTTCTGTTTACAGCCCTGATCTGCGTCATGATTCTTCTCAGAATCGACCGCAAGAACCAGAGAACCGGGTATGAGGACTATTATACGATTCGAAATGACATCTACTACGATCTGTCCGGGGATCCGATCCTGCGCACGATGGGGCGTGCCCTTCTGCCGTGTATTCTGATCTACGGGATCTACATACTCCTGAACGGGCAGAATTCTCCCGGAGGCGGATTCTCCGGAGGAGCGGTCATCGGAGCGGGCTTGATTCTGTTCTCTGCGGCATTCGGCATGAAGGCGGCAGACCGCTTCCTGAACATGAAGACGTGCAGTGTGATTACCTTTGTATCGCTGGCCTTTTACAGCTTCGCGAAGGGATATGTCTTTTTCATAGGCGCGAACGGGCTTGAGAATCCGATTCCGAAGGGAACGCCGGGAGCAATCTTCTCCGGCGGCATGATTCTTCCTCTGGATATCGCCGTGGGATGCGTGGTCAGCATCACAATGTTCGGGTTTTACAGCCTTTTCCGCAGAGGCAGCATCGGAATGGATGTGAACTACGACAGCTTCTCGAAGAAGGAAAGAAAAGCAGGAGGAGAGGAGACATGATTTCGCATATTCTCGGAAATTATGAAGAGGCGGCTGCCGTGCTTCTGTTCGGAATCGGGTTCACGACGCTGCTTTTCCACAGGAATCTGATCAAGAAGCTGATCGGGATGAATATCATGGATACCGGAGTATTTCTGCTGCTGGCTTCCATGGGCTACATCAGGGGACGGAAGGCACCGATCATCGAAAACGGAGTGACGGATCCGCAGCGCTATATCAATCCGGTTCCGGCAGGACTTGTTCTGACAGGGATTGTGGTATCCGTGTCTGTGACCGCGGTGATGCTGTCACTGAGTGTGCGTCTGTATAAACGCTACCATACCCTGGATCTGGATACGATCTATGTACTGTCGAAGCACCAGAAGGAAGACCGATGAGTTTTATATGGAACTTTCCGTTGTTTACCGTGCTCCTGAGTCTGTTTTCAGGCCCTCTGTGCATGATGCTGAGCGCGAAGGCGGCGAGAAATTATACAATTGCATATGAATCGGTGCTGATCGGAATGACAGGGAGCGTTCTGGCCTATACACTGAAAACCGGGACGTCCTTCACTTATACCATGGGAGAATTTCCCGCGCCGTGGGGAAATGAGATTCGCGCCGGGAGCCTGGAGGCACTGATTGCCCTTCTGTTTTCCGTGGTTCTTCTTTGCAGTGTGACGGCAGGGTATCATTTTATCCGGAAGGACATGGATGAGAGCAAGATCAATCTCTACTTTACGCTGCTGAATCTGCTTACGGCAGCCCTGATGGCGATTGTCTGGACCAATGATGTCTTTACGGGATATGTGTTCCTGGAGATCCTGACACTGACCAGCTGCGGCATCCTGATCGTGAGAGAGATCGGAAGAACAACACTGGCCGCCGTGCGGTACATGATCCTGAACCTGATGGGCAGCGGCCTGTTTCTGATGGGCATTGTGCTCCTGTATGATGTTTCCGGCCATCTTCTGATGGTGCCGATCCGGCAAAGCCTCAGGGAGATCTCCTCCGATCCGGCCGCGATCCCGGCGATTACGATGGCGGTCGGAATCATGACCATCGGAATCGCGATTAAGAGCGGCCTGTTCCCGTTCTATTTCTGGATGCCGGATACCTACGGATGGGCGACCCCCACCTCGGGAGCTGTGCTGAGCGCGCTTGTCTCCAAGGGATATATTTTCCTGCTGTTCAAGATCTATTACCGGGCTGTCGGCATTGATGTCATGCAGAAAACACCGATTCTGAAGATCCTGTTTGTCCTTGGGATCTGCGGCATCATTGCAGGATCCTTCAACGCCATCCGGGCATCGAACATCAACCGGATGATCGCATTTTCCTCCGCCGCTCAGATCGGATATATCTATATGGGGATCGGGATCGGGACGACAGCGGGATTCGCTGCGGCGCTTTTCCAGATCCTCGCGCATGCGTTGACAAAGAGCCTGCTGTTTCTGACAGCGCCTTATCTGGCAGAGGTGTCGTCAGACAGCCTGAAGTTCCACGCGCTGCAGGGCAGTGCGCACAGAGACCCGGCAGCCGGAATGATGTTCACAACCGGCGCGCTTTCCATGATCGGAATTCCTGTTTTTGCCGGTTTCGCCAGCAAGCTGATGTTTGGTCAGGCTGTGGTGCTTGGCGGAGTTCACTGGAGGATTCTCGCGGTTCTTGCTACTTTGGGAATCAGCTCCGTATTGAATGCGTTCTACTTCATACGGACCCTCATCCGGATCTATTATGATCCGGACGAACAGGCAAAAAGCTCTGCAAACAGCAGGTCCGCTTTTGATCTGAGCCGGGCGGGCTTTGGGTTTGCGGGATTCGTATTGGTGGTGCTGAATGTTTTCCTGGGATTGTTTTCCTGGGTGGTCTCTGATGTCATTTACCGTGGACTGGGAATGTTTTTATAAAAGAGGGAGAGAAGAAACATGCTGATTATCTGTGCAATCCTGTTTCCGATGATTGCAGGCATTGCGGTATCCCTGCCGAAAGGATGGCCTTATCCCATCCGCTGCAGATGGTATGCTCTGATCTCACTGACCAGTGCTGTGCTGGGGATCTGCACGATCTTTTTCGGAAAGCGTGTTACGCTGTTTACTTTTTCTGAAAATGTGACGCTCACTTTTTCGCTGGATGCGCTGGGAAAGTTTTTCTTAGCCGCGGTTCTGATCCTGTATACCTGCGCTGCCTTCTATGCGATGGAGTACATGAAGATGGAGGAGAGACGGCCGGTCTTTTTCGCTTTTTTCTATGTTTCCCTCGGCGCACTGACCGCAGTATGCGCGTCAGACAACCTTGTCACGGTGTATCTGAGCTTTGAGATGGCAACGCTGACCACGGTTCCGCTGGTACTGCATGAGAGGACAAAGGAAGCGGTTGCCGCGGGACTGAAGTACCTGTTCTATTCCATCGGAGGCGCTCTGATGGGCTTGTTCGGTGTGTTCTTCGTCTATTATTATTCTGTCGCGGATCCTTCGTTTCGTCCGGGCGGCTTCCTGGATCCGGCTGCTGTGTCAGGGCATGAAGGCGTTCTTCTTGCCGCCGTTCTGGTTGCGATTATCGGCTTTGGAACGAAAGCCGGCATGTACCCGATGCACGGGTGGCTGCCTTCCGCACACCCGATCGCACCGGCACCGGCTTCCGCGCTGCTGTCCGGCATCATCGCCAAGGCCGGCGTGATCGCGATCATCCGTCTTGTTTATTATGGGGTCGGGACGGATTTTATCCGCGGGACTTATGTGCAGTACACATGGATGACGCTTGCCATGCTGACCATTTTCATGGGATCCATGATGGCCTTTCAGGAAAAGAATATGAAGAAACGGCTGGCGTATTCCACGGTCAGCCAGATCTCCTATATCCTGCTTGCCCTGTCGCTTCTGTCAGACGGCGGTCTGCGGGGAGCCTTGCTTCATGTGATGAGCCATGCCAGCGCGAAGGGATGTCTGTTTTTGTGCGCCGGCGTATTCATCTACAAATTTGGAAAGAGGAATGTGGATGAGCTGGTCGGAATCGGGAAACAGATTCCGGTCGTCATGTGGTGTTTCCTGTTTGCGGCCCTGTCGCTTGTGGGAATACCGCCTATGGGCGGATTCCTGAGCAAATGGGTGATTGCGCTCAGCATCGCAGACGATGGCATGAAGCTACTGAGCATTCTTCCGATCGTCATTCTCCTGATCTCGGCGCTTCTGACTGCCGGCTATCTGTTCCCGGTGGTTTTCAAGGCATTCTTCCCGGGACGGGACGCTCAGGTGCCGGAAGTAAGAGATGAGGCTCCCTGGCTGATGACCGTTCCGATGATGTTTCTTTGCGGCGTATCGCTCGTGATGGGCGTCTTTGGCGTTCAGATTCTTCAGGCAGCAGGATTCTAAGGAGAAAACCAGTGAGAAATGCAGGTGTATTAATCAGCATACTGCTCCCGATCCTGGGCGGAATCCTTCTGCTTGGGAGAAGGAAGACGACAGAGCGGCAAAGACGCTTCTTCTGTGAAGCGGTTGTCTGTCTGACCTCCGTTCTTGTCTGGAGTGTTCTGCTCGGCGGCGATCTGGAAGCCTTCCGCGTCTTTTCCTTTACACGCGGTTTCGGAATCCTGTTTCATGTTGACGGTCTGACGATGCTGTTTGCCGGCATGGTGTCTGTCATGTGGCCCTTTGTGACGCTGTACGCGTTTGAATACATGGAGCATGCGCGCCATAAAAACGGATTCTTTGCTTTCTACATCATGACGTACGGGATTACGCTCGGCGTCGCTTTTGCGGGCAATATCCTGACCATGTATGTATTCTATGAGATGCTGTCGCTCGCGACGATTCCGCTGGTCTGTCATTATCAGGATCACAGTTCCATGTATGCGGGGAGAGTCTACGCGGCCTATGTCATCGGCGGTGCGTCACTGGCCTTTATCTCTGTAGTCGTGATGACCATGTTCACGGAAGGCGGATTTGTCTGGGGCGGACACTCCTACAGCATACTGTCTCAGAACTATGTTCTGCTGCTGTGGATCCTCGGCTTCTTCGGCTTTGGCGTGAAGGCGGCGGTCTTTCCGTTTCACAGGTGGCTGCCGGAGGCTACCGTTGCGCCGACTCCTGTCACGGCTCTGCTGCATGCAGTAGCGGTGGTCAACACCGGCGTCTTCGCTGTCACAAGACTTTCCTGGTATCTGTTCAGCCCGGATTACCTCCGCGGCTCCTGGGCACAGATTACGGGTCTGATGGCAGTTTCCCTGACCCTTCTGTATGCCGCGGGAAAAGCCCTGAAGGAGCGCCATTTTAAGAAGAGGCTTGCGTATTCCACCGTCAGCAATCTCAGCTATATGCTGTTTGGCGTTCTGCTGATGACCCCTTTCGGACTGCAGGCAGGACTGGTGCACATGCTGTATCACGCGGTGATGAAGATGAGTCTGTTTCTGTGTGCGGGCGCATTTATCCACAGAAGCGGAAAAAACTATATCTTTGAGATCAACGGAGCCGGAAGAAAGATGCCGGTTACCTTTATCTGCTATACGATGGGTGCGCTGTCTCTGTCCGGGATTCCGCTGTTTGCAGGCTTTGTATCAAAATGGAATCTCCTTCTGGCGGGTGCTGCCGTACAGAATGTCTGGGGACTGATCGGAACCGTCTGCCTGGTTGTGGCGGCATTTTTCTGCGCCATCTATACGCTGACGATTTCTGCCAGGGCGTTCTTCCCGGTGAAGGGGACGGATCTGTGGGAGAAGGAAAAGCTTTCAGACCCGGGCTGGAAGATGCTGGTTCCGATCAGCCTGTTTGCTTTTCTGGATCTGGCGCTAGGCATGTGTTCCGGTCCGGTACTGGAGTTTCTGGATCAGGTATCCAAGGGGGTGATCTGACATGCTTCCTGCAATCCTGGTTTTTCTGCCATTCCTGTATGGAATCCTCTGTTACCTGATCGGCGTCAGGAACGAGCGCTTCCGGGACCTGGCTGCGGTTCTTTTTACCTTTGTCGAACTGGCTTTTTCGATTCTTCTCCTGGTGTGGACCGTGCAGGGGAGGGGTACGGCGGCCGGCAGCCTTTCGATCGGGAATGTCTTTTCAACCGGTCTGTCTTTTCAGACCGACGGCTTCCGCTCGGTCTACAGCCTCGTCACCTCGCTGATGTGGGCATTTACGACACTGTTTTCTCCTGAATATTTTCATCATGAGCCGGAGCACCTGAACCGCTACTACCTGTTTGTCCTCTTTACGCTGGGAGCGACGCAGGGCGTTATGCTGTCCGGTGACCTGATGACAACCTTTGTGTTCTTCGAGATCCTGTCGCTGACCAGCTTTACCTGGGTGATGCACGAGGAAACGCATGGGGCGCTGCGGGCCGGATACACCTATCTGTTTATTGCCGTGATCGGAGGACTTGTCCTGTTTATGGGACTCGTGCTGCTTCAGCATGCCGCCGGAACGCTTGCCTATGCAGAGTTACCCGCGGCTGTGAAGGCATCGGGCGCCGGGTCCGGAACGATCCTTGCCGCAGGCGTCTGCATCCTGATCGGATTCGGATGCAAAGCCGGTATGTTTCCGGTCCATGTGTGGCTGCCGAAGGCGCATCCGGTTGCGCCGTCTCCGGCCTCCGCGCTGCTGTCAGGTGTGCTGACAAAGGTGGGAATCTACGGAATTCTGATGACAAGCCTGGAGGTGATGAGCGACTGTGCCCCCTTCGGATGGATTGTCCTGATCCTTGGCAGCATTACCATGCTCCTCGGGGCCGTTCTGGCATTGTTCTCCATCAACCTGAAACGGACGCTTGCGTGTTCCTCCATGTCGCAGATCGGTTTTATCCTGACCGGCATCGCCATGACCATCCTGCTTCACACGCAGCACCTGTCTGCGCATGCGCATGCAGGGGGGCAGGAAGCTTCTCAAAGCATGATGTCCGTGTCAGGCATGGCCGCCCTGGAAGGCCATGCGGCCATGGCGATGAGCGGAACCCTTCTTCATATGGTAAACCACTCCATGCTGAAGCTGTGCCTGTTCTGTGCGGCAGGCGTTGTGGTGATGAACCTTCATGCACTGGATCTGAACAGGATCCGGGGCTGGGGACGGAAAAAATGGGCGCTTATGGCGGCGTTCTTCTTAGGGGTGATCGGAATCGGCGGAGTTCCGCTGTTTAACGGATATGCCAGCAAGACGCTTCTGCATGAGGCAATCACAGCCGGGATCGAGGAGGCCGGCGAAGGGATGGCGATCACGGCCGGCGCGGCAGGAATCCTGTCCGTCATAGAATGGGTCTTTCTGATCTCCGGCGGCTGTACCTTTGCTTACATGCTGAAGCTGTTTATCTGCGTTTTTGTGGAGAAGAACCGTGACGCGCACCTTCAGGAGCAATATGACGCTTCCTCGAAGGGGTATATGCGAATTGGCGGATACACAGCGGTGTGCGGAACTTCGATTCTGTTTGTCCTGCTTGGACAGAAGCCGGTATTCAACCTGCTGGCTTCCTTTATGACAGGACATGAAAATGTGCTGGAGGAATTTGCTCCGCTGAGCTTTGAATGCGTGAAGGGAGCCGCGATTTCGCTGGGGATCGGTGCATTGCTCTATGTATGTTTCATCCGGCGTGTATTGATGAAGGATGGAGTGTATGCGGACCTGTGGCCGCAGGCACTGGATCTGGAGAACCTTCTATACAGGCCGCTGCTGACGAAGTGGCTTCCCGGATGCTTCGGCGCGATCCTGTCTGTTCCGGCAGAGAACCAGATTCTGACCGTCGTCAGTCATGCTCTTGTTAAAGGCGCGGGAATGGCTGTCAGGATTCTTGCGGTCAGTACCGATGCGATGGTTGTGCTGGTGCGGAGAACCGTTCTGAAAGAAAGCATTTTCGCCCGTGTGCGGAAGAAGATCGGCTTCTGGAACAGGCGCAGGCTGACCCTTGAGAAGGCCTACGAACCGATCACCGGGAACTTTTCCTTTGCGCTGATGGCTTCGTGTATCGGCATGATGGTCATCTTTGCGGTGGTAATGTATTTTAATCTGAGGTCGTAATGGAGGTTTTATGGGGTCTGAAAAGCGATTTCGCACGGTCTGGTGTACGTATACATTGGTTTCACTGTCGGTACTCGCCGCAATCTATCTGATTCTGTCAAGGTTTCTTGCGATTAATATCGGAGGCTTCGGGCGCATACAGCTGGGCGTGGCTGCCCGCATTATGGCGGGAATCTGGTTTGGTCCGGCCGCGGGGGCGCTGTGCGGGCTTGTCAGTGATCTGCTGGGATGTCTGATCCAGGGCTATGCGGTCAATCCGCTGATCACACTGGCTGCCATGCTGTGGGGCGTGATACCGGCTCTGTTTGTACCACAGCAGGATACCGGGAAAAAGAAAGCGATCCTGATGCTGTGCAGCGGGACCGTGATCGCCTGTGTGGTCTGTACACTCTTTGTCACAACAGCGGGGCTTGTATGGATCAACGGATACAATCTGTATGCAATTCTTCCCACAAGAGCAATGCAGCTTCTCGTGCAGACACCGGTCTACTGTGTGCTGGTCTGTCTGCTTTATTACAGTCCTGTTACAGCCCAGGTGAATCAGACGCTGCGCATGCATATACGTAAGCGGGAATCGAAGGAGGAAATATGATCTACCCGGAATTCTTATCGGACCATGCCAAGGTGGGAATCTGTGCGCCGAGTGCCGGTGTCGGACATAAGATCGAGAGCTTTGAGAACAGCCTGAAGGTTCTGCGCGCGCAAGGCTGGAAGGTATGGGAAACAGAGCATGTACGTGTGGATGACCTGCGCGGAGGAAGTGCCCGGGAGAGGGCAGCGGAACTGATGAGTCTGTTTTCCCTGGACGCGGTTGATGCTGTTTTTTCGGCAGCGGGAGGGGATTTCCTCAGTGAGATTCTGCCCTATATTGACTGGCAGCTTCTTGCGGAGCATCCGAAGTGGCTCATGGGGGCTTCAGACCCGACCGGAATTCTGTATCCGCTGACAACGATCTGCGATATCGCTACGCTCTATGGATCAAACGGGGGCAGCTTCGACGCTACCGTTCCGGCACCGGGAGGCGGAACAAAGCTTCCGGAGTACCTCGAGAACATGCTCCGGATCCTGAAGGGGGATATTCCGGTGCAGGAGACAGGAGCCATGCATCTTGGCGCAGACATCTTCCAGCTGGAGGATGGTCCCCTGATCTACAGCCAGCCGACCATCTATCAGGCTTCCTGCGGCAGTCTGGAATGCAGGGGACGCTGTATCGGCGGCTGCATTGATGTCCTGAAGGATCTGATCGGAACGGAATATGATCAGACGAGGGAATTTGTACGGCGGTATGCGGAAGACGGGATCATCTGGTACTTTGATAATTTCTCGCTTTCTTCTGCGGTTTTGTACCGCACATTCCTTCAGATGCGCTATGCCGGCTGGATCACGCCCGAGACGACGCGTGCTGTCCTGATCGGACGGACTTTATTTGAGCGTGAGGAGTCCGACATGTCCTATGAGGATGCAGTCCGGATGGCATTTCCGGATCTTCCGGTGATCTGGGAGATGGACATCGGGCATACGGTTCCGCATTTTTCCATGATCAACGGAGCTATCCTGAACGTGGAATGGGATGGAAAAAAAGCGCGGCTTCAGTTTGAGTTGAAATAAGAAATGATCTACCGAAGGACCGTCTGATATGCTATAATCTGAACAAGTGTGTGTGATATGATACGGGTGGCACTGCTGAGGAGAGATATCATTGGACTGGAATCCACAGGTAACAAGTATTCATGATCTGAAGATCAGTGGTTTTGTTCCCCATACGGATGTCAGAAAAGATGGCATCCTGTTTTCTGCTGTCGTCCCGGAGGGAGCTGAGGCCAGCCTTCTTTTGTATGAGAAAGGCTCCGAGAAGGTGAAATGTGAGATTCCCTTCCCGGAGGAGCCGGCGCTCGGAAGAGTGTATGCGATGCTCGTTGCAGGGATTCCCGCGCGGGATCTTGAGTACAATTACCGGATCGGCGGGAAGGTTGTGACGGATCCCTCTGCCCAGCTTGTCGTCGGGCTGGAGCGGTATGCTGACCTCAGCCCGAGAAGAGAGCATCAGATCCGGGGTGCATTTTTGAACCCTTGCTTTGACTGGGGGGAGGAGAAGAGGCTCCGCATTCCCTACAGTGAATCTGTCTTCTATGAGATCCATGTGAGAGGCTTCACCAAGAGCCGCACCGCAAAAGTAAAGCACCACGGAACCTTTCTGGGAATTACGGAAAAGATTCCGTATCTCAGAGAGCTCGGCATCACTGCGCTGGTTCTGATGCCCTGCTATGAGTTTGATGAGGTGATGCCGGATTCCTCCCGCCTCGGCTGGAGACCGGAGGGCCTCCGGGAACTGGTTGCGGGAGCGTCTCTTCCTGCTTCCGCGCTTGCCCCGGCCAAAAAGAATCCGGATCAGGCCGCTCAAAGAAAAGGTCCGGCTGAGGGAAGGAGAGGCAAAGGCAGCGAGAAGGAAGCGCCTGCGGCGAAGATCAATTACTGGGGATTCGGACCGGGATGGCTCTTCACACCGAAGCGTTCTTACTGTGCTACCGATTCTCCGGCGGATGAATTCCGCACGATGGTGAAGCTGCTCCATGAAGCGAAGATCGAGGTCATCCTTGAAATGAGCTGCCCGGAGGGAACCGATCCTGCATATATGCAGGCATGTCTTTTGTGGTGGAGAGAGATCTATCATGTGGACGGATTCCTCATGCTGGCATCTCAGGATGATGTCAACGCGGTAGCGAAGAGCCCCGCACTCGGGGACGTCAAACTGATCTCCGATTACTTTGACACACAGCGCATGTACCCGAAGGGACGTCCCTGGCGGTTCAGAAATCTGGCGGAATACAACGTCGGCTTCCGCTATGATGCGAGAAAGTTCCTGAAGGGGGACTCTAATTGCCTGCAGTCCTTTGTCCAGAGGTGCCGCTACAATCCGAAGGATGCCGGTGTGATTAACGCAATTGCCGGCCATGACGGATTCACCCTGTATGATCTGGTTTCCTACAACGATAAGCACAACGAGGCCAACGGCGAGAACAACCGGGACGGCGCTGCGATGGAGTATTCCTGGAACTGCGGCTATGAAGGAAAGACGAGGAAGAAGGAGATCATGCGCCTTCGCCTCAGACAGATGAAGAATGCCCTTGCCATGGTGATGCTTGCCCAGGGAACGCCGATGCTGTGTGCCGGAGATGAGATGCTGAACAGTCAGGACGGCAACACGAATCCGTACTGTATGGATTCCGAGCTCAGCTGGGTCCAGTGGTCTCAGACCAAAGATGCATTGGAGCTGTGCGATTATGTGAAGGCACTGATCGCATTTCGCCGGATGCACCCTCTGCTGCATCAGAACGCCGAACTGACCGGCTCCAGTCTGGGAGGCTTCTTCCCTGACTTTTCCTGCCACGGGTCCAACGCATGGTTTGCGTCCTTCGACCAGCAGGAACGCAGCGTGGGGATGATGTATTGCTCGCAGAATCCGGACCGCGAAGAGGTGATGCGCAAAGAGATGGAGCTTAGAAAGGCTGCCCGGAAGAAAAGAGGCAGACGGAAGGGAGCGGAATCTGCGAAGATCCCTGCGGAAGCTCCTGATCAGTCCGGACTTTCTGAACTTGCGGGAAGCTCCCGGGAAAAGACCTCCTCCGGTGAGGCTTATCTGTATGTGGCATACAATCTTCACTGGGAGGCGCGGGATCTTGCGCTGCCCACCCTTCCCGCGGGGCGGGAGTGGCGTGTCGTGATCGACACCTCTGCAGACCGGTTCTCCAAAGAGGAAGAGGGATGCGGATGCCAGGATCAGGACGGAAAGGTCAGGTGTGTCCGGATGCCGGGGAGAACGATCCGGGTATTGGTAGGTTAAGAGGATAGAAAGCCGTTGGATGGAATGAGTCAGAGTACGGTCATAAGAGAGCCTGAGATCAGGGAAGCCATGATCCGGGATCCTGAGATCCGGAATGCGGTGATCCGGGAGGACGGAAAGATCGAGTATCATACAGAAGAGCCCGGACGGTACGAGGGAACACCTTCGGATGGCCGGATCACGCTGCGAAAGGCAGCCGGACATCTGAAGACGGTTCTTCATCATAAAAAGCTGGTCGCAGGGGGCTGTTTTCAGGTTGGCCTGTATCGTCAGGGCATCCTGCATGATATGTCCAAGTTTACGATGCCGGAGCTGTTGAACGGGTTTCGATATTATCAGGAAGGAAAGCAGAGCCCGAACAACGGAGAGCGCGTCGTGAAGGGATATTCGGAAGCGTGGATGCACCACAAGGGACGCAATCCCCATCACTACGAATACTGGACGGACTATAACATCGAAGCCGCGAAAAAGGGAGAGTATCCCGTACAGCAGGTTCAGATGCCGCGCAAATATGTGGCAGAGATGCTGATGGACCGGATTGCCGCTTCCAAGACGTATAAGAAGGAGAACTATACGGACGCTTCTCCCCTGGAATATTATGAAAGAGGGAAGGCAGGAAGGCTGATGCATCCGGAAACCGCAAAGGAACTGGAGCGGATGCTGAAAATCCTTGCCAGGAAGGGAGAAAAGTCCTGCTTTCATTTTGTAAAGGACTATTATCTGAGCGGCGGCAGGATGCAATGATCACAGAGACAGACGCGCTGAACCGAAGACTTGAATGATCCGCAGTCAATATCCGGCGGATGCATCACAAAACGACAGGAGAGATGAAGCAATGAACAAAGATCACAAGGTACTCTACAGCGGCATGCAGGCAACCGGCAATCTGACCCTGGGCAACTATCTCGGAGCCCTGAAGAACTGGGTCGGTCTGGCCGACGAATATGAATGCTATTACGGCGTGATGGATCTGCATTCTCTGACCGTACGCCAGAACCCGTCTGAGTTCCGTGCGCATGCGAGAGAACTGATGATGATCTATATCGCTGCCGGCATCGATCCGGAGAAGAATGTGCTCTATCTGCAGAGCAGCGTTCCCTGCCACGCGGAGCTGGCGTGGATTCTCAACTGCTTTACCTATATCGGGGAGCTGCAGCGTATGACGCAGTTTAAGGATAAGGCATCAAAGCATGCGGATAACGTGAACGCGGGCCTGTTTACCTACCCGGTCCTGATGGCGGCGGATATTCTGCTGTATCAGGCGGATGTTGTTCCGGTCGGAAAGGACCAGCTGCAGCATCTTGAGATCACCCGGGATATCGCACAGCGCTTCAATGGCATCTACGGGGATGTGTTTACGGTTCCGGAGCCGTATATCGGAACGATCGGCGCCAGGATCATGTCTCTGCAGGATCCGTCGAAAAAGATGTCGAAGTCGGACGAGAATCCGAATGCTTCGATCTATCTGCTCGATGATCCGGATACGATCCGGAGAAAATGCAAGCGTGCCGTCACAGACTCTGAGGTGACGATTGCATACCGCGACGAGCAGCCCGGCCTGAAGAATCTGTTTGACATCTACTGTGCCTGCACCGGGAAAACGCCGGATGAGGCGGTGAAGGAATTTGCCGGCTGCGGATACGGCCAGGTCAAGGAAGCACTGTCTGAGGCCGTGATTCATGTACTGGCGCCTCTGCAGGAGAGGGTGAAAGAACTTCAGAAGGATAAGTCTTACATCGACAACGTCATGAAGACAAATGCGGAGCGCGCGTATTACACCGCAAATAAGACCCTGCGCAAGGTAAAGAAGAAGATCGGGCTTACGGATGTCCGCTGAAGACGTCGTCAGGTATGCTCGGCGGAAGCGTTTTTCTGCTTGAGCTTTTCGATATAGCATCGGCCCAGGTCGCTCAGCTCGACCCGGGCTTTTTTGATGTAACCGATCGTCATCCGGTCTTCGCTCTCCAGCGGGACAGCGACATAGTCCGGACCGTTCAGATCTTCGGTGATGATTCCAGAACACAGCGTAAACGCATTCAGTCCGACCATGAGATTGAGCAGCGTCGCCCGGTCGTCCGCCTTGATAATCTTTCTGTAATCATAGGTGCTCATCACTTCCTCGGCGAAGTAAAAGGCATTGTAATCCCCCTGCTCAAAGGACAGGCAGGGATAGGGCTGAAGCGCTTCCATGCTGATGGAGGCCTTTCCGGCGAGCGGGTGCCTGCGGGAAAGATAGACGGAGATGCTGCAGTCAAAGAGCGGGTGAAATTCCAGGCCATATTCATGGAAGAGCTTGGTGAGGGCTTCCCGGTTAAAATCATTCAGGTACAATACGCCCAGCTCGCTCTTCATATTGCGCACATGTGTCATGACCGTGTGCGTTTTCGTCTCGTGGATCGCGAATTCATAGTTTTCAAGACCGAATTCGCGCGCTGTTTCGATGAACGCCTTCACGGCAAAGGAATAATGCTGTGTGGAGACGGAAAACCGGGTCTTGCGGGCAGTTCTGTCGATAAAGCGTTCCTCAAGCATGCCATACTGCGCGATGATCTGCCGGGCATAGCCCAGAAATTCTTCGCCGTCCTGCGTAAGGGAGATTCCCCTGTTGGAACGCAGAAACAGGGTGAGCCCGAGTTCCTTTTCCAGCTCCCGGATCGTACTGGACAGGGAGGGCTGCGTAATGAAAAGCTTATGAGCGGCTTCATTCATGCTGCCGCACTCCGCAACCGTGATCGCATATTTCATCTGCTGAAGGGTCATAGAACCTCCTTTGCCGGTGCCGGCGATGGAGCCGGATCCGATTACCGGCAGAATCAGACCGCTGTTTTAAATGACAAATGCGTTTTTTTGGCGCATAATAGTGCTTGCAGAGATATCATAAAAAGAATCGTCTGGAAAAACAAGATGCCGTATCGTATTCTGTCAGCGGAAAGAATCGAGAGGTTCAGACGAAAAGGAGGAAGCGGATGGGACTGGTACAGAAGACACAGAAACGTTATCGCAGAAGGATGCTGGCTCTTCCGGCTGCAATGCTGCTTTTGCTGCTGATCACCGTGGCAGCATATGCGGCACCGGCGAATAAGACGACTTCGATCTGGAAGGGCGACACCTGGAGGCCGCAAACAACAATCGGCGGAAACCGGACATGGACTTCTCTGAATCCTGCTCTGGCATCGGTGAACAAGAAAGGTGTTGTGAGGGGACTCAAGGCCGGCACGGCGGTGATTCAGGTGTCAAACGGCACACAGACGCAGCAGTTTCCCGTGAAGATTCTGATTCCGAAGCTGAATGATACCAGTGTGCGGCTGAAGGAGGATCACAAATGGACTCTTTCTCTGTCCGGCCTTAACGCGTCCTGGTCATCCGGGAACAAAAAGATTGCATGGGTATCGAAAAACGGTGTGATCACGGCAAAGAGGCCGGGAAAGGTCAAGATCTTCGCCAGATACGGAGGATTCACGTATACCTGCAATGTGACGGTCATCAGGGATACGACGATTCAGAAGCTTACCTTGAATCGCATGGCGATGACGCTGATCGATGGCAGAAGCGGCAGCCTGAAGCTGACGGTTGCTCCTTCCAGGCTGCAGTATCTTGCAAAGAGTGCAAAGTGGAGCTCTTCCAATCCGAAAGTGGCCAAAGTCAAAGACGGAAGCGTGAAAGCGGTCAGACCGGGAACCGCCACCATTACCGTGAAACTGCAGAATATCACGATGGCTTGCCTGGTTACGGTGAAAGCCGATGACAGGATTGATTCGCTGGCTGATCTGTTTAAGCTTGACGGTAAGAGCGGCACCTACTATCTGACGAAGGATCTGAATCTGTCCGACAGCACAAAGAGGATTAAGAAGCTTAACTGCACGCTGTTTGGCAACGGACATACGATTACGCTTTCCGACAGAAGCTGCCTGATCACCGCGAACAATGGCACTGTCTCGAACCTGAAGATCAGCGGCGGCGCACTGGCCAGGTGCAACTACGGAACCATCGAAGGCTGCATAGCATACGGGCAGACCAGCATAACCGTGAACGGACAGATCCAGTACGGGTTCGTGGAGGAAAACCGCGGCATCATCCGCAAATGCACCAACCGCCACAGCTTTACCGTACGCAACGGTGCTCCGTCCGCTGCCCTGAAGGAAGCTTCCATGTACATCGGAGGCATCGCGCTGGTGAACCGGGGGAACATCGAGACCTGCTATAACACGGCACCGCTCTATTCGCCCTCGCGCGCAGCCGGAATCTCTGTCTGGAACCATGGTACCATCGTTAACTGCATGAATGATGACAAGGTCGACGGAAAGAGCGGATGTGGAATCAGTTATTTCAATTTCGGCACGCTGAATAACTGCCTCAATACCGGAAGAGCAGACTATGCATTCTCTGTTTCCAGCGTAAAGGGAACGCAGGTGAATTGCTATTATCTGAAGGATATGACCAAAGACAAGGACCCCGGCGCGGATACCCCCACGGCAAAGATCCGTCGTCTGACTTCGGCACAGATGAAGAGCGCCGCCAGTTTTCCGTCCTTTGACTTTGGGTCAGTCTGGGTAATGAAGAAGTATTGGCCGCAGCTGAGATAAGGGGCCGGATTGCCTGCGGCGAAGGAGATTTGGAAAAAACGAACAGGAAGGAATCTGCAGCTTATGAGCGAAATTGAAGTAAAACATCTGTCAAAGACATTCACTCAGAAAGACCTTAAGGTGGATGCACTCAGTGACATCAACATCAACATCGAGAAGGGGGACGTGTACGGGATTATCGGAATGTCCGGCGCCGGAAAATCGACTCTGGTGCGGTGTCTGAATTATCTTGAGCGCCCTACCGACGGCCAGGTGATTGTGAGAGGCCAGGAGATGGGGGCTCTGAATGAGAAGGAACTGCGGCAGGCGAGAATGAAGATCGCGATGATCTTTCAATCGTTCAATCTGCTTCAGCAGAAGAATTCGATCGACAATATTTCATTTCCGCTCAGGATACAGGGAAAGAGCAAGAAGGAAGCAAGGGCACGCGCGAAGGAGCTGCTGGGAACGGTTGGACTGGCTGACAAGGCGAAGAGCTACCCCAGCCAGCTGTCCGGCGGGCAGCAGCAGAGAGTTGCGATCGCCAGAGCGCTTGCTTGCGATCCGGATATTCTGCTGTGTGATGAGGCGACAAGCGCGCTTGATCCGCAGACAACGGATCAGATCCTTCAGCTGATCCATGAGATCAATGAAACCCTGCATCTTACGATTGTGATCATCACCCATCAGATGTCTGTCATTCAAAAGATCTGCAACCGGGTCGCGATTATTGAGAACGGTCATCTTGTGGAAGAGGGAAAGGTGGCGGATATCTTCGCGCATCCGAAGTCCCGTGCGGCTAAGGAACTGATCCTCAGGGATGTCCACGGTGATACGCCGGCGCTGATGGATCCGATCGATGAGATAACCGAAGGAAAGAAGATCCGCATCGTATTCTCCGCGAACTCGGCATTTGAACCAGTTGTCTCCAACATGATCCTGAAGTTCGGACAGCCGGTCAACATTCTGAAGGCGAACACGAAGAATGTCGGAGGGGTTGCGAAGGGAGATATGATTCTGCAGCTCCCGGCGGACCGTGAGACACGCCTGAAGATGGAAGACTATCTGAAAGAGAGAGGACTTGAGGTTGAGGAGGTGACGAACTGATGGATGCCAAAACGATGGAACTGCTTGCGAACGGACTGGGCGAGACCGTCTATATGACCCTTGTGTCCACGGCACTCGGATATCTGA
>CADBZI010000010.1 GCA_902799015.1 uncultured Lachnospiraceae bacterium | reverse complement strand
CTGTCCGTGGACTGCACCGGTAATAAAGACTACTTTTCCTTCAAATTCTTTTCCCATTTTTCAATCCTTCTTTCTATAGTTCAGTAATATCTCGTCCAGATCAACCCTGGCGGTCGTGACAAATATATTTGTCGCATACATCTGTCCCGCACAGGCAATGATCTGGATCATCTGTGTTTCCGAGAATCTTTTTTCCAGTTTCTCATATAAACTGTCAGGAATGTTGTGATGATCTTTCACGATCGCTCTGCCAAAGTCAAAGAGCGTCTGTTCAATTTCGCTGAGAACAAGATGTTCAGGATCTTCACCGTTATCTATCAGGATTCTTCTGAAAAAGGTTCCGTTCGGATGGTACGTACTGGCAGTCGGCGGCAACGAGAAGTCCGCGAGACTGTCCGGCATCAAGGCGGACAAGATTAAGATCCTCGTGTACATGATTTCCGGATTCTGCGCTGCATGGGTCGGCATCATCAACACCGCACAGCTGAACGCGGCGCATCCGGCATCCGGTGACGGCTGGGAAATGAACGCGATCGCGGCAACGGTTCTCGGCGGTACTTCCATGGCAGGCGGCTCCGGGACCATCATCGGAACCATCGTCGGCGCATTTGTTATCGGTGTCATCAATGATGGTATGACAATGTGCGGCGTATCCGAGTTCTGGCAGAAGGTTATCCGCGGACTGGTTATCATCCTGGCGGTTGTGATTGACCAGACACAGAGAAACCTGCAGGCTAAGATGGCGCTTCAGGCCAGAAATGAAAGTAAGTAATCAAGGGAGAGCATATCATGAAGAAAAGAGGAATCTTGAATGCACAGCTGGCCGGCTGCATCGCAGCCCTCGGCCACATGGACCTGTTTCTGATCGGTGACGCGGGTATGCCGATCCCGCCGGGAGTTCCGGTTGTAGACCTGGTCGTGACGGCAGGCATTCCGACCTTTGAGCAGGTGATGGACGCAATCCTGGATGAGACCGTCGTGGAAGGGTACACCATTGCCGAAGAGATTCAGGACAAGAATCCAAGACTGCTTACCTACATTCGTGAGAAGCTGCCGGAAGCAGAGGAAACCATGATCACGCATACGCAGTTGAAGGAAATGTCTAAAAACGTCCGTTTTGCAGTCAGGACCGGTGAGTTTACGCCTTATCCGAACATCATACTGCGGGCTGGAGTTGCATTTTAATCCAATACAGAGGCCCCCGCTTCCAGGCCGCAGAGGCACAGGCGGGGGAAATCTGGACCAGACATAACCGTCAGGAGGAAAAACCATGGCAAGAGCAAAGATTAAGATTGGATACGCGCCGACGAGAAGAGCGATCTTCAGCGCTCCCGCGGCGATTCAGTTCCGCGGCCTGATCGCAGATCGTCTGAGAGAGCTGGATATCGATTTTGTCGATATCGATGACATCAATGAAGAGGGTCTTCTCTTTGATGATGAGGGAATGTACAAGATTGCGGAGAAGTTCAAGAGAGAGAAGGTAGACGGACTGTTTCTTCCCCACGCGAACTTCGGAACGGAATATGAGTGCGGAAGACTGGCGAAGGAGCTTGGTGTTCCCGTGCTTCTGTGGGGACCGAGGGATGAGCGGCCGGATGAAAACGGCATGCGTCTGAGAGATTCCCAGTGCGGTCTGTTTGCTACCGGCAAGGTGCTTCGCAGATTCCGCGTCCCGTTTACCTATATGAATAACTGCAACCTGGAGGATCCCGAGTTTGAGAGAGGAATCAGGGATTTCCTGGCGGTCTGCAATGTTGTGAAGGTCATGCGGCATACCAGAGTCCTCCAGATCGGTCCGAGACCGTTTGATTTCTGGAGCACCATGTGCAATGAGGGCGAGCTTCTGGAGAAGTTCAACATTCAGCTTGCGCCGATCCCGCTTCCGGAGCTGTACGCTGAGATGAGGAAGTGGAAGGAAGAGAAGACACAGGTGGCGGAAGTGATCGCTTACTGCCATGAGAATATGATCTGCAACATTGAGGAGGAATACCTTGAAAATGTGGCAGCTCTGAAGGTTGCCATGAAGAGCCTCGCTGAAAAGTACGGTTGCAACTCGATTGCCATCCAGTGCTGGAACGCGCTTCAGGATGAGATCAAGATTATGCCGTGTGCGGCAAATGCGCTTCTGAACGAAGAGGGAATTCCGGTTATCTGTGAGACGGATATTCACGGTGCGATTTCCTCCCTGATGGCAGAGGCAGCTGCGATGAACGAGCGCAGGGTAATGTTTGCTGACTGGACAGTGCGCCATCCGGACAATGACAACGGCGAGCTGCTGCAGCATTGCGGACCGTGGCCGATCTCCGTGGCAAAGGAAAAGCCGCAGATCTGTGTGCCGGTTGCGTTCCCGCAGAACGGCGCGGTTTCAGCAGAGGCGAAGCATGGGCCGATGAGCCTTGTCCGCTTTGACGGAGACGAGGGCGAGTACTCGGTCCTGCTCGGACATGCGAAGGGAATCGAAGGCCCCTGGACGAGAGGAACCTATGTCTGGGTTGAGGTCAATAACCTGAAGCGCCTTGAGGCGAAGATCGTGGAAGGCCCCTACATCCATCATGTGGCGGCAATTCACGGAGATATTGTACCGGTCATCTATGAGGCATGTAAGTATCTTGGCATCAAGCCGGACCTCTATGATCCGATCGAGGATAAGGTGCTGGCTTACCTGCACGGTGAAGATGTCGAGTTTGATGAGGTCTGATGCAGGAATTTGATTTTTCCTGTCTTGTGCTGCTGAATGCATGGTCTGGAGGAAGTCATGAAAGTCAGTATGAAAGACATCAGCAGAGAAACGGGAGTGTCGGTCGCGACGGTTTCCAATGCGCTGAACCATAAGCAGGGTGTCAATGCCCGTACGGCAGAGCGTGTGTTTGAAGCGGCAAAGCGGCTCGGATACTTTACGGAAAGCCACATCAGCAAGGTAAAGTTTGTCATCTATAAGAGAAATGGAGTGATCGTGGAGGACACTCCATTTTTCCAGATGATGATCGCCGGTGTTGAGGAAGAGTGCCGCAGCCGCGGGATGGAGATGGTGCTTTGCAACCTTGACCGCAGGGACGTTAACTTTGAGGAGCAGCTTCGCTGGGTACAGAATGACAAGTCCTCAGGAGTGATTCTTCTGGGGACGGAGATGCTGGACGAAGATGCTCCGCTGATCAGCGGCCTTACCGTCCCGTTCGTTGTGATTGATTTCTGGAAGGAGGACATGACGTTCAATACCATCCTGATCAACAATGCGGATGCCTCACGCATGGCGACGGATTACCTGATCCATAAGGGACACAAAGAGATCGGGTACCTGCGGGGAGACTTCCGCATCCGCCCTTTTCAGTCAAGGGCGTCAGGATACCGGTCGGCGCTGAGAAGAGCGAAACTTGCGATCAGGGAGGAGAATATCTTCACGCTGAGAACCACCCTGAACGGGGCATATGAAGATATGAAGCGATATCTGCTGCGCAGTCCCAAACTGCCGACAGCCTTCTTCGCCGACAACGACATGATTGCGCTTGGCGCAGTCAAGGCAATGACGGACATGGGAGTCCGGGTTCCGGACGATGTGTCCGTGGTGGGATTTGATGATCTTCCGTTCTCATCCATCTCCGCGCCCCCGCTGACAACGCTGAGAGTGCCGAAGATGGAGATGGGCCGGGTGGCGGTGCGCAGGATCGCGGAGATCATCAAGACAGGGGAGGATCTGTGCCTTAAGCAGCAGGTTCTTCCGATGTTTATCGAGCGGGACAGTGTAAAAGCGATCTGACCAGGCTGCAAACCGGGAAACAGGAAGGGGAAGAGACTCATGAAAGTTCTGAATTTTGGATCACTCAATATCGATTACACATACAGTGTTCCCCATATTATCGTGGGAGGGGAGACGATGGCTTCCTCCGGACTGCACGAATACTGTGGGGGAAAGGGACTCAACCAGTCCGTTGCACTGGCAAGGGCAGGCCTTGATGTGTGGCATGCGGGAACGATCGGGTACGACGGCGGCATGCTGACGGATGCCTGTGAGAAGGCCGGGATCCATACAGAGTTCATCCGGAAACTGGATGTGCGGAGCGGTCATACGATCATACAGGTAGATGAAAACGGTCAGAACAGCATCATTCTTTACGGCGGAACCAACATGATGCAGACCGCGGAATATGTGGATGAGGTGCTCTCTCATTTTGAAGAGGGGGATTATCTGGTTCTGCAGAATGAGATCAACATGCTGGATTACATCATTGACAAAGCGTATGAAAAGGGCATGAAGATTGTCATGAATCCGTCTCCGTACAATGACAGACTTGCGGCGTGTGATCTTGGGAAGGTTTCGCTGTTTTTTGTAAATGAAATCGAGTCGGCTCAGATCACGGATAATTCTGATCCGGACAAGGCACTGGACGCGCTTCATGCGGCATATCCAAACGCGGCATTTGTCCTGACGCTGGGGTCGGAGGGCGCATGGTACTATGACGGGCAGCAGAGAGTTTTCCAGGGTATATTCAAGGTGAAGCCGGTCGATACGACAGCTGCGGGAGACACATTTACCGGATTCTTCCTCCGGAAGCTGATCGACGGTGCCCCCATACAGACAGCGCTCATGACCGCGGCAAAGGCATCCTCAATCGCGGTCACGCGCAGCGGTGCGGCTCCTTCCATTCCTTCTATTGCAGAGGTGGAAAAAGGCCTGATGGAAAAGTAAGCAGTACAGGAAAGGAAAGACGGAAGTGGGATATATTTTAGGGATTGATCAGAGTACACAGGGTACGAAAGCGGTCCTGGTCGACGGTTCGGGAAGAATTGCCGGCAGGAAGGATCTGCCTCATGACCAGATCATCAACGAGAAAGGATGGGTTTCCCATGATCCGGAGCAGATCTGGGAAAATGGAAAGGCTGTGCTTCGCAGTGTTATCGAACACGTAGGCGCATCACACGGGGACATCCGTGCCCTTGCGATCACGAATCAGCGGGAAACAACCGTTGCGTGGAGCAAAAAGACGGGAAAACCGCTTGCGCACGCGATTGTCTGGCAGTGCAGCAGAGCGTCCGGATTGTGCGCACAGATTGCCGGGCAGAATCCCGGCTGGGAGGATAAGATCTACGAGAGAACCGGGATTAAGCTCTCCCCGTATTTTCCTGCCTCGAAGATGGCCTGGCTGCTTCAGAATGAACCGGCAGTGGCTGAGGCTGCAAAGCAGGGTGATCTTGCCCTTGGAACCATAGACGCGTATCTGGTATACCGCCTGACAGGGGGAAAGGAATTCCGGACGGATTATTCCAACGCGAGCCGGACGCAGCTGTTCAACCTGCGGACGCTTACCTGGGATGAAGAGATCTGTTCACTGTTCGGCATCCCTGTGGAGGCACTTCCCACGGTTACGGATTCCGACGGCGATTACGGCGAGACGGATCTGGACGGCTATCTGGAAGCACCGATTCCCATCCGCGGCGTGCTCGGGGATTCCCATGGCGCTCTGTTCGGGCATAACTGCCGGATGAGCGGAGGAATTAAGGCTACATATGGAACCGGCTCCTCCATCATGCTGAATATCGGCGATCAGTATGTGCAGAGCAGCCATGGACTTACAACTTCCCTTGGATGGAAGGTAGGAGGAAAGGTTGCGTATGTGCTGGAAGGCAACATTAATTATTCCGCGGCTGTAATTTCCTGGCTGAAGAATGATGTGCAGCTGATTCAGAGTCCGGCTGAGACTTCCGCGCTTTCGATGGAGGCGAATCCGGAGGATGCAACCGTGCTGGTACCAGCGTTTTCCGGCCTCGGCGCTCCCTGGTGGAAGAACGATGCCAGGGCAATGCTGTATGGGATGAGCCGGACGACCGGGAAAAAGGAGATTGTGAAGGCGGCCTGCGAGAGCATCGCATATCAGATCAATGCCGTGGTGCAGGCGATGCGTGAGGATACGGGACTTGCGATTGAGACCCTGAGCGTAGATGGCGGCGCAACCGGAAACGAGTTCCTGATGCAGTTCCAGAGTGATATTGCCAACGCCCGGATCCGCATTCCTGATATGCAGGAGCTGTCGGTTCTGGGACCGGTCTACGCGGCCGGGCTTGTGACCGGGTTCTATGACGAGACGGTTTTCCAGGCGCTCTCATACAAGGAATACCAGCCTGAGATGAGCGCGGAAGCGAGACAGAAGAAGCTGGATAACTGGAATGAGGCAATTGACAAACTTCTGAAATAAGGCAGCCGGAACCCCGGAATTAAGGGGCAGCCAGTACAACCTCGATACCGCGTGCCCGGGCTTCTTCAACCGAGTCTGAGGGCGCCGCGGTATCGGTGATAATGACATCGATATCTTCCAGACGGATCGAACTGCACAGGGACGATACGCCCCATTTGGAATGATCGAGCAGAAGAATGCGCTTTGCCGCGATAGAGGCAAGAGCCTTTTTTGTTGCTGTCAATGCCTGTGAATGCTCAAATGCGCCGCCCGGAATCCTGAGAGAACGGCAGGAAAGGAAGGCGACATCTGAACAAAACCGTTTCATTTCTTCCGGGTTTTCGATCAGGATGGAGCGGTTCCTGTGATGCATCTGGCCTCCGGGAAGCATGACCTGGACATTCTTGTGCTCAGCCAGAGCGACAGCAGCTTCGAGGCTGGTCGTAATCAGAGAGAGAGAAAGATCCTTCGGAAATGCAAGAACCAGCTGCTGTGTTGTGGTTCCGGAATCCAGACAGATGACATCCCCTTCTTTGATATATCTCATCGCAGCCTGTGCGATGGCTTTTTTTTCAGCGGCGTGTTCTGCGGACTGTTCCAGATATTCCGTCGGCTTTGCCAGGCTCAGAAGAGTGGCGAAACCACGCTCTCTCTTGACAAAGTTCATCTCCTGAAGTTCATCCAGGTTGCGGCGGACTGTCATCTCGGTACAGTTCAGCTGCTCGGCCAGTTCCCGGATGGACATAACGTTTTTATTTTCCAGCAGTTCGATGATCTGTGAATGTTTTTTCTTTTTCATGAATTTGATCCTGCACAGATGCTGCACAGAGGAATATACAGCAATCAGATTAGCCCAGCTTCGGGGGTTAATGTTACATAGGATGATGCCGGATCGCTCCTGCGCTTCGCAGCACTCGTGCTCACCGGACATGATCAGTATATCAGATTGTGCGGAACAAGACAAATAGATCTGCAAAAAGTTCTAAAAAGAACATTTTGGTGTTGACAAAGCACATACATGGTGCTAATATGTGCTTAACAAAACAAAGATATATGTCAAACAGAACATTTTCAAAAAAGCAGCATTCAGGTTTCAGAAGGAACGGAGGAGACAAAGAATGGACAAAGAAATGAAAGTGCTGAGTTATGATTACCGTATGGATACGGTCAGGATGATCATGAGCGGCGGCGGCGGACACATCGGCGGCGACATGAGCGAGATGGAGATCCTGATGCAGCTCTATCTCAAGGAGATGAATATCTCTCCGGAAAACCAGAATGATCCTAACCGTGACTACTTTATTCTGAGCAAGGGACACGCGGTTGAGAGCTTCTACACGATTCTTGGACATAAGGGCTTCTATGACCTGGAAGATGCGATCGCAAGATTCTCTCATTTTGGAAGCGAGTTCATCGGACATCCGAACAATGTGATTCCCGGCGTGGAGATGAATTCCGGATCACTTGGACACGGACTTCCGGTTGCGGTCGGCCTGGCTATCGCGGCGAAGATGGACAAGCGCCCGAGCAGAGTTTATGTCCTGATGGGAGACGGTGAGCTGGCAGAAGGAAGCGTCTGGGAAGGCGCGATGTCCGGACACAATTACAATCTGGATAATCTCTGCGCGATTGTGGACCGCAACCACCTTCAGATCTCCGGCAATACCGAGGACGTCATGAAGCAGGACGACCAGGCACAGAGATGGGCAGCGTTTGGATGGAACGTCATCAAGTGTGATGGTAATGACTTTGATGCCCTGGAGGACGCATTCGCGAAGGCGCGCGCACACAAGGGCGATCCGACCGTGATTATTGCCGATACCGTCAAGGGTAAGGGATCACCGATCATGGAGAACAAGGCGGGATGGCATCATCATCTGCCGAACCAGGAAGAGTATGAGCAGATCATGAAGGATCTGGAAGCAGGAAAGGAGGCCGCGATCAATGAATAAGATTCCGAACAGAAAGGTTATCTGTGAAGTTCTGATGGAGAAGGCAAAGGACGACAAGGATATCGTTGTACTGTGCAGCGATTCGAGAGGAAGCGCATCCCTGGCTGCTTTCTTCGACGCCTATCCGGAGCAGTCTGTGGAAGTCGGTATTGCGGAGCAGGATCTTGTCGGTATTTCCGCCGGTCTGGCTAAGGCAGGAAAGAAGCCGTTTGCGGCATCTCCCGCATCGTTCCTTTCGACCAGAAGCTTTGAGCAGGCCAAGGTTGATGTCGCGTATTCGAACACGAACGTCAAGCTTATCGGCATCTCCGGCGGCATCAGCTACGGAGCCCTCGGGATGAGCCACCACTCTGCGCAGGATATCGCCAGCATGGCTGCAGTCCCGAATATGCGTGTATACCTTCCGAGCGACCGGCATCAGACCAGAAAGCTGACGGAAGCGCTCCTTCAGGATGAGAAGCCGGCTTATATCCGCATCGGCAGGAACCCGGTCGAGGATGTCTACACGGAAGATAACTGCCCGTTTGAGATGGATAAGGCAACCGTTCTGAAAGAGGGCAAGGATGTGCTGCTCGTGGCGGCGGGCGAGATGGTCCGCCCGGCTCTGGACGCGGCGAACATTCTGGAGAAGGAAGGCATCAGTGCGACGGTTCTCGATATGTACTGTGTTAAGCCACTGGACAAGGAATCCGTGATTCGTTACGCGCAGCAGGCAAAGGTTGTTCTTACGGTGGAAGAGCACTCTCCGTTCGGAGGTCTTGGTTCCATGGTGAGCCAGGTGGTCGGAGAACACTGCCCCAGAAAGGTCAAGAACATCGCGCTTCCGGACAGCCACGTCATCACCGGAACATCGAAGGAAGTATTCGACTATTATGGAATGAACGGCGAGGGGATCGCGAAGACTGCCAAAGAGTTTCTCGCGTAAGAAACAGCCCTGCGCCAGCCCGGGCGTCAGCGAGCCAGACAGTCCGGGTGCAGGAGAATGACTGATATCAATAGGAAGCTGAGGTACAGGCGGATGAACCGCTTTGCCTCAGTTTTTTGCTGAAAAATTTCCTTTTACAGTTTTTTTCTTTATAATAAGGAACATAATCATAAGGATTATAACGATCATCATAATAGTAAGAATAACATTATCACAGCAAGAGAGAAGAATTTGTAAAGAATGAGTACCACAGAGAATCCGCTGCAGTCGGAAGAAAAAAGAGCATTGCTGGTTGGAATCTGCACCGGAAATGAGCATGACTTTTCAGTCAGTATGGAAGAACTGGATGCACTCGCCAGATCCTGCGGAATCGAGCCAGCAAGAAGCGTGACACAGCACCTTCCATGGACAGACAGGGCGACCTGCGCCGGCCCCGGTAAGGTGGAGGAGATCCGGATGCTTGCGGACGCCGAGGAAACGGATCTGGTCATATTCAACAATAACCTGACGCCGGCACAGATTGCGAACCTGACGAAGCTTCTTGATGTTGAGGTTCTGGACCGGACTGCCCTGATCCTGCAGATCTTTTCGGAGCATGCGTCTTCCAGGGAAGCGCGGATACAGGTGGAATATGCGAGACTTCAGTATATCCTCCCAAGGCTGATCGGAATGCGCCGCAATCTGTCCAGGCAGGGCGGCGGAAGCGGAGCGCTTTCCAATAAGGGATCCGGCGAGATGCAGATCGAGCTCGACAGAAGACACATCGAACGGCGGATGTCCGTGCTTAGGAAAGAGCTGAAGAAGATCTCGCAAAGCCGGGAGACACAGAGGAAAATGCGCCGGCAGAGCCGTCTTCCGCTGGTATCCATGGTCGGCTATACCAATGCGGGAAAGTCCACACTGATGAATGCGCTGATCGATCATTGCGCGAAAGAAACTTACGGATCCGCTTTCATGGAAGCAAATGAACCGGAGAAGGATCGCCACGTGTTTGTGAAGGATATGGTATTTGCGACGCTGGACACCGCGATCCGACGGATCGAACCGGAAGGTGCGCAGCCGTTTCTTCTGTCTGATACGGTAGGATTCATCAGTGATCTTCCGACTTCCCTGGTGGAAGCGTTTCATTCTACATTGGAGGAAGCGCTGCATGCAGATCTGATCCTGGAGGTCGTGGATGCCTCTGATCCGGAGCACATCGCGCAGATGGAGGTGACCGGCCGGACTCTGCAGGAACTGGGGGCCGGCAGCATCCCGAGAATTCAGGTGATGAATAAGGCGGATCTGACGCAGGAAGATCTGTCGGGAACGATACAGGCACAATCCGGCAAGATCTTTCTGTCCGCTGCGCATGGAGCCGGAATAGACGAACTGATTCGTCTGATAGAAGAGAAGCTGAATGGCGAAACGATACAGGTGACTGTACTGATTCCATACGAAGAGATGTCCCCTGTCCCGGTACTGCACACCAGCGCAGTGGTTCTTGAGCAGGAATATACGCCGGATGGGGTAAAGCTGACGGCGAGAATGGACATGGATCTGCTGCGCAGGTACAGGAAATATGTAATTGCTTAGAGGATGGGGGAACATGCGATGGAGGAACATGCTATGACTCAGCAGCCGAAGAACAGCTTTGAAAGGATCTATGAAGTTGTGCGCCGGATCCCCCGGGGCAAGGTTGCCAGTTACGGGCAGGTTGCCGCGCTGGCAGGAAACAGAAGATGGTCGCGCGTGGTCGGCTATGCACTTCATGTGAATCCGGATGAGGAGGGGATCCCCTGCTATCGGGTTGTGACAAAAGACGGCTGTGTATCCAGCGCATTTGCATTCGGAGGTGCGAACCGGCAGGTGGAGCTTCTGGAGGCGGATGGGGTCGAATTCATTGATGGACATGTCGATATGAAACGGTTTCAGTGGGATACTCCCTGGATTTGAAAAAAGTAGTTGCATTTTCCATAGACCTGTGATATGTTTAGGAGGCTTCAGAAACATGGTTCCTTGGTCAAGTGGTTAAGACGCCGCCCTCTCACGGCGGAAACAGGAGTTCGACTCTCCTAGGAACTATTCCCGTCATCAAGACGATGGCGGGTTTTCTTTTCAGAGTGCGCAAAGCCTCTGTTACATATAAGGAATCGTAGCTCAGCTGGGATGAGCGTTCGCCTCACACGCGAGAGGTCATGGGTTCGAGCCCCATCGGTTCCATAGCGGCGGAAAGTGTGATTTTCTTGAATAATCAGGCTTTCCGCCGTTTTTTACATTCATTCTAACCCAGCGAATGGGTGGGGGTTAGAAGCATTCAGCAAAAATCATGGAGATAAGGAGATAAAGGATTGATGGAGACAGAAAGGAGAAATCAAACAATGGAAGTGAAGAGAGTCAGCATTCGTGAGGTGCAGAAAAGGCAGGAAGCGCAAGGAATTGACAAGGTCTACTATTATCTGAATGATGCAGTGACCTATTACCTTGCGACTGTGGATGGGACGAAGCCGCGTGTCCGTCCGTTCGGGACAATCCTTCTTGATGAGGGTAAGCTGTACATCCAGACCGGAACCGGGAAGGATGTTGTGAAGCAGCTCAGCGAGAATCCCTTCGCGGAGATCTGTGCCTGCATGAACAACGGAACCTGGATCCGCATCTCGGCAGAGCTTGTTGCCGACGACAATCATGACATCAAGGTAAAGATGCTGGAAAAGATGCCAAGTCTGAAGGCAATGTACAGCGCGGATGACGACAGCATGCAGATGTACTGGCTCAAGGATGCGACAGCGACTTTCTGCTCCTTCACGGAAGAGCCGGAGACCATTACATTCTGATCAGGAGAACAGTGCTTTGATCTGTTCGTTTCCGTGTGCCGCGGCATAGTCAGACGCAGTCTTTCCGGAAGGAGAGCGCATGCCGGTATCCGCGCCGCGTGAGATCAGAAGGCGGGCGGCAGATTCACAGTTTGCCAGCACCGCCTTCATGAGAGGCGTATATCCGGCACTGGTCTGATTGATATCGATCAGATTTCTGTCCAGAATATATTCCATTACAGGAAGATTATCAAAACGAGCGGCTTCGACCAGCGGGTTGGTGCCGCTCTGTTCTATTCTGTCGCGGCGCTCCTGGGAAAAGAACGTTTCAAAAAGCATGGAGACGACCGCTCTGGCCGCTCGGATGTCCATGGAAGCGGTGGCGTCCGGGCTTGCCCCGGATTCGGTCTCCAGATCCTTCAAAAGGTCAAATACAGCCTTCCGGAAGGCAAGCTCTTCCGATCTTGATGGATTGCGGGACAGAATGCCGGACGAATTGCGGGATCGATTACGCATACACAAAACCCCTTCTTTCACCGTTTAGTCCGAAGATCATCACGCCTTGCGCTTCGGATCGAATATAGTATAACACAAAGAATTGTACTATACTGGGAGGGTATCAGACCTGCTTCAAAAGGGGAAAAATCATACGTCAGACGACAGGCTTAAGCAGGAGCGGCGCATGATTCGGATGATGAATGAAGATGAGTAGTAAGAAGGTCGATTTTTCGGACGGCCGTGTCACACTGGATATTGTAAGATGCGCGCTGCCGATGCTGGCAGCCCAGATTTTAAGTCTTCTCTACAGCATTGTTGACCGGATCTATATTGGCCGGATTCCCGGCGAGGGCGCTGCCGCGCTTGGCGCGGTGGGACTCTGCTTTCCTTTTATCACAATCGTGGCCGCCTTCACCAATCTGTATGGGATGGGAGGCGCGCCGCTTTTTGCCATGGAGCTTGGCCGTCAGAACAAGGAGAAGGCCGGGATGATCATGAATACAGCATGCCGGCTGCTGATCATCACGGCGATACTGATTATGGCTCTGGGCCAGCTTCTGGGCGGAAGGATCCTTCTCCTGTTCGGCGCCGGTGCGAAGATGCTGCCCGTTTCCCTGTCCTATCTGCGGATCTATCTGATCGGAACTTTGCCATTGATGATTTCCACGGGCATGAGCACCTACATTACTGCCCAGGGGTATGCCGCAACCGGCATGGTGGCGGTGGCAGCGGGAGCGGTCGCGAATCTGCTTCTGGATCCGGTCTTAATCTTTGTGCTGGGAATGGGAGTCAGGGGAGCTGCCGTGGCAACGGTGCTGTCTCAGTTTTTGTCACTGGCTTTTATCATGCGCTTTCTTTTCAACGGTCAAAATGAATTTCCGGTGACATTTTCTCTGTCTTCGCCATCCTCCCTGCCCTATGCACGGGATATCATCAGCCTGGGGACGGCACCGTTTATCATGCAGGTCACGAATACGCTGGTCACCATTTCCTGTAATCAGGTATTGATGCACATCGGCGGCGCGCTGTTCGTATCCGTCATGACGATCATATCCTCCGCCCGTTCGATCCTTGACGTTCCGGTGATGGCGATTACAGAGGGCGCATCCCCGATCATCAGCTATAATTACGGCGCCCGGAAACGGGCGCATGTAAAAAAAGCAATCAAGGTATTGATGGCGTTTGCGTTTCCTTATACATTGATCGTGTGGGGACTGATCATGACATTCCCGGAGCTGTTTATCCGGATCTTCAGTTCGGATCCGGCCCTGATGACAGAGGCCACCCGCGGAATGCGTCTTTACTTTGCAGCCTTTATATTTCAGTCCTTCCAATACTGCGGCCAGACCGTGTTCAAGGCGCTGGGAAAGCGAAAACATGCCATATTCTTCAGCCTCTTCCGAAAAGCGATCCTGGTAGTTCCTCTGACGTATCTTCTGCCTCTTGTTTTTGGCATGGGGACAGACGGTGTTTTTCTGGCGGAGCCCATTTCCAATCTGGTCGGAGGACTGGCATGCTTTATCACCATGTTGATTAATTTCCGGAGAGATCCCTTTGGAAAGAAAGGGAACCAGTCTGTATGAAGATCATAAACGGCAGCGTGTATACGCCGGAGTTTCAATTTGAGAAGAAGAATATTGTGATCCGGGAGGGACGCATCCTGCAGGTTCTGGATGCGCCGGCCCAGGGTGGGCCTGCTTTCTGTGCGGATTCTTCTGCCGGGCAGGCAGGAAGCGCTCAGGCCGGGCCTGCCGGGGAGAAGGAGGAGAGGACAGTCGACGCTTCCGGATGCTATGTGATCCCCGGACTGATTGATCTTCATTTCCACGGGTGCATGGGAGCCGATATTTGCGACGGCACGAAGAAGGCGCTGGAAACGATCGCGCGCTATGAAGCTTCCCAGGGTGTGACGGCGATCTGCCCGGCTACGCTCACGCTTCCCGTGGAGAAACTGAAGCATGTGCTGCGCTGCGCTGCTGATTATGCGGATGGGAAACATGGCCCGGACGAGGCGGATCTTGTCGGGATCAATATGGAAGGCCCCTTCATCAGCCCCGTGAAGAAGGGCGCACAGAATGGAGCGTATATCCTGCCATGTGATGCCTCGGTCTGTGCGTCATTTTTAGAAGCATCCCGCGGGCTGGTGAAGATCATAGGACTTGCCCCGGAGGAAAACAGGAACTTCCGCTCGTATATCGCAGCGGTCCGGGACAGGGTCAGGGTGTCGCTGGCGCACACCAATGCGGATTACGAGACGGCTATGGCCGCATTTGAAGCCGGCGCCTGTCATGCCGTGCATCTGTTCAATGCCATGCCGCCGATGTCTCACCGCGCACCGGGTGTTGTCGGGGCGGTCAGGGATTCGAAAGGCGTTATGGCAGAGCTGATCAGTGACGGCAATCACGTACATCCTGCTGTCGTAAGGGCTGCCTTTGACATGCTGGGAGAGGACAGGATTATTCTGATCAGCGACTCGCTGCGTGCCTGTGGGCTGGGAGACGGACGCATGGTTTTAGGCGGGCAGGAGGTTGAAGTGCGCAAGGCACGGGCGGTTCTGGCCCACACTACAACCCTGGCAGGATCTGTCTGCAGCCTGACCCGGTGTCTGCAGACAGCTGTTCTGCGGATGGATATTCCATTGGAGAAGGCAGTGCGGTGTGCGACATACAATCCTGCACGCGCGATCGGAATCCTGGATGCATACGGGACGATCGAGGCGGGAAAGCGTGCGCACTGCGTACTGCTTGATGAGAGGGATCTCAGTGTGCGCGCGGTCATAAAAGATGGTATATTGATTTCAGAAGCCTGAAACAGAGAAGGATTGACACATAAGTGGTCGGAACCGTTGATGGATAAGCGAAAAGGAGAGAAGGAAACATGAAGATCGCAAGAACGATTTTGGCTGCCGGGTGCATGATGCTGACGATCGGAATGACAGCCACAGCATCCCAGAACATGGATCACTATCAGGAGGTGGGAATCAATATCCCCGTTGTTGAGGAGATGGAGAATACGCAGGGGCTGTATCTTCCTTATCCGGTCGGCGCGATCGATGACGAACGCCATGTGTACGCAATGCTGTTTGTCTATGCTGCGATGCCGCAGGAAGATGCTCTGCGCGTGATGTACACGGAGGAATCTTCCGAGGAAGAAGTAGAGGCGCTCGAAGAAGCGCAATGCTTCTATGGAGTGCTGCTGGCGACAGATGAGGACCTTGAGACAGTGCAGACGGTATGTGAAGAGACATTGTCCGGATCGGTGGAGCTTGACTATGAGAAGGCGCAGGAGGTTGGCTCGGCGGATGGATATACCTTCTACTATTTGCCATGGACCGGGTCTGAAGCGTATATGTCTTCGATCGGCGGGGAATATGCCGAAGAACTCCGGAAGCTGGAACAGGCCGTTCCCGGGGCTTTGGAGAATGCGGAGTTTTACGCACCGGTGGACGCGGTCAAAGGCATGAAGGGACAGAAGCTCTCCTTTACGACCACGGATCTGGATGGCAATACGGTGACGAGTGAAGAACTGTTTTCTCAAAATAAGATCACCATGGTCAACTGCTGGGGCGTCTGGTGCCCGAATTGTGTGGATGAGATGGAAGAACTGGCAGATATGCATACGAGATTACAGGAAAAGGGGTGCGGAATTGTCGGTCTGGAATGGGAACGGGAACCGACCGAGGAAACCTATCAGCTGGCCAGGGACAGTATGGAAGAATGGGGGACAAACTATCCCAATGCTCTGCTGCCGGAGGAAGTGAATGACCATTTGGAAGCATTTCCGACAACCTTTTTTGTAGATCAGACGGGAACCGTTCTGGAGATGCCGATCGTCGGTGCCGCAGTTGACCAATATGAGAGCACACTGGAATCCCTTCTCGAGGGGGAAGAGAGCACTCCGGAGACAGAATCGGAAGCCGTGTTGTCAGGAGCTGCGGTCTACCATGTCAATGTCTCGGATGAGGAAGGACCGGTGGAGGAAGTTGCGATTCAGTTTTGCGATGACACAATCTGCAGATTCTCCGAGACGGATGAGAATGGCGTGGCTTCTTTTGAAGTGCCCGGCGGAAAGGAATATGAAGTCCATGTGATAGAGGTCCCGGATGGCTACCAGGAGGATGATACGGTTTATCATACCGAAGACGGTTCCAATGAAGTGAATATCCGGCTTAAAAAGTAGTTTTCTGACGGATGATCAGGAGCTGATTTGGATGTGAGGACTGAGATGACTGCAGACAGAGCACTGAAACAGATTATCGTATGTGCGGCTGCGCTGATTGCCTTTTGCGTGATCTGCCGGTTTACGGTTTTGAATTCCTACACGGCATATATTCCGCTGCCTCCGTCTTCCGGGGAGGCTGCGCAGAACGGCGGCGCATCTGTCGAGGTGGATGCGCCGGAGGTGGTGAATCCCGGCAAGACACAGATCCGCGACGGCTATATGGAGATTCCGATTGAACCGGCGCATGCCGGAGAGAGCTTTCTGTCGGTGAAGGATGCCCACGGGGAAAGCATCGGCAGCAGTTTTCTGGAGGTAGGTCCTCTGGGAACGGTGTATGACCATTCCAGCGGCGGTTTTACGGGAGACAAGGCTGTCCTGCTGGCCGTCCCGGTGTTCTGGCTTCTGGTCAGTGCGATCATGCTGTGGCATCTGATGAAGGCAAAGGGCCCGGCATTTTACAGCTACGCGACCATCTATTACGCGGGCTTTTTTCTGTTCTCGCTCTCATCCGGGCTTGTGATCGGCTACGCGGGAATTCAGCACATGAGGAACCCGCGCGACTATAGTATGTTCATGGTATACGATGTGATCAAGGGAGCCAGCTTCCGGTTCATGTTTCTGAGCGCGCCGCTTGTCGCGGCGTTCGCACTTTCCATGATCGTGAGCAACATTGCCCTGCTGCGGCATGAAAAGCCCAGGATTCAGAATGTACTGGGGATCCTGATCAGCATTCTCCTGATTGCGGGAGAAGTACTGGGATGGGTGCTGTTTTCCGGAGACTTCGAAGGACCCGAGACAATGGGCAGGATACTGGAAACCATCCAGAATACCTATGCCACCGTATTCGTCTACTTTGAGTGTATGCTCATGGGCGCTGTGTACTGCGGCATCCGCTCAGCAAGGCATCTGCCTGCGAGGGATCAGGACTTTATCGTGATCCTGGGCTGCTGGTTTAGAAAGGACGGCTCCCTGCCGCCGCTGCTCAAGGGCAGAGTGGACCGGGCGATCGCCTTCTGGAAGCAGCAGAAGGAGGAGAGCGGAAAAGAGGCAATCCTGATTCCGTCCGGCGGACAGGGGCGAAATGAATCCATGCCGGAGGCAGAGGCGATGAAACGTTATCTTCTCTCCCAGGGCATGAGCGAAGATCTGATCCGGCCGGAGGACCAGTCCGCAAACACATATCAGAACATGGAGTTTTCGGGCCGGATCGTGCGCAGGATCAAGCCCGGGGGGAAGGTGATCTATGCCACCACGAATTATCACGTGTTCCGCAGCGGAGTCTGGGCAGGGCTGGCAGGCCTTCCGGCGGAAGGAATCGGAAGCAGCACGAAGTGGTGGTTCTGGCCAAATGCATTTATGCGGGAAGTGATCGGTCTTTTCAAGAACCGCTGGAAGCAGGAGCTGGTGTTTCTGATTCTTCTGCTGGCGTTTTTCGGCACACTGTCCATCGTGCTTGGCTGATGAGAGCATGGCTGCACTTCTCTGGCACTGCCTGGAGGAGGAAAATGTGTGAGCGAGCCGAGGTGCCTTACCGCTTCCTATACCGGGCAGGAGCTGATGGCGGAGGCTGAGCATTATGCTTTTCTGTGCGGTTGAAGTGCGTCCGGATGAACCGAATCAGCGGAAGGAGGACAGAGGGTATTCTGTACCCAGGACCGGAATCGAACCATTATGAAACGAAAAGAAAAGACTGCTGAATCAGGGAAAGTAAAACAGATCTCATTTCGAAAGCTATGCTTCGAGGCACTTCCGGAAATGTGGACCTACCAGATTCTTTCGACTATTATGATTATCGCACCGGTGGTTGTGCTGAACCTGCTGATCGACTGGATTGCCGGACTTGGCGGAGATGCCGTCACAACCGCGAATATAAAACAGTTTCTTCTGAGCTGGAGGTTCCCGGTGATTCTTGCGCTGGGTGCCCTGCTTGTGCTTGTATATATCGCGTTCGAACTGATGGGCCAGGTGCATCTGACCAGCTGTATCCTGTCCGGACAATCCTCCGGAACATGGAGGTGCATCAAAGCAGGTACCCGGTCGCTTCGCAGGTTTATGAACCCGGGCGGAGTCGGCACCATCCTCTTTATCCTGCTGGCCGTACCGATCTGCGGCGTCGGACTGTCCATCAGCCTGTCGAGTACTTTCTATATCCCGCACTTCATCATGGAGACTTTGCTGAAGAATCCGCTTTACGCGGCAGGCTACATCGCGCTCCTCGGATTTCTCATATGGACTGCTTACCGGTCTGTTTTCGTCCTTCACGCGGTTATTCTGGATGGAATGACCCCAAAAGAAGGAAAGAAGCATTCTGCCCGCATTGTGATGGAGCACAAATGGGAATTCATCAAAGGGCTGATCAAAACCGGTCTGGTGATGCTCCTGATCATGACCGTCTCATGGCTTTTGTTCAGCCGGATCCCGGAGCTTCTGCTCGGCAATATGGGAGAGGGACTGCCGAAGCATTACAGAGCGGATGTTGTAAATGTGTTCAAGGAAGGCAGGGCGCTTTCCGAGGAACAGCTGCGGGTATGCATGTACAGGATCGTCGCCTCTTTTTCGGTCATGGCGGAGAAGTATCTGATGTCTGTCGTGATGCTTCTGTGCGGGGCTTACTTTATGCTGCGCCTGAACCGATGGTATCTGGTATTCACCGGAAGAGAACAGACGCTCTGGCCGGAGCGTCCGAAGAAAGCCAGATATCGTTGGAAGGTCATCCTGATTCTTCTGGTTTTTCTGCTGTTTGCAATTGTGTCATTTTTCTCCGGTATGTTATTCGAAGACTTGTTTTACAGGGAGGATGCGGTCAGGATCGTCGCACACCGGACCGGAGGAACACTGGCCTCGGAAAATTCTCTGGAGGGAATTGAGAAGGCCGTCGAGCATGGATGCTATGGCGCTGAGACGGATATCCAGAGAACAAAAGACGGCTGTTACATCATCAACCATGATGATGACTTCAGGCGGCTGACCGGCGTTGCGAAAGCCCCGAAGGATATGACCATGGATGAGATCAGACAGCTTCGGATCAAGGATACAACCGGGAACGGGCAGGAGCTTGCTGTGCCCACCCTGGAGGAGATGCTGGATGCGGTGAAGGGCAGGATCAGGCTGTTTGTCGAACTGAAAGGCAAGACCGCCGATCACCGGATGGCAGATGATGTGGTCAGAATCATCAAAGAGCATGACTGCGTGGAGGACACGGTGCTGATCTCCCTCAATTATGATGTGATCAATTACGCGGAAACCCATTACCCCGAATTCGAGACAGGCACGTTGTTCTTCGCGAGCCTGGGGGATGTCTCAAGGCTGAATTGTGATCTGCTGATTATGGAGGAGGAAACCGCGACCAGCAGCCGGATCAGTGCGATCCACAGAGCGCAGAAGCAGGCTGTTGTGTGGACGGTCAATACAGAACAGGCGATGCATCATTTCCTTGATTCTGAAATCGATGCTGTAATCACGGACAGAATCGGGATGGCTGAGGAAGTACAGGCACAGCTGGATGACCGGACAGACCTGGAGATCCTGGAGGATAAGTTTGGATAACCCGTGGGAAAACGGAGGAATGCGGAAGCAGAAAAGGAGATAACATGCGCCTGTTTGTTGCGATACCACTGCCGGATGAGATGAAGACATCCTTGGTTGGCCTGATGCATGCATTAAAGAAGGCCGGAGTGAAAGGAAATTATGTACCGGTGCAGAACCTGCACCTGACGCTTGCTTTTATCGGAGAGGTGGAATCTGCGGCGACGGTGAAGGATGCGCTCAGGACGGTTTCCTTCAAGCCGTTCCGGCTGTCTCTCACGGAGCTGGGGAACTTCTCGGATCTTCTCTGGGTTGGCGTAAAGGGAAACCAGGGATTGTCTGCCGCGGCAAAGGCGGTGAGAGATGCGCTGGATGCAGCCGGAATTGATTACGACCGGAAGAAGTTCACACCGCACATTACGCTGATCCGGAAAGCTGCCGGAAGATGGCAGCAGGCTGCTGCCCCGAAGGGAGACAGTATGGTACAGAAGATCTCTCTGATGAAGTCAGAGCAGCGAAATGGGAAGCAGGTTTATACAGAGATTCTTTCATTACCTTAAGACAGAAAAGGAGATCGATGATGTTTCGGCCAATGAGACGTTTCAAACAGCAGATCAGCGAGGAGGAGTGTATCCGGATTCTGCTGGAGGAGAAGAGAGGGGTTCTTTCCATGCTCGGGGAGGACGGATATCCCTATGGGATCCCTCTGAACCACTGGTATAATCCGGAAGACGGAAAGCTATACTTTCACGGGGCGAAGACCGGACACAAGATTGCTGCACTGCGGAAAAACAACAAGGTCAGCTACTGTGTCCATGACGCCGGGTTCCGGAGAGAAGGCGAATGGGCACTGAATGTAAAGAGCGTGATTGTCTTCGGACGGATCAGCTTTGTGGAAGATGAGGAAACGGCACGGAAGATCGGTACGGCCCTGTGCAGGAAGTTTACGGATGACGAAGCGTATCTCCGGCGGGAACTGCGCAATGCGCTGCCCAGGGTACAGTGCCTGGCGCTGAGTATTGATCACATAAGCGGAAAGCTGGTCAATGAATCTTAAAATAATACGCTCCGGAAGGGGAACCCATGAAAATAGAAAAACTGATAAAAACTAGATTGTCTACGGATTTTCATCTCCTGGTAAGAATGTTCTTCCGGCTTCTGCCCTATCAGATCCTGCTGATCGTGATCAACGCGGCAAATGGAATCGTGGATGGCCTGTTTGCCAGCAACGCGATCGGAACGGATGCGATGAGTGCCATCGGCCTGTACACGCCGATGACGCATTTTCTGTATGCGCTCAGCATTATGATGGTGGGCGGCTCCCAGCTTCTGTACGGAAAGTATCTCGCGGAGAAGCCGGATTCTGTCCACAGCGTATTCACGGTGGACCTTCTGGTTTCGTTCGGCGTGTCGGCACTCACCGCCCTGGTTCTGGTGCTCGGGGTGGCGACGCATATGACCGACCGGATGGTGGCCGACGCTGTGCAGAGAACGATGTTCAACCGGTATCTGATCGGTCAGGCAGTCGGCGTTCCGGCCCTTGTGCTGGGGCAGCAGCTGTTTTCTTTCCTGTCGCTGGAGAATCAGACGAAGAGAACCACGATCGCAAGTCTGATCTGCTTTGGCGCGAACGCCGCGGCAGACGCGCTGTTCACCGTGGTGATTCCGCTCGGGACCCTTGGACTCGGACTGGCCTCGTCCATCAGTGTATGGCTGTTCTTCGGATACCAGGCGCTGTATTACCTGTCCGGAAAGTCTCACCTCAGGTTTTCCGTCAGGCTGTGCAGCTGGAAGGATGCCAGACTCATAGCGCTGCGCGGCTATTCCGGCGCTCTGTCCCGCTTTGTTGAGATGTTCCGCTGCCTGATTGTGAATGTTCTGATCATCAGGTTTGTAGGCACCGAAGGACTGTCCTCATTTTCTGCCTCCAACTCCTTCCTCGGAGTGATCTGGTCGCTCCCGTTCGGCATGATCGCGGTGGAGCGGATGCTGATGAGCATCAGCATCGGTGAGGAGGACAGACAGTCCCTGAAAGACACCATGCGCGTGGTATTGTGGATCGGCGTTCCGATCATGGCAGTGGTTGCCGCCGTCATCATACTGGGGGCGGTCCCCCTGACGCGGATGTTCTACCGGGATCCGTCCGATCCGGTTTATTCCATGACGGTCATGGGCTTCCGCATGCTTCCTCTGTGTATGCCGCTGGCTGTCGTCAGCCTGTCCTTTGCCTGCTATGCACAGGCTGCACAGAAGAAGGTTATGTCCATCGTGCTGCCGGTCATGGATGGTTTCGCCGGCGTAACCCTGACCAGCCTGTTTCTGATCCCGGCGATGAAGATGAACGGCCTGTACCTGTCGAATATTCTGAACGGAGTGATCTGCCTGGCTGTCATTGTTCTGTTTGCCTGTGCCGCCAGGAAGCACTTCCCGCGCAGTCTCGATGACCTGATGGCGATCCCGGATGACTTCGGTCCGTCTGATCAGGACCGCATAGACATTACGGTTCGGGAGATGGGAGATGTGGAAGAGGTTTCCGTACAGGTGATCGACTTCTGCCGGATGCGCGGCATAGACCGCAGAAGGGCATTTTTCGCAGGGCTGGCGCTGGAGGAGATGGCCGGAAATATTGTCGAGCACGGCTATCAGATGGACAATCGGTCAAAGCATTCCATCGACATCCGGGTCATTCACCGCGAAGAGGATGTTATCCTGCGCATGCGGGATGACTGCAGACCGTTTGATCCGTCAAAGCGGGAGCTGCTTCTCGAGCCGGAGGACAAGGCGCATAACATCGGAATACGGATGGTATACCGGATCGCGAAAGAGGTGGAGTATAAGAATCTGCTTGGCTGCAACGCGCTGACTGTGAAGATCTGACATTACTCAACGGATCGGGGAACCTATTCCTTTACCATGCCGGATACGGACACGGAGGTGAGAGGCTGGATCAGCACAGAGGGATTCCCGGGCACGTAAAGGAAGAAAAGAAACGCTCCCCGAAGACTTCTCACCGGGGAGAAACCGTGCCTCTTCAGAGGATGGTTACAGACCCAGCAGACCGGAAGCGTTCCGTTCAAACAGGGCATGCCTCTCCTGCTCGGTGAAGGGGAGGCTTTCCATCGTATCAACATAAGAGCGCTGGCCGGACCATGGGCTGTCTGTCGCAAACAGAACGCGGTCTGTCCCGTGCTTTTTGCATAGTCCAAAGAACTGTTCCGGCTCCATGCCATTTACTCCGATGGAGAAGGCGGTGTCCAGCCAGACAGGCGCACCGGCGAGATCGCGCGACACTTCCTCCCAGGCGTCCCATCCGCCCATGTGGGCAAGCACAAGCTTTCGGGGATGAAGCGTATCGATCACATGCAGAATCATGCGTATGGACGCATAGTTGTGGCCGGGAATCCCGATATCGGCGCCCGCATGCGTCAGAATGACCAGGTCAAGGCTGCAGGCACAGTCGATGATCCGAAGAAAACGGGGATCATCCAGATCACATCTCTGATAGGCAGGGTGCAGCTTAATCCCGGCAAATCCCTGTTCCTTCCGAAGCCGAAGCTCGTCTTTATAGTCCTCAAGGTCCGGGTGTATGCCGGCAAAGGACAGAATTCCCGCCTTCCGGTGCAGCTCCCGGCTGCGGTACAGGCTCTCATTTACTTTGTGCACCTGAAGCGGGGAAGTCATGACAGGCAGGTTGACGCTCAGATCGATGCGGGCCTCCTTCATGGAGGCGGAAAGGCCGGCGGCGGTTCCGTCCGTGTGCGCGGGAATCCCCCCGGCGGCGGAAAGAACCTCCAGGGTGCGATGCGCAATGTGATCCGGAAATATATGTGTGTGAAAATCAATCTTCATGGAGGGAGTATAACACGAAGGAACCGTATCCGGTCAACCGGGAAATGAATCCACACTTTTTGGAGATTTGCCAGGTGGAGTATGTTATACTTTATCTGTAATTATATTATGCTGTGGTCAAAAGTATCTATTGCCTCCGGCAGGCAGGCTTTTGATGCCTGCATCATATTATGATCTGTTTCACTTGCGCTCTGCCGGTCTGCCGGCAGCTGACAGAAATCAGATTGCACAAAAAAGAAGGAGGCATAAGGACAGATGAAGCATAGGATCATTTCCGTATTGACTCTTGCGGTGATGCTTGGAACAATGGGGACCGCAATGTCTTATGCAGATGAACGGGACTTCCAGGTGGTGGCTCCGGAGGATCCGGGCGAGTATGCCCTGGATGCGGACACGGCTGCGCTCGGGCAGATCCGGCAGGAGGCCTGGGAAGCGTACCGCGAGGCTGCGCTGGAGGATGCCACCGTCCAGGAGGAGACAAACTCGTTTGTGATGAAGTACAAAGACGTACAGATGCGCTACTCTGTGGAAGTGATCGGAGACAAGCCGGAGGCGGGTTATCCCCTCTACATCGCCATGCATGGAGGCGGAGAAGGAGATACTCCCGATTTCAATGACGGTCAGTGGGAGGACATGAAGTATTACTACAGAGATGATCTGGAATGCGGCGTCTATGTAGCGGTGCGCGGCGTACGCGACACCTGGGATACGCATTTTAACCCGGAGTCCTATCCGCTCTATGACCGCCTGATCCGTTATATGATCCTGACGGAGGATGTGGACCCGAACCGCGTCTATCTGGAGGGATTCTCGGCGGGAGGAGACGGGGTTTACGCGATCGGTGCGCGTATGGCGGACTGCTTTGCGGCACTGAATATGAGCTCCGGACATCCGAACGGGATCGAGGTGGTCAATCTTTACCGGACACCGATCCAGCTTCAGGCAGGAGAGTATGACGATGCCTATGACCGCAATACAGTGACAGCGGAATACGGACGGAAGCTGGACGAATATCAGCAGGTATACGGAGGCTTTGAGCACAGAACCCTGATTCATTATGACTGCGGTCATAACTACAATGATTACGAACGCGTGCCCATTCCCGTTATGTCGGATGCGACCGCGTGGCTTGAGGAGGGAGACAGAAGCCATGAAGACGTGGATTCTTTTCCGCCGGACTATATGGATCAGTTCACCAGAGATCCTCTGCCGAAGGATATTCTGTGGGATCTGAGCACGCGCGCGGACAGCAGGGAGGTTGACAGCTGGTACTATCTCAGGGCGCCTTACACGACAAACAAGGGCATCATCCAGGCCTCCTGGGCAGAAGGCGCCAACGCGATTGTGATTCAGACAACCGGGGTCGAGGGAGAATTCAGTATCCTCTTAAATGAAAAGATGGTAGACTTCACAGAGCCGGTAACCATCCTTGTGAATGAGGAGGAAACCGTGCTTGATCTCACCCCCGACTGGAAAACGCTGATGGAGACGACGACGAAGCGCGGAGATCCGAATTATCAGTTTGAGGCGGAGATCGTGATCCAATAACATATGTGAAAGCAAAAAGAGAATTACCGTAGAATAAGGCAATTCACAACAGAGCCGGGAACCGGCGTAAGAAAAGGAGCAGATGGATGGACATTCAATACCTATTGTTTTTGCAGAACCTCCGGGTTGCGAGCGGAGGCGTGTTCGATGAGTTTTTCAACAGTATCTCCAAGTTTGCGGTGGACATCATGCCGTTTCTGCCGTTTATCATCTTCTGGTGTGTGAGCAGGAAGTGGGGGTACCGTTATCTGGTGACGCTTGGGATCGGAGAACTCGTAAATGGTATCATCAAGCTGACGGTCTGTGCGTACCGTCCCTGGATCCGTTCGGAGCTCATTGAGCCCGCCGGCGATTCCAAGGTGGCAGCGACCGGTTATTCCTTCCCGAGCGGTCATACGATGAGCGCAACGTGCACCTACGGCACGACGGTCGCGTGGCAGCGGAAGAAGAGAACCTGGCTGGCTGTGCTGTGCGGTGTTTTGATCGCGCTGACCGGATTTTCCAGGAATTTCCTCGGCGTGCATACGCCGCAGGACGTGATTGTAGGGTTTTCAGAGGCACTGATCCTGATCCTGATCATCGGCGCGGCGCAGAAAAAGATCAACGGGGATGAAAGGATGCTTGACATCCTGTCTCTGGCGGGCATTGCCGCAGTGGTCTGCACGATCATCTATATCACGATGAAACCCTACCCGATGGACTATGTGGAGGGGGTTCTCCTGGTTGATCCGGCCAAGATGATGAACGATACCTTCAAAGCCTGCGGCGCGTTCCTCGGGCTTATCATCGGAAGCTATGTCGAGCGTCATTATGTTCACTATGAGATCCCGGCCGGATCGAAGAATCTGCCGATCCTCGGATTCGTCGGATTCCTGATCGTATTTGGCTGGAAAGAATACTTCGCGCCGGCAACGCTGGTGGCGGCGTTCGGCGGACACTGGGGGCATATGATTGCCCGCTTCATCCTCTGGTTCTTTGCCGTGGCCATCTGGCCGATATTCATACAGAAATGGGCGAACGACTAAGACTTATGGGAACTTTGCAATTGTCTGATTTCAGACACGGCTTCACAAAGAATAGAAAGAGGCTCATCAGAAACAGGAGGGAAATATGAGAAAGACACTGAAAAAGATTCTGCCGGCATGGCTTGCGGCGATGTTTGCACTGACCGGGCTGACCGGAATTGCGTCTGCCCAGGAGACCGAAGCGGACGTGCAGCAGACAGAGTACGAAGAGGTATTCTCACAGTGGAACCAGGATGCCCCCGCTCTGCAGACTCTGATCGAATATGTGGAAGATGTCACGGACGAGTCCTCACCGGACTATATTCCTCCGGTGGACCGGATTGCGACCTTCGATATGGATGGTACGCTCTGTGCGGAGCTGTGCCCGACCTATCTGGAATATTACATGCTTGCATGGCGCATCCTGAAGGATCCGAACTATGCGCCGGATGCTGAGATGCTGGAATTCGGCCGCATGCTCCGCGACCATGCGCTGGACAAGTCCTTCCCGGATCACATGGATCTGCTGCACGCGACGCATGCGGCGAAGGCCTACTCCGGCATGACACTGACGGAATTTTCTGATTTTGTGACCAGCCTTCTCCTGAATGATGTGGACGGCTTCGAGGGGATGACCTATGCGGAGACCTTCTACCTGCCGATGATCCAGGTTGTGGAGTACCTGCAGGAGAACGACTTCAAGGTGTATGTCTGCAGCGGAAGCGACAGATCCCTGTGCCGCACCTACATCGAGGGTGTGATGGACATCCCTTACGAGCAGATTATCGGCATGGATGTCGTGATGGATGCGACCAATCAGCAAGGCGCGGACGGACTGGACTATGTTTTCACAAAAGAGGATAACATCGTCCGGACGGATCAGCTGATCATCAAGAATCTGAAGATGAATAAGGTCAGGGCGATCGTGCAGGAGATCGGACGCCAGCCGGTTCTGTCCTTCGGCAACAGCGGCGGTGACTGCAGCATGCACAACTATACGATCTTCAACAACCGCTATAGGAGCGAGGCCTTTATGCTAATCGCCGATGTTGATGTGCGTGATTCGGCCACCACCGAGAAGACCCGCGCGCTGGGAGAAGAGTGGGAGCAGGACGGCTATCACGTGATCTCCATGCGGGATGATTTCAAGACGATCTACGGCGAAAATGTGAAAAAGACCGGAACCTTCCATTGGCTCGAGAATCTTGCGGAGGACAGGGTACCGGTGGAAGCGGAGGATGCAGCCGCGCAGGCGGGAGATGGAGACGCGCTGGAAGCAGCTGCCGAGGCCGCGGAAGACGGTGAGGCAGAAGACGTGCAGTACGTGATGTACCTCGGAACGAATGACAAGGACACCAATGAGCCGGTTTTTGATCAGGAGGAAGCCAAGGAGAAGGCAAAAGCAATCCTGCTCGATCATTTCGGCGGATACACGATCGATGACGCGGAAGGCGGGTGGCGCGATGGCGACACGGTGTATCAGGAATATACCCTGGTCATCTATCTGAGCGATACGACTCTGGATGACGTACACGCAGCGGCGGATGAACTGATCGATACGTTCCACCAGAGCTCTATCCTGATTCAGACGAATCCGACCAGCACCGAGTTCTATTCCAAAGCAGCGTAACTTTCATGCAGGCAGGCGGCGCGAAGCCGCGCCAGGAGAAAGGTGCTTCGCACCGGGTGCGGCAAGTACGCCGATGGCCTGATGGAACAGAATAAGAAAAAGAACGCCGCATCCGGTTCTCAGGCCGGATGCGGCAATTCTTTTCAGGGAGAAAGATCAATCAACGTCTTTTATTTTCAGGACTGCAGCTTTACAAACATGTTGGTGTCAGTGTTTCCGAAGGTGTCGTCCTTCCAGAGAATACCAAGTTCTGCTTCCTCTTCCTCAGTATCTTCCGACGATGGAACCTGAATCGCAAACAGGCCGGTTCCCTCCCCAGGGGCACTTCCTTCCGATTCCGCTTCGGTTTCGTCTTCTGCCGAGATGACCGCGCTGTGCTGTGTGCCGTCCCAGTATACCAGGGCTTCCTCGATTGCGTCATAATAGGCGGTCATCGTATAGTAAACCACATTTCCGTCTCTTCCGCTGCCGTCAGATACCGTGAAGGAGAGACCTCCGTCATCCGCAAGCGCGATCTCGAGGGAATGCGTTCCGCCTTCGGTTTCCTCCCAGACCCCTTCCAGAACCGGGGCAAGATCTTCCGCGCGGGTTTCAAATGCCTGTCCGCCGCGCACCATTCCCGTGATGATACCATCTTCTATTTCAACACCGAAATCCAGATATTCTCTGGTATAGTGTCCGTTGGTATAGACCAGCCGGATCGTATCGGTACCGTCATCAATCGCGCGGAAGCTGCCAACGTAGGCGTAACCGTCTTCCATGTCTGTTTCCGTGACCAGCTCCATGAAGGAAGCATCTCCCTTGTCTCCTGAATAGGCCTGCCACCAGAAATCCTTTTCCTGTTCCTTGTTCGATTTGATCCGGATGGTGATCGTATCATCTGCAACATCCGTTGTGATATCATTCAGAACCTCCGCGTCCGACACGTACGCCTCGGTTTCTTGGGCATATGCAGGTACTGCCATCAGGCCGAGCGAAAGCGCTGCGATTGCGATCAAGTAGCTCTTATTCTTCATATGATTGCACTCCTTTTTTCTTATGTCTGATTCCTTTTGCCTTACTCTGATACAGGCACGTCATCTTGGCGATTTTCTGTGTCTTTCTCTGATACAGGCAAGATGTTTGCGGCAGGTGTCACTTTGTGACACCGATCTATTATACGAGTTCTTTGCTTTCAGAGATATTTTTTTTGCTTTTCCTGTCTGCCTCAATCTGTTATGATAAACAAGGAAGCAAGGCAGAGGGAACGAAGCATCTGTTATGGAAAAACTACTATGTTGAGGCAAAACAACAGAAGGAGAATGCTATGTTGAAAAAAGTATATGCGCTGATTCTTGCCGGAGCGATGACGATTGCCGGCTGCATCAATGTGTTTGCGGCAGACGAAGCAGATGAAACAGGGAATGCGAATGAGACCTCCTCTTTTCTGGACTCTTTTGTCAGTGACGCCAGTCTGGATAAGATTCTGAATTCACTCGGAAGTGAAGAAGGAGACATTTCCGGTCTGCTTGGAAGCCTGGGACTTGATGACCTGGCCGGACAGCTTACCGGCGGAGACGGATCTCTTGACCTGGGTGCTCTGCTGCAGAAGGCTGCCCTTGGTGATCTTTCGAAGGAAGATCTTGCCGGCGTTATCGCTGCGCTGAAGGATCCGGAATCTCTGAAAGGGATGCTGGACGGACTGTTTGCAAAGGATGGACTTGGAACGACCATCCTGGATAAGCTCGGAAGTGATGACAATGCCATTGGCAGCGTAGTGAAGTCGCTGAAGGGAGCAGACGGCACGTATGATGTCGAAAAGATCGAACAGATCATGGAGAGCGTTGGAAACGCTGTTGAGAATGGCAGCGGCATTGTGATCAACGGAACGGAGCTTTCTGCAGAAGACATTCAGAACGCGGCCGCAAAGGTAATTGGTTTATTCGCCGGCAATTGAGAAATGGAGACTGTGAGCGACTCTGCTTAACAGAAAAGATAAAAGATTGCTGGCAGCGGCAGACTGAAACACCGAGCCAGTTCACTGACAGTGGAGATCTTCGCGGATCCGGCAGGAAGGACGTGGATCTTCACTGTCTTTCTTATGCTTACGGAAACATGGATTCAGGAAGGCCTGCGACGGTGAGGGCATTCGCGCCTGACATGGCGCTGCTTTTGCCGGGCAGGGAGCCAGATCTGTGAAGCAGGAGGAATTGACAGAAAAATGGATAAGGAGAGAGAGAGAATCTGACGGCATGAATATCTTACAGACAATCGCAACGGAACTGCAGATAAAAGCCTGGCAGGTGGAGGCAGTCGTGAAGCTGATCGACGAGGGAAACACCATCCCTTTCATTGCCAGGTACCGAAAGGAAGCGCATGGTAGCCTGAATGATGAACAGCTGCGCAGCCTGGATGAGAGGCTTCGCTATCTGAGAACCCTCGAGGAGAGACGAGGCGTCATCCTTGCTTCGATCGAAGAGCAGGGGCAGCTGACACCGGAATTGAAAAAACAGATTGAAGAGGCTGCAACGCAGTCTGCGCTGGAGGATCTGTATCTTCCATATCGTCCGAAACGAAGAACGAGGGCGACCATTGCAAGGGAACGCGGACTGGAGCCGCTGGCACAGGAGATCCTGCAGCAGAAGATGAAGGTTCCTGTATTGGTCAGAGCCGCGGACTTTGTGGATCCGGAAAAGGAAGTAAAGGATGCGCGCGCTGCGCTGCAGGGAGCAGAGGATATCATCGCTGAGCGTATCTCCGACCGTGCTGAGATCCGTGCTGAGATCCGGGAGAAGACCTTTGCGCTGGGCGTGATCGTATCGGAAGTCAGGAAGGATATGGATCAGCCGGATTCTGTATATGCGCAGTATTTCCACTATGAGGAAGCGGCATCGAAGATCCCGGGCCACCGGATTCTTGCGCTGAACCGGGGAGAGAAAGAAAAGGTCCTGGGGATTACCGTGCGTGTCGACGAAGAGGAGATGATTCGTGCCATTGAATCGTTTGTCATCCGGCCGGAAAGCAGGAACCATACACATCAGGGAGCTCCGTCCGAAGACCAGATGACGGACGTTCAGGCACTGAAGGAGACCTGTGCGGATGCTTATCGGAGACTGATCGCGCCTGCCATCGAGAGGGAACTGAGAAGTGCGCTGACCCAGCGAGCGGAAGACGGGGCGATTGATGTATTCGGCAAAAATCTGCGTCAGCTGCTGATGCAGCCGCCGATCACGGGACAGGTTGTTCTCGGATGGGATCCGGCGTTTCGTACAGGCTGCAAGCTTGCGGTTGTGGACAGCACCGGAAAGGTTCTGGATACCACAGTCGTCTATCCGACGGCTCCGACCACACCTGCAAAGATCGAAGCTGCGAAGCAGACCATCAAGCGGCTGATCAATCAGTATCATATTACGCTCATTTCCTGCGGAAACGGGACGGCATCGCGTGAATCGGAGCAGATCATTGCGCAGATCCTTTCGGAGATTCCGCAGAAGGTGCAATATGTGATTGTCAATGAGGCAGGCGCTTCCGTCTATTCCGCCAGCAAACTGGCGACGGAGGAATTCCCGGAGTTTGATGTAGGGCAAAGAAGTGCAGCTTCGATTGCGCGCCGCCTGCAGGATCCGCTGGCAGAGCTGGTCAAGATCGACCCGAAGTCCATCGGAGTCGGCCAGTATCAGCATGACTGTGACCAGAAGAAGCTGGGCGAGAAGCTGGAGGGCGTTGTCGAGAGCTGCGTCAACCAGGTCGGTGTCGATCTGAATACGGCATCCTATTCCCTGCTGGAATATGTCTCGGGGATCACGAAAAAGACTGCCCGCGCCGTTGTTGCGTGGCGGGATGAGAACGGTGCATTTACGGACAGAAAGCAGCTTCTGAAGGTTGCGGGCCTGGGGCCGAAGGCTTACCAGCAGTGTGCCGGATTCCTGCGGATCCGGGGCGGAAAGAATCCTTTGGATATGACAGGCGTGCATCCGGAGTCCTATGAAGCCACGCTTCGCCTGCTGGAGAAACTCGGCTTCACTTTGGCAGATATCACCGGCGGCAGGATCACCGGACTGAGTGAGCGGATGAAGGACCGAAAAATGGCTCAGAGCCTTGCCGGGGAGCTTGGCGTAGGATATGAGACACTGATTGATATTGCTTCCGAGCTGGAGAAGCCGGGACGGGATCCGAGAAGCGATATGCCCAAACCGGTGCTTCGTTCTGATGTTCTGGCAATGGAGGACCTGAAACCTGGCATGATTCTGAAAGGAACCGTCCGCAACGTCATCGACTTTGGCGCATTTGTGGATATCGGCGTTCATCAGGACGGCCTGGTTCATATCTCGCAGATGAGCGATACGAAGTTTGTGAAGCATCCGCTGGATGTTGTCTCTGTCGGAGACATTGTGGATGTGAAGGTGCTGGCGGTCGATCTTGACCGGAAGAGAATCTCTCTGACCATGAAGCTGGGAAAGGAAAAGGCATCCTCCGGCAGAAAGGAAAAGGCATTCTCCGGCAGAAAGGAAAAGGCACCCTCCGGCAGTCTCGATCTGTCCGCACTGCTTCGGAAGTGGACATAAGATCCTTTTATAAAATCACAATCTGCCGCTGCCGCTCATGCCGCAGCGGCTGTTTTGTTCTGTTCACAACAAGCATTTCCCACAGATGAGCGGCGCGGATATCTTCCTGGGACAGATCCGCAAAGGAAAGACTCGTGGAGAGCGGAATCGCTCCGTTTTTTGCGATGTGGCGAAGGAGGGGGCCGGCTTCTTTCCGGAAGCCGAGCACCCGCACACAGCAGGACTTGCCTTCTGTCTTACGGATCCCGAGCAGAACGAAAAGAAGGCAGCGGCGGATCCGGGAAAGCGTATACTGCCTGGACTGAACCAATGCCGCGAACTGCTGGAACCCGGTGTACTGGTTCAGGCAGCGGCGGATCCGGTTGGACAGATCCTCATCGATATCGACATATTCCTGCAGCTGGTCCTGATTATCGAGAAGCGCTCTGTGAAGCAGAACGTCAAGGTCCTCCGGGAGTACATAACGCTTGCTTTGCAGCTCCGTTTCCAGAAGCGTCAGGGAAGAGGGGGGGAGCTGTGCCTTCCATTCCTTGGGGAGCGTCATATCATGCTCCCCAAGGATGGCGCGGATGGCGGAAGCGGAGGCAAATGCACTGCCTTGTGCATGCGCCGCATCCGGACTGTCAGCAGTGTCAGAGGGCTCAGCCCGGAGACAGACGCAGGCAGGTACAGCATGATAGCTTCCCAGCCGCCTGACAGGGAGGATCTGCATGGAGCTGTTCTGCCGCAGGATCGCTTTCTGATATTCAATCGCAAGAATGTTATTCGGCTGGCTGAGCAGAGACAGAATCTCCTCTTCCGATGCGCCGCAATCCGTTCCCGAAGCGGTCAGAATCCGGGCGAAGGCCTGTGCGCGTGCTTTGGGAAAGGAGACTCCCAAACGAAGTTTTTCGCGGAGAAGTGTGCGGTATTCCCCTGGCTCTTCCCCGGCAAAAAAGTGCGCTGCGCGCCGGAGCAGAGCAAAGGAATCCGTCGATTCACAGCCAAAGGACAGTGCATCAATACAGCCAAGCGAATCAAGCAGACGGACACCGCCCGCGGCAAAAAACTCTGCGCTGGCCACAGCAGATCTTACCGGGAGTTCAAGAACGAGATCTGCACCGGCCTCCAGTGCCATGCGGGCGCGCACCCATTTATCGATCAGCGCAGGCTGCCCGCGCTGCAGAAAATCGGGACTCATAACGACAACAACATAGTCTGCGCCTGACTCTTCCCTGGCCTTGCCAAGATGATAGGCGTGCCCCGCGTGAAAGGGATCATATTCCGCTATAATTCCGACTGCTTTCATGTGCTGTTTGTCCTGTGATTCCAAGGTCTGCAGATACTGATAGATACCTGATTATACCATATCTGCCGCAGAGCAAGGAATGGATGGTTTTTACACCGGACGGGGTCAGGCGGGGTGCGGATGATGCCGTTGACGCTGCTTTGCCTGTGTGATTAAATGAAAAAAAGCGAGGTATGTGCATGATGAAACCAAAAAAGCTCTATCTGATCATAGAATCAGCGCTTCTTGCCCTGACAGCAGGGCTGCTTGCGGCTGCTGCGGTCCGGATGTATGTGCATGGCGCGGCACAGATCGCCTCCGGGGATCTGTTTTATTATATCTACACAAGAGAGAAGGTTGGAGCGGCGCTGCTTCATCTGCTTCCGCTGATCTGTGCAACTGCTGTATTTACGGTTGCGGGATGGGTTCTTGGGATCCGGGATGAGTCCGCCGGCAAGCTTGTCGCGATGGACGGGATTGACGCGAAAGAGTCTGTGAAAAAAGCGGTTCCAAAGAAGACCGGACGCCGGGAGCGGATCTTGCAGAGCACCATTTTGATTCTGGCGATTGTACTGATCCTCCTGGGCATCTGGAACGGCGGAATGGGCGATGTGTTTGACAAAGGCGCTGCGATCTGCACAGAGTGCGTCGGGCTTGGATGATGAGAGCGGCAGACACAAAGATGCAGACAGGAAACGAAAGAGTGCGTATGGATATGGAAAAAGAGACAATTGACAGTGGGGAACGGAAGGAGAAAGCCGGAGCACACGCGCAGCCTGCTTACGGAACCTTTACCCGAAGACTGGTGCAGCTGTATGCTGCACTTTTGTATAATGCCAATCTGAAAGGCTTCCTGGACGGGCACATCTACTCCGGACCGCTGAAGAGCGTGTGCGTGCCAGGATTCAACTGTTATTCCTGTCCGGGGGCGATTGCAGGCTGTCCGCTAGGTTCGCTGCAGAACGCACTGAATGCATCCGGACATACTGCACCGTGGTATATGCTGGGAATCCTGGCTCTGTTCGGAGTGGTTCTGGGCCGAACGATATGCGGCTGGATCTGTCCTTTGGGGCTGATCCAGGAGCTTCTGCATAAGCTTCCTGTTCCGAAGATAAAAAAGAGCATCGTGACCAGATGCCTGTCATACCTGAAGTATGTGATGCTCGTGGTGTTTGTAATCGCAATTCCCGTCTGGTACGGGATCAATCAGGGGATCCCGCTGCCGGGATTTTGCAAGTACATCTGCCCGGCCGGTACGCTGGAGGGTGCAGTCGGGCTGCTGCAGAATAAGGCCAATGCCACCTCCTTCTATCAACTGAAGCTTCTTTTCACGCAGAAGTGGGTGATCATGCTGATCATCGGACTCGCCTGCGCGTTCTGTTATCGTTCCTTCTGCCGCTTTCTCTGCCCTCTTGGCGCGATCTATGGCTTTTTCAACCGATTCTGTGTGGTAGGCGTCAGAGTGGATACCGACCGATGCAACGGCTGCGGTCTGTGTGTGCGGCGCTGCCAGATGGATGTAAAGCATGTCGGGGATCATGAATGCATCTCCTGCGGAGAATGTATGGGCAGCTGCGCGCAGGGAGCGATCTCGATTCAGGCAGGCAGGATTACACTGGCAGGACCTGTGTCAGGGAAACATGCAGATCCGGAGCCGGTCATTCAGAAACGCAGGAAGCTCGGACGGATTGCCTGGGGCGTCGCGATTGCGGTGCTGTTGTTCGCCCTGGCATGGTTTAACTGGATTGAGCCTGCACAGGAAGCGGCCAAGACGCCAAAACCGGACCAGACAGCAGCCGCCCATTCACAGACAGAAACACAGAGCAGTGAGAAGGCGGACGCGAAGCCGGCCGCTGCTGCTCATCCGGAGACAGAAGCACAGAGCAGTGAGAAGGCGGACACGAAGCCGGCCGCAGCTGCTCATCCGGAGACAGAGACACAGAGCAGTGAGAAGGCGGATGTGAAGCCGGCCGCCGCAGCAACAGGAACCATCGGAAGCGAGGTGGGAGACCTCCTTCCTGACTTCCGGACGGAGCTTCTGGGCGGAGGACAGTTCCAACTGTCTGATTATCGGGGACAGGTCGTTATCCTCAATCTGTGGGCGACAACCTGCGCTCCCTGTATCGAGGAGCTGCCTTATTATGAGAAACTGAAGGTGGCGCATCCGGATGTGGAGATCCTGGCGATTCATCATCGCGCCGGAGCAAAGAAGGCGGAGAATTTTCTGGCGGACAAGGGATGGGATCATCTGGACATTGCGCTGGACAGCAAGGAGAAGGGATTGTTTTCTCTTCTTGGAGCGTCCGATGCCATGCCGCAGACGATCGTCCTGAATAAAGAGGGTAAGATTACTTATAACGTACAGGTGCCGCTGACCTATGAACAGTTAGAGGAACTGGTCAGCCAGGCATCATAGCCTGCGAGGGGATGGCAGCACAGCTTTTCATTCGGAGGACTGCGGCGAAGCGGGTTGAGACATCAGATCCTTCAGGGTTTTTCCGTGGAAGAACGAATGGACCATCTGATCATATTCCTTCCACATCGGAAGCGTCTGGCATTCGGAGCGCCGCGGGCATTCGTTGGTTTGGCCGGCAAGACAGGCAACAGAAGAGAGGGTTCCCTCCATCAGCTCCAGAATCTCTCCGATTCGGATGTCCTCAGGCTTCTGGCACAGCCGGTAGCCGCCGCCCTTGCCGCTCACGCCGGTCACCAGCCCTGCGGAAACCAGATCCTTTACGATGATTTCCAGATATTTTTTAGAGATTTCCTGCCTGGCAGCGATATCCTTTAACGGGATATTGCTGCCGTTTTCATGCTCCGCAAGGTCAATCATAACTCTGATTGCATAACGTCCTCTCGTAGAAATCATGACACATTCTCCCTTCTTTTTATTTACCTATTATAGCGCAGGACAAAAGAGCAGAGCAAGCATTAATTACCTATTGACACAGTAGGCGAATATAGTTATAATCTCAAACAGACAGAAAGAGCCGGTCAGGAGAATCGGCATCTCAACCATAAAACAGTACAGCGGAAAGGAGATGTTCCGGTGATTTACGCAGACAATGCCGCCACCACCAGGATGAGCGAGACGGCGATTCAGACAATGACATCCCTTATGAATGAAAACTGGGGAAATCCCTCAAGCCTGTATGTTCACGGACAGAAAGCAAAGGAGGCACTGGAAAAGGCCAGAGAAGAGATTGCGTCTGTGATCGGGGCAAATGCGCGTGAGATCCTCTTCACGTCAGGAGGAAGCGAGGCGGATAACCAGATTATTCTCTCTGCCGCCGGGCTAGGAGAAAAGAACGGGAAAAAACATATCATTTCATCGGCATTTGAACACCACGCAGTGCTCCATACATTGAAGAAGCTGGAGCGGGAGGGGTTTGAGATTACGCTGCTGGATGTTCATGAGAATGGAATTGTTGATCCTTCTCAGGTAGAGGATGCGATCCGTGATGATACATGTCTGGTTACCATTATGTATGCCAACAATGAGATCGGGACGATCCAGCCGATCCGAAAGATCGGAGAAATCTGCAGAAGGAAGCATGTCCTGTTCCATACTGACGCCGTACAGGCAATCGGACATATCCCGGTGGATGTTGCCGCGGACAATATTGATCTGCTTTCCGCATCCGCCCACAAGTTCCATGGACCGAAGGGAGTTGGGTTCCTTTATGCGAAGAAGGGCATCCGGCTTCAGAGTCTGATCGAGGGCGGCGCGCAGGAGAGAGGGCTTCGCGCAGGTACGGAGAATGTCCCCGGGATCGCCGCGATGGCGGCGGCATTGAAAGAAGCACAGGAAGGGATGGAGACAGCCGCAGCACATCAGAAGAAGATGCGGGATAAACTGATCGAAGGCCTGAAACAGATCCCGCACTGCGCATTGAACGGGGACGCAGCCAGACGGCTTCCCGGAAATGTGAATTTCTGTTTCGAGGGCATTGAGGGAGAGTCTCTGCTCCTGCTACTGGATGATAAAGGGATCTGCGCTTCCTCGGGATCTGCCTGTACCTCCGGATCTTTAGACCCGAGCCATGTGCTTCTGGCAATCGGCAGAGTACACGATGTCGCCCACGGGTCTTTGCGGTTGAGCATCGGGGAGACGATTACGGAGGAGGAGGCTGACTACATCATCCGGTCGGTCAGGGAGGTCGTGGAGTACCTGAGGGGATTCTCGCCGATCTGGAGAGATCTGATGAGCGGCAAGAAGGAGTTTATCCTGTGAGGAGGGAACAGTCATGGCATTGTACAGTGAAAAGGTGATGGATCATTTCCGCAATCCCCGCAATGTCGGTGTGATTGAGGACGCCAACGGGATCGGTGAAGTCGGGAACGCAAAGTGCGGCGATATCATGAAGATGTATCTGAAGATTGAGGACGATATCGTTCAGGATGTGAAGTTTGAAACCTTTGGGTGCGGCAGCGCGATCGCATCCAGCTCGATGGCAACAGAACTGATCAAGGGAAAGCCGCTGAGTGAGGTCAGAAAGCTGACGAATCAGGCGGTGGCAGAAGCGCTGGACGGACTGCCAGGCTACAAGATGCACTGTAGTGTGCTGGCTGAAGAAGCAATTCAGTCAGCGCTGGAGGATTATGAGAGCAGGCAGGGAAAGCCGGCGGAGGGAGCCGGGACATAATCGGCCTGCAGGGCTTTTGACCATTTCACCATCATGGTATAATACCTGAGATGCCGGCCGGCGGCAGCTGTCAAGGCGGAGGGTATGAATACAGGATCTGCACAGACATTTTTGTGAATATAAAGGAGAGGGATTATCATGGCAAATATCTATAAGGGAACCTTGGGACTGATCGGGAATACACCTCTGGTTGAGGTGACCAATATTGAAAAAGAGCTTGGCCTGGAGGCAACAGTTCTGGTTAAGTTGGAATACTTCAATCCGGCCGGCAGTGTGAAGGACCGCATCGCAAAGGCGATGATCGAGGACGCGGAACAGAAGGGACTTCTGAAGGAGGGATCGGTCATCATCGAGCCGACAAGCGGCAATACCGGAATCGGCCTTGCGGCAATCGCAGCGGCAAAAGGATACCGCATCATCCTGACAATGCCGGAGACGATGAGTGTGGAGAGAAGAAATATCCTGAAAGCCTATGGAGCAGAGCTGGTTCTGACCGAAGGCGCCAAGGGAATGAAGGGCGCGATCGCGAAGGCGGAAGAGCTGGCGAAGGAGATTCCTCTCAGCTTTATTCCGGGACAGTTTGTGAACCCTGCCAATCCGGCGGTTCACAAAGCGACGACAGGTCCTGAGATCTGGAAGGACACAGACGGGAAAGTGGATATCTTCATTGCCGGAGTGGGAACCGGAGGTACGGTAACCGGAACCGGCGAGTACCTGAAGGAACAGAATCCGGACATCAAGGTGGTAGCGCTCGAGCCGGAAGACTCCCCGGTGCTCTCAGAGGGAAGAGCCGGCAGCCATAAGATTCAGGGAATCGGCGCCGGATTCGTTCCGGATGTGCTGAACACGAAGGTCTATGACGAGGTCTTCAAGGCATCCGGGCAGGATGCGTTTGATACGGCAAAGTTGCTGGCAAAGAAGGAAGGAATCTCTGTGGGCATTTCCTCCGGAGCGGCTCTGTACGGCGCGATCCAGTTGGCAAAACGACCGGAAAACAAGGGAAAGGTAATTGTTGCCCTTCTTCCGGACAGCGGTGACAGATATTACTCGACCGCACTGTTCACAGACTAAGAGAGAAATATCAGAATTCTGCGATCCGAAGGGAACCATCCGCAGAGCAGACTCATAAGGAAAGAAGGCATCCGACGCGTTTGCGGGATGCCTTCTTTCATAAATATCATAAAGCAGAAGAACAGCTGATAATGTTATCCCTGTTCCTTTTTCCAAAGTCCGTGCAGATTGCAGTATTCATACGCCGCGATCACTTCATCTCCTTCCGCCAGGGCGAAGAAAGCGCGCGGAGCCTGTCCCGGCTTCAGCTCTTTTCTCTGTGCCCCCTGCTTCGTCTCAAGCGCGATCCACATGATAAAGTGCTCCTCGAGCATCGGATGTTCGGCCGATCCGACTGTAACCGTGACGTCTCTTCCGTTGATTTCAATCACTGGCACATGTTTTTCGGCTGCAGCATCTGTGGTGTTGGGCACCATTTCCTCCATCGCCTCTCCGCAGCACTTGGTAGGACATGCGGACGGTCTGATCATACCGACAATCTTTCCACAACCTTTACAGATATAGAATTTCATAGGCACCTCCGTTCCTGATCGGGTATGTGTTTACGGCAGTATTCCGAATATCTGTATCATAGCAGAAGGAAAGAAGCGCCGCAATCAATGTTCTGTGTTTGATGGAGAGTTTATGGTATACTTTAAATGGATGAGACTACGAAATTGCAACATTTATCATGGGATCATTTCCTGAAAGATGCGGTTTATGAGCACAATACCAACCTTTATGAACAGGATAAAACGGATGACAGCCGGGATGCTGGCGCTGACTTTGAGCGCTGCTTTGCCCGGATCGCTTCTGACAGCCCGGGCCGGACAGGAGACGGAGGAAGACAGGACGGAGTCCTTTTCTGAGGTCCTCCTGCCGGCAGAAGAAGGCCTCCTCCGGATCGGCTTTGCGGATCCTGTCAGTACCATGGATATCCATAAGACAACGGAGGATTATCTGGTTCCGCTCAATATCTATGAGCGTCTTTTCGACATCCGGGTGAATGAGGATGGAACGACAGAGGTGACAAATGGACTGGCTGAGGCGTATACGGTTTCCGAAGATGGCCTGACTTACCATTTTACGCTGCGCAGCGATGCCTGCTTTTCCGACGGGTCTTCGGTGAAAGCGTCAGATGTGGCATTTTCCTTAGCGCGCATGCTGTCCTTGCCCGGGAGTGTCCAGACGGACTTCGCGGATATGATTCTCGGTGCCGGGAAAGTGATGTCCGGGAAAGAAGAGATGCCGGAAGGACTTCGCGTTCTGGATGATACGAACCTGGAGATCACGCTGGATGAGCCCTTTGCCGGCTACATTCATCTGCTGGCGGCTCCTTCGTGCAGCATCCTGAGTGAGGCCTTTACCCTGGAAGCCGGCACCAGGTATGGAAGCTCCTGTCAGGATACCATGGGTTCCGGACCTTATATGGTAACGGAGTACACGAAAGAGTGCATTACCCTGGAGAAGAATCCTTACTATCACTGCCACGATCAGGAGGTGCTGTCCGTCTCAAAGGCTGAGATCCTGACGCTCCAGCCTGCTTTGATGGATCAGACCTTTGCGGATGGCGGACTCGACATTCTGGATACGAATTTCATCAATCCGGATGTCGTGAAAAAGTATGTGGAATCGGAAAAATGGAGCAGCCGTCTGGTATCCCGCAGCCGTGTGGAGATTCAGTATCTGATGCTGAATTTGGAGGAGGGCGTGCTGAAGAATCCCCGGATCCGCAAAGCCATCCAGATGGCCATCGACCGCGAGGAGATTCTGGATGAGCTCTATGATCAGAGCGGCAGACTGGTGGATGGAATCTATCCGAGAGGCCTGATCGGCTATTGCGAGGACAACCAGGGATGGCTTCAGTATGATCCGGAGGAAGCGAAACGAATCATCAGCGACATTCCGGGTGCGGGAGAGATTCGCCTGGAGCTTGCGGCCAATTCGGAGAACAATACCAGAAAGCTTGCCATGCTGGAGCTGATCCGGCAGGATCTGAGCGATGCGGGGCTGAATGTCTCGATTGTCAGCTATGACGCGGACAGCTTTCTGCATCTGCGCAAGGCAGGCAAGCTCATGGCCTATACCGGTGACTGGAGTGCCGATTATAATGATCCGGATAACTTTATTTATACGTTTTTCGGCAGCCGGCAAAAGACGCTGCAGCGCTCCAGCAACTTTGCGAATGAGGAGATCATCGGCCGTATTTCGAAAGCCCGCACCCTGCAGGATGTGAATGCGCGTGCCCAGGAGTATGCGGAACTGGAAAAGATTCTGGTCCGGGATCATGCGGTCTGGGTTCCGCTGTTCTCGACGAATCATCTGTTTGTACTGGGAGAGAGAGTCGAAAGCTTCAGCCCGTTCTGGGCAGGATGGAATTCCATGTATCTGAAGGATGTTACTTTGAAGAAGGGGCAGTGATCCATGAAACAGAGCCTGCGTTTCAAAGTATTCAAAAATAGTATTATACCGGTCGCGGTCGCGGTCATCGTTTTTATGATTGTGGGGATCTTTCAGGTGCGCCGATTCGGCAATCTGATGGAGCAGACAAACGAAGACCAGAACCATGTGATTCTGGACACGGTATCAGATTCCATGAAGGAGATGGCGACCGAGGAATTCCAGAAGTACGTGGTTTCCCAGACCAATGTGCTGAACAGAAAGTTCTGGAGTACACGGCATGACCTGGAAGTGCTGGCCAGGCAGGTAGAGATGGTGCTTTCGCATCCTGAGTCCTATGGCGGGGTCAGTGTGGCGCCGCCCTCTGCATCCGATGCCGGCAGGCTCACGCTGCAGGTGCTCTATTCGGAGACCGCGGATGGCCTGAATCCGCAGCTGAAGCATCAGATCCGGCTGGTCGGCGGACTGAGATCCATGATGATGGAGATCGTAGAGGCAAATGACTCGCTGATTGACTGTGTGGTAGCCCTGAAATGCGGTGCCAGCATATTGGCGGACAGAGAACCGGAAAAGAAGATCCGGCCTGATGGATCTGCGATGCCGTTTAATGCCGAAAGGCGCCCCTGGTATGTCGGCGCGCTGGTCCATGAAGGCACCTACTTTACACCGGTCAATGAAGACGCTTTCACCGGTGATCTGCAGATTATGGCAGGCGTTCCGGTCTATGTGGACGGAACCCTGGAGGCAGTGTGCGGCGGCTCTGTCCGTCTGGAGGAGATGGGAAAATTTGTTTCCGAAGCCCAGCTGGGAGACTATACCGACTCCTGTCTGATCAATGAAAATGGAAATGTTATGTATACCTCAAGAACCGAAGGTGAGCTGGGACTTGAGAACAACAATCTGAAAAGCCTGAAGGAAAGCAGCAATGCGCAGCTCGTGTCACTGGTGAATGAAGCACTGAAAGGAGATGTCGGCTTTGCAAAGATCGAGTTGGACCAGGAGGCAACCTACATCGCATATGCGCCGATCGAAACGGTAGGCTGGACCCAGCTGCTTATGATCCCGCAGGAGGACCTGAATCGTACCGCTTATGTCCTGATGCAGAAGACAGACCAGGTCATGGAGGGATCACTGGACGAGGTGCGCAGCAACGAATCCAGAACGATCCTGAAGACCCTGATCATCGGCGCGACATTGCTTCTTCTCGCCCTGCTGACTTCCATGCTTCTTGCGAACAGTCTGGTCCGCCCGATCAAGCACATGACACGGAAGGTATCCATGATACAGGGAGACAACATGTCATTTCAGGTAGATGACACCCTGCTGACGGGAGACGAGATCGAGATCCTGGCCCGGTCATTTGAAAACATGTCTGAGCAGATGCAGGGATATGTACATGAGATCGTGCAGATTACCTCGGAGAAGCAGCGCCTGGAGACAGAGCTTTCGGTTGCGTCCCAGATTCAGGAGCATATGCTTCCGACGAAGTTCCCCGCCTTCCCGGACAGAAAGGAATTCGATCTGTATGCGGTGATGGATCCTGCCAGGGAAGTGGGCGGAGACTTTTATGACTATTTCCTGATCGACGACGATCACCTGGCTGTAGTGATGGCCGATGTTTCGGGCAAAGGCGTACCGGCAGCCCTGTTCATGGTGATCTCCAGGACCCTGATTAAAAATGTCACGCTGTCCGGTGTGTATGACAGGCCGTCAGAGATCCTGAGAGATGTCAACAATAAGCTGTGTGAAGGAAATGAGGACAATATGTTTGTCACAGCCTGGCTGGGGATCCTGACCATATCGACCGGCAGCCTCATTTCCTCCTGCGCCGGGCATGAATATCCTGTTTTCTATCGAAAGAGTGAGGGCTTCGTCATAGAGAAGGATCCGCACGGGCTGGCAATGGGCGGCATGGAAGGTGTGCGGTATAAAGATGCCAGATGGAAGCTGCATCCGGGTGATCTGCTGTTTCTGTATACCGATGGCGTACCGGAGGCGAATAACAGTGCGCAGGAACTGTTTGGCAATGACCGGATGCTGTCTGCGCTGGAGAATAGCCGGAATACGATTACAGAAGACAGAGAACCTGGAGAAACCGGATTGTACGAGTTTCTGCACGCGGTCAGGAAGCAGATTGACGACTTTGTGGGAGATACGCCGCAGTTTGATGATCTGACAATGCTTTGTATGAAATACACCGGCCCGGAACATGGCCCGGAAAATGGAATCTGATAGAGATAGAAAGCCGGTTCGAAATATGATAACATCCTAAAAAAGACCGGAACATCACGTGGCTGCTTTTGCAGGAAGCATTTGAGAAACAGTGACTGGAGGGGAAAAATGGATAATCGCAAATACAGGATTGATACAGATGAAAACAGAGCGTTTCTGGAATCTTTGTCACAGGATCTTCTGAACTTCGGACGCCGCTTTCCGTCGCCCGGCGGTTCCGCATACTATCTCGGGGATGATGGAACGCCGTGGACGGACCGGCCCAGAGAAGCGTTCATCACCTGCCGGATGGCTCATGTGTACAGCATCGGGACTTTCCTGGGCGATCCGGGAAGCGGAGAACTTGCAGACGCGGCACTGAAAGGCCTGACAGGAGAACTGAGGGATGACGAGCACGGCGGCTGGTATTCCGGGATTACGGCAGATGGCGGAATCCTCCCGGGGAAGCTGTGCTACGCGCACGCTTTTGTCATTCTGGCGGCGACATCCGCATTGCTTGCGGGAAGGGAAGGAGCCAGGCCGCTTCTGGAGCAGGCTCTTGCGGATTACGACCGTTTCTTCTGGAATGAGGAGGAAGGTCTTTCCTGCGACAACTGGAATACGGAGTTTACGCAGAAGAGTACTTATCGCGGCCTGAACGCGAATATGCATACGGTGGAGGCATTTCTCTCCGTCTGGGATGCGACCGGAGATGAGAAATATCTTACCCGCTGCCACAGGATGATCGACAGTGTGATCAGCTGGGCAAAGGACACCCACTGGAGGATTCCGGAGCATTTCAGTGAAGAATGGGTGCCGATCCATGAGCTGAATAAGGACAAGCCGGCCGATCCCTTTAAGCCGTACGGTGCCACGCCGGGCCACGGGATCGAGTGGAGCCGGCTGATCACCCAGTGGGCACTGGCACAATACGGGGAGGAGGATGCACCGCAATCCGGATATATTGAAGCTGCCGAGAACCTGTTTCTGCGTGCGGTGCAGGATGCATGGAACGTGGACGGCGCGCCGGGCCTGGTGTACACAACAGACTGGACCGGAGAGCCGGTCGTGCATGACAGAATGCATTGGGTGCTGGCGGAGGCAATCAATACTTCCGCGACACTGTACCGCATAACCGGGAAGCAGGAATACGCGGATTATTACGCACAGTTCATGGAATATCTGGATGATAAGGTCCTGGATCATGAGAACGGTTCCTGGTTTCATCAGATGGACCGCGACAATCATGTAATCGGTACCGTGTGGCCGGGCAAGAACGATCTGTATCATGCCTTCCAGGCAACGCTGATCCCGTATTACAAGCCAGGTGTGTCAATTGCTCTGGCAGTGAAAAAACAGCTCAAAAAATGACAGATCTTTTGCCGATGTGAAAAGTCATCGGAATGGCTCCGGGACGTTTGAGGAATTATGATCATGCAGACAGCGTCAAAAAACAACAGGAAACAGGCACCTTTGCCGGAACCGGGCAGAATAGGGAGATTCTTATTTGTATGGATTGCCGCGGCGGTTCTGATCGTTTTGTGTCTGATTCCGTTCTACGCGTATATCTGGAGAGCGAGTACAGAGTCACGGACACGTTCGAAGTGTGAGACGGTGGCGCATGCTTTGTTTGAGCAGGGGTCGAACAACTGGAAAAACAACTTCGACTGGATGCGGGTAGAGCGGGAGGCTTACTGCGCCGTAAATGCGATCGCGGCATGGGCCGGAATCTACGGCGGGACAAATGAGGAGGAGATTGCGCGGATCTTTACAGACACCGCTATGCCCCTTCCGGATGGGATTGCTTTGCTGAAGAACCGGGAAGACTACCAGGTTCTGACAGGCGACTTTCCGAGAGACGAATTTGACTACGTCGCAGCTCTGGCGAATGAACAGGAAGAAGAGTGGGGCTGTTCCTATAACGAAGACGGAGAGATCATAGAGGACGGAGGACGCCTGAATGAGTATTCCGGACTGACGATTGTGGACAATACCTGGTACTATTCCACTTATCTCCCGCTGTCGGACACGTTTGCAATCGGAAAAAAAAGCGAGGATGCGATACAGATACCGGATGAGCTGCTGGTTTTGGATGAGAGCATTGACACGGCAGATGCGGACATCTTAATGGTTCTTGCCGGCAGCTATGAGGTGCTGCGGGTAAAGGGGGATCTGGATATCTCTGTCGGGGATACCATTCCGGAGGAGAACCGGAAGGAAGGATGGCTGAAGATCGGGGATGACTGGTACGTTGCCGGTTCCGCCGGAAATGACTACTTTCAGATCTATGCGGTCGTCCCTTCGTCAGAGGTTTCGTCGAGGAACATTTTTTCCCCGCTGATTCCGGCGCTTCTTTTCGCAATGCTGTTTCTCCTGACAATGCTGTATGCCTGGTTTTTGAGATACGATATCATGCGCGGCCGG
>CADBZI010000009.1 GCA_902799015.1 uncultured Lachnospiraceae bacterium | reverse complement strand
CAAACATTCATATAAGAAGGTCGGGTGAACCTGAATGAAGACTTTTGAATCGATGGTCAGGGCATGCTCCCTCATCAGCTGTGTCACTTCGTCCGCGCGCACATCCTCGATCGGAAGGCGCATGGCAAACAGATTATCCGTATACTCGCCGAAGGCCTCTCTGTTGAAAAAGTTTCCCCAGCGCCCGATGATCTGTCCCGTGACCATGCCCAGGCAGGCAGTATCCAGCACAGGCAGGATCCGAAGATGCTTCCATCCGCAGTAGATCAGGACCGCGGCAACGGCACCGATCAAAGACCCGTACAGTGCGAGTCCTCCTCCTCTGAAGTCTAGTATTTCACCCGGGTGGGCGCTGTAATAATCCCAGCTGAATGCCACATAATAGGTGCGTGCGCCGATCAGTCCCAGCACAATGCCCAGAAGCGCGATATTCGTGTAGTCGTCCGGGTTCTGTCCTGTTCTTTTTGCCGTCCACGACACAACGAAAAGCCCTGCCAGAATTCCGAGCGCCATTGTGATCCCGTATACCGCCACCGGATAGGAAAAAACCGTGATCGTCCGGATCACAGGATTCAGATAGATCCCCAGATGCGGAAATTCAATCGATGACATCGCTCATCCCTTCTCAGACATTGAACCGGAACAGAATGACATCACCGTCCTGCACCACATAGTCCTTTCCTTCCAGCCGCACGATTCCTTTCTCGCGGGCAGCTGCCAGTGAGCCGGCATCGAGAAGCTCCTGATAGCCTACCACCTCGGCACGGATAAAGCCGCGCTCAAAGTCCGTATGGATCTTCCCTGCAGCCTGTGGCGCTTTCGTACCCTTTTTGATGGTCCACGCTCTGGTCTCCTTCTCCCCGGCGGTCAGAAAACTCATCAGACCGAGCAGGCTGTAGCTGGCACGGATCAGCTTGTCGAGGCCGGACTCTTTCAGTCCCATGTCCTCAAGGAACATCTGCTTCTCATCGTCCTCCAGTTCGGAGATTTCCTCCTCAATCTGCGCACAGACCACAAAGACCTCCGAGCCCGTCTCCCGGGCATGGCTGCGGACCGCCTGGACATGAGGATTGTTCGCGCCGTCATCGGCCGCGTCATCCTCTGCGACATTTGCCGCGAAGATCACCGGCTTGTCCGTCAGCAGGCCGTACTCCTTCAGGAGAGCTTCCTCCGTTTCATTCTTCCGCTCAAAGGAGATCGCCTTTTTCCCGTTCTCCAGATGCTCCTTCAGTCGCTGCATCATGCTAAGCTCCGCCGCTGCATCCTTGTCATTTCTGGCCGACCGTCCGACCCGCGTCATTCTGCGCTCAAGCACCTCGAGATCCGCAAAGATCAGTTCCAGATCAATGGTCTCAATATCACGAACCGGATCCACGCTGCCGTCCACATGCACAACATTCGCATCCTCAAAGCAGCGTACCACGTGAACGATCGCGTCACACTCACGGATGTTGGCCAGGAACTGGTTGCCAAGTCCCTCTCCCTTTGACGCGCCCTTCACAAGGCCGGCAATGTCCACAAACTCTACCACCGCAGGGGTCACCTTCTTCGACTGATAGAAGTCTCCGAGCAGCTTCAGCCGTACATCCGGCACCGGCACCACGCCCACGTTGGGATCGATGGTGCAGAACGGATAGTTGGCAGACTCCGCCCCCGCCTTCGTAAGAGAATTGAACAGTGTGCTTTTTCCTACATTCGGAAGTCCGACGATTCCTAATTTCATATATTTTGCGTCCTCTCAAGAATTCTAATATCGCATGACCGCGCATCACATTATATCCCAGCGGTCTTTCTTTCTCAATGATTTTTGGAAGATCAGTATTCTTTCGGAATCTGGTCCACGCCGCACATCTTCCTGAATTCCTCCAGCTCTTCGTGGCTCCGGATCACATATGCTTCGCGGAACCTGCCGGTATTGCGGTTCCGAAAGCCTGCCACCTGTTCTCCGTTGCAGATGCTGCAGCGCAGAATGGGCGTTTCTGTTTCCCGGTCATACTCCAGCTGCGTGTCTTTTGGCTTTTTTCTGGAAAAGAGTCCCATCATGCTTCCCCCGTTTTTTACCGCGTTCGTGAAAGGATGTCTCCGACTGCAGAAGACTAAGGGGTGTCCTTTGATTCCACCATCAGAAGTCTCCCGCTTCGGAAAGACACCTCCGCGTACGCATCCTCAATCTGGTTCGACACCGCAATCGCCCTGGACGGCTTCAGGCATCCATCCACCATCGGAAAATGAAATCCCTTCAGGGTCAGTCCTTCCACGTTTCCACCCCACGCGAAGAAGGATACGTATTTTCCCCATTGCTCCGATCTTCGGATCCGGAAGTGCTCCCTGTGCATCGTGATCCGGTTGCACGGATCCAGGATCCGTCCGGTCACTCCCTGCTCAAGCAGCATGTGAAGGACCTGCACATTTCCCAGCACATGGTCGAACCTTGAGCCTGTCGCTCCGAGAAAATCGATCCGCGTGCAGCCCATCTCCACAGCCTCTTTGGCGGCAATTTCCGTATCCGTATCGTCCTTTTCCCAATGGAAGCTTTTGACCCGGACCTCCGGATGCGTCTGCAGATATTGCCGCACATACTCCTCTCCGGCCGAATCGAAATCCCCGACAACCAGATCCGGAACAATCCCGTGCCGGTCAAGGAATACCAGACCTCTGTCCGCCGCAACCAGAAATGCTGCCTTGTTTTCCGATAAGATACGGAGGGCAAAATCATCATCGATCTTACCCCCCGCTGTCACAATCGCATATTCTCTCATTGTCTTCCCTTTCAAGTACGCCGCCGGCGTACTTGCGACCGGCTGCATGGCCGCTTTGGCGGCTTTTCGCTGCGCGGCCTGAGCTTCCGCCGGCCCGGGCCTTCACTCAGTCGGAAGCAACGCCTCCAGCTCACGGTATCTTGTTTCGATGCCGGTGCCGAAAACAGCCGATCCTGCCACAAACACATTGGCTCCGGCGTCAATCACGCTTCCGATTGTCTTTGCATTGATGCCGCCATCTACCTCAATCCAGGCAGGAAGTCCCTTTTCATCCAGAATTCCCCGCAGCTTCGCGATCTTATCCAGGACAGCAGGGATCAGCTTCTGACCGCCGAATCCGGGATTGACGCTCATCAAAAGAATCATATCCGTCTTGTCATAGACATAATCCAGTACATGCAAAGGGGTGGCCGGATTCAATGCCACACCGGTTTTGAGTCCTCTGTCATGAATCTGATCCAGCACACGGTCCAGATGTACGCAGGCCTCCGCGTGAACGGTAATCCCGTCCGCTCCCGCATCGGCAAACGCATCAATGTACCGCTCCGGGTCCCGGATCATCAGATGCACGTCATAAAACATGTCCGTGAGAGGCCGGATTGACTTCAGCACCGGCATTCCGAAGGAAATGCTCGGCACAAACAGTCCATCCATCACGTCAAAGTGCAAAATCTTCGCGCCGCACTCTTTGACCGCCCGGATGTCATCTCCCAGGTGGCTGAAATCTGCGGATAGAATCGACGGGGCAAGATAGTATTCCATATTGTATCCTCCGCTGTGATCCATCCCGCCATCGGCGGAATCATGTCATCAGTATCTGCGCTGCGCGGAGATCTCCTCCACCAGCTGAAGGTAGCTGTCATAGCGTCTTGGGTTGATCCGTCCTTCCTCCATCGCTTTCTTGACGCCGCAGTCCGGTTCATGAATATGCATGCAGCCCTGGAACCGGCACTGCGGTTCATATTCCTGGAACTCCGGATAAAACAGCTTCACTTCTTCCCGCTTGAGCTCACGCAGCTCCAGGCTTGAGAAGCCAGGCGTATCGAAGAAGAACGTGTTCCCGCCCGCGGCAAACAGCTCCGCGTGCCGGGTCGTCTGCTTCCCGCGCTCCGTGCGGACGGATAAGGCCCCGACCTCCATGCCCGCATCCGGACACAGATAATTGGTCAGAGAACTCTTTCCCACTCCGCTCGGGCCTGCAAGGACAGTCGTCTTTCCCTGCATCAGCTCCTTGATCTGTTCCAGTCCCTCCTTCTTCAGGACACTGACCGAAAGCACCCTGCAGCCGCTTCGCCGGTACATCTCAAGCACCTCTTCCCGATCCTGGCTGCATGCAAGGTCCATTTTATTAAAACAGATCACGGTTGGGATCGTCTGGCGGCGCATCTCGATCAGGAACCGGTCCAGCAGCTGGAAGTTCGGCTCCGGACTGGTAAACGCGAACAGCACCAGCGCCTGATCCACATTTGCCACAGGAGGTCTGATGAGCCGGTTGGACCGCTTCGCGATCGTCTCGACATATCCTTCCACATCCTGCGCCCTTGTCAGCCGGAAGGTGCAGTTGTCGCCCACCAGAGGCTTGAAGCTGTCCTTGCGGAATACGCCTCTTGCCCGGCACTGGTAGGTTCTGCCATCCTCACGGCACCAGACGAAATAGAAGCCCCCTACTGCCCGTATGATCTTTCCCGTCCTGTCACTGCTCATGGAACTCGATTCCGTCATACCGCGTCGTCGACTGGACATTTCCGTATGCATCCAGAAGGTACACGTATGCGGTACCGGAAGACACACCGGAAGCGCCCTCCACATTCAGAAGATACGGGAAGGATGTCGTCCCCTCGAACAGGATTGTCTCATTATTGTTCTGCGACAATGTAATGCGGACATTGCTTCCGTCTGTATAGCCTTCGGGGGCCTGAAGCTGCGCATAGCACATCCATGTTCCGCCTCCGTTCTGGCTGCCGGCATCATAAGTCTGCTCCGGATTGATCACGATCGCATTCTCCGGTCCCGTTGACACCGTGATCGTGATGGAGGAGCCGGTCTGCACACTGGTACCCGGTGACGGATCCTGTCCGATCACAAGATTCGCAGGAACCGTCTCACTCGGCTCATTTGCCACATAGACATAAAGGCCGGAATTGGTCAGCATGGTGACGGCATCTTCCTTGTATTTGCCGCGAAGATCCGGAACCTTAACCGACTGGGAATCCTGCCCCTGGCTGATAAACAGGGATATGGTATCTCCCTCGTGAACCGTCGATCCGGCGCCCGGATTGGTCGTGATGACATGGCCGGATTCCACCGTATCGCTGTAGCGGGTGTTGTCTACATACACCACCAGTCCCATGCTGGTGATTGCCTGCTCCGCGTCTGCCTGCAGCCGGTTGGTCAGGTCAGGAACCGTAAGATCCTGGGCGGAACCGATTGAAATCGAATATCCGACCCGTGTATTTTTCGCGGCAGTGGACCCCGGCTTCGGATCCTGCTCCGCGATCTGCCCGGAGGCATAGCTGCTGGATCTGACCTCGCCCAGATAATTATACCCCAGTCCGACTTCCTTCAGGGCTGCCTTTGCTTCCTCTTCCGTCTTTCCCAAAAGATCCGGCACCGTGACCTGCTCGGCAGAAGCAACCGCCCCGGCGGATGTCTCCGTTGTCCTGGTACCGTTCCCCGGACCAAACACATCAAAGGTATGCAGCACAAGATACAGAATCAGCAGACCGATCGCCGCCGCAACGATGATCGAGATCACCGTTACGATCCGCTCGGAGGCAGAGCCGCGCGGCTTCTTTGCTTTCCGCCTTCCTCTTCCTCCCATCTCCTCAAGATCATCCGGATCATAGTCATCCGGATAATCGCTGTACTCATCATCCAGCGGTTCATCCTCGGGGGGATAATTCATGCGTCCTTCATAGGACCCGTCAAAGAGCCCCGGCCATGCATCGGCTTCCTGAGAGCGCCGGTTGATTTCCTCCAGGTCCTCCCTCGAGTACCGGTGCGTTGCGCCGCCCGGATGGTCGGATGCGATCCGGACAAAGTCTCCGTTCGGATTGACCAGAGATTCCTTCAGATCCCGGATCAGCAGGGACATGCTCTGATAACGTCTGTCCGGACTTTTCTGCGTGCACTTCAGAATAATCTGCTCCATGGCACGGGGAATGTCCGGAATATACTCTCTCGGAGAAATGATCTCTTCCTGCAGATGCTTCAGAGCGACCTCAACCGTCGAATCCCCGTCAAAAGGAACCCGTCCCGTCAGCATCTCATACATGGTGATGCCCAGAGAATAGATATCGCTCTTGGCATCGGAGAATCCGCCCCTGGACTGCTCCGGCGCACTGTAATGCACGGAGCCCATGACATTCGAATTGATGGTATCCGAACTGGCGGCTCTCGCGATTCCGAAGTCCGCCACCTTCGCGGTTCCGTCTGTCGAGATGATGATGTTCTGCGGTTTGACATCCCGGTGGATAATGCCGTTATTGTGCGCGGCCTCCAGACCGGATGCAACCTGCAGGCTGATTCCCGCGGCCTCCCGGACCGACAGCTTCCCTTTGCTCAGTATATAGGTCTTCAGCGTGATGCCCTCTACCAGTTCCATCACGATGAAGTAAATGCCATTCTCATCCCCGACGTCATACACGTTCACGATGTTCGGGTGCGCAAGTCCTGCCGCTGCCTGCGCTTCCACGCGGAACTTGGACACAAACTCCTTGTCCGTGCGCAGTTCCGCCTTCAGAACCTTCACGGCAACAAAACGGTTCAGCTTGTGATCGCGCGCGCGAAATACATCCGCCATTCCGCCGGATCCTATGCAATTGATTATCTCATATCGATTCTGAAGAAAATCGCCTGCATTCAGCATGAAAAACTCCTTGTTCCCTGCACGGATGTGCACCGTGTTTCTTAAAATCTTGCAAGGACAACCGAGATGTTATCCTTTCCGCCTGCCCGGTTGGCCGCGTCAATCAGCTTCTGTCCAGCTTCCGGAAGCGTCCGGCAGGAATGCACGATCTTAAAGATCTGCTCATCCTCTACCATATTGGTCAGTCCGTCCGAGCATAATAGAACGATGTCCCCCCGGTTCAGGGCCACATCAAAAAAGTCAATCTGTAAGTCACCGTCTTCCCCGATCGCGCGGGTGATGATGTTCTTCTTCGGATGATTTCTCGCCTGCTCCGGCCGGAGCTTTCCGGCACGCACCATCTCCTCCACAAGGGAGTGGTCATGGGTAATCTGTTCGATGCGGTCATCGTCCAGAATATACAGTCTGGAATCTCCGACATTCGCCACATACAGGCAGCCATGGTCCGGCGTGGCAGCAACCAGTGTGGTTCCCATCCCCTCAAGCTGGGGGTCTGAGCCGGCTCTCAATACAACGGCACGGTTCGCGGCGCGGATCGCCTTCGACAGAATATTGACGCATCCGTTTCCTGCAGCGCCTTCGATGGTATCCACCATCGTCTCGACGCAAAGGCGCGACGCAAGGTCGCCGGCTGCCTGTCCACCCATGCCGTCCGCGACAATCAAAAGGCCCTCCAGCGCGCCGATCCTGTGATCAGACGCGTAGACAAAGTCCTGATTATTATTCCGTTTTAATCCGACATCTGTCTGTGCGTAGGACTCCATGATTCCTTCCTTTGCTGCAAATGTGCCTGCGGCATCTGTTTGCCTGCCTTCCGGGCTTCAATCCCCGGAGCTGTTCAGATAGCTCCGGCGCAGCTGGCCGCATGCGCCATTGATATCCCGTCCCATTTCTCTCCTAATAGTAACAGAAATTCCTCTTTTTTCAAGCTTGCGCCGGAACGCTTCCATCCCCTGCCTGTCCGGTCTTGCGTATGAGCGCTCTGTAACCGGGTTGACGGGAATCAGATTGATATGACAGTTCATGCCCTGCACCAGGTCCGCGAGCATCTGCGCATCCTGCGGTGAGGTGTTCTCCCCCTCCACGCAGCTGTACTCAAAGGTGATTCTGCGTCCGGTCCTTTCATAATAGTCCCGCATCGCATCCATCACATCGGCAAGCGGATACTTCTTTGCGATCGGCATGAGTCTCAGGCGTTTTTCCTGGCTGGGCGCATGCAGAGACAGCGCAAGGGTGACCGGGAGGTCTTCCCCGGCAAGGCGCCTGATGTTCGGTACGATTCCGCAGGTGCTTACCGTAATGTCACGCAGACTCAGCCGCTCTCCGTCCGGATCTCCCATGATTCTGAGAAAGCGCACCAGGTTCTCATAATTATCCAAAGGCTCTCCGCTGCCCATGATCACGACGTGGCCGATTCTTTCCCCGGCAATCTCCGCCATCTTCCGCACCTGGCCGATCATCTCTCCCGCGCTCAGATTCCTGATGCACCCGCCGATGGTTGATGCGCAGAACCTGCACCCCATCCTGCAGCCGACCTGAGAAGAAATGCAGGCCGACAGACCGTAATGATAGCGCATCAGCACGGACTCGATTACATTTCCGTCCTCAAGGGCAAACAGAAACTTCTGTGTCCCGTCTGTCTGAGAGGTCAGTACCTCGACCGCATCCAGAGCCGGAATCCGGCACTTTGCGGCAAGCTCCTCTCTCAGCGCCTTCGGCAGATTCGTCATCTCATCAAAGGAGCGCGCATGGCGCACATGCAGCCACTCATAGATCTGCCTTGCGCGAAATTTTTTCTGCCCGGTCTGCTCCATCCACTGCTCCAGCTCTCCTAATGTGAGAGACAGAACCGGAATTCGATCCGCGTCACTCATGATTTCTCTTCAGCCTCGCAAGAAAGAATCCATCCGTTTCATGAATCCCCGGGAGCAGCTGCAGATATCCGCCGGCACTTGTTCTGCAGCGGAGCTGCTCAGGCAGATAGCGGTCAATTGACTCAAGATGGAACGGAAAATTGTCCAGGAAATATTTCAGATTCATCTGATTTTCATCCATCCCGATGGTACAGGTAGAATAGATGAGAACGCCGCCCGGCTTCACATAGTTCTGGGATACCGAGAGGATTCGTCTCTGGATCCGGATCAGCTCCTCCTGTCTGGTCGCGTTCATCCGGTACCGGATATCCTGCTTCTTCCCAATCACGCCAAGTCCCGAACAGGGAACATCGCAAAGAACAATATCCGCCTTGTGGAAGGATTCCTGGTCAAATGCGGCAGCGTCCCTGAGTGCGGCAACCATATTGATGATGCCGAGACGATCGATGTTCTCCTGCATCCGTTCCACCTTATCCTCGCTCTTATCCCGGGCTTCCACATAGCCGCTTCCCTTCAGCTTGTCCGCCAGATGCGTGCTTTTTCCTCCGGGCGCGGCGCAGACATCGATGATATAGTCGCCCCAGTTGGGAGCTGCAATCTCCGCGACAAGCATGGAGCTGACGTCCTGTACATAGATCCATCCCTGGCGGAACGCAGTCAGCGCCTGCAGATAATTGTAACCGGAAATGCGCACCGCATAGTCCAGATAGGGATGCTGTGTCACCACACAGCCCTCCTCCTTCATCGATGCAATGATCTCCTCGCGGGAGACGCGGTCCGTACGCAGCCGGACTGTGACAGGGCTTTCCTGCCGGAAAGACTCACAGATCCGCTCCACCTCTTCAAAGGAAAACTGATCCAGCCATTTGCGCAGGATCCACTGCGGCATCGAATAGCTGACGGAAAGATACTCTACAGGATCCTCCGTGCGGGAAGGATAGACAATCTCATCCATCTCACGGGCTGCCGCGCGCAGCACGCCGTTCACAAAGCCCTTCAGATTGTAGAATCCCCTTTTCTGTGCAAGGCGCACCGCCTCATTCACCACCGCGCTGTCCGGAATGGCATCCATATACTTCAGCTGATAGATGCTCATGCGCAGAAGATTTCTGATCAGAGGCTTCATATTATGAATCGGTACCTTGGAGAAGCACTCGATAATATAATCAATCTGAATCAGATTCTCCAGCGTTCCTTCCGTGACACGGGAGACAAACGCACGATCGCGCTTCGGAAGATACTGGTATTTTTCCAGCGTATCCCGAAGAACGATATGGCTGTACGCCTCTCCCTCCGTAACCTCCATCAGAATACCCAGAATGACTTCTCTCAGATTCACTGTACCTGTCATAACTCTGTTTCCTGTCTCAATCAGTCAGCCTGATCCACTCAGCCCCATCCTGGCTTCGCTCAGAATATCGTGCGCCGCCGCGTCCGCAAGTCCCAACGATGTTCCTGCATTCTGTCACCGGCCGAAACACTCTCCTGTCTGTACGTGATAGCCCCGGAGGAAGGATGCCGTATCCATACGCTTTTTCCCTTCCGGCTGTACCTCGAGAATCCGGAGTGCTCCGGTGCCTGCTGCAAGGATCAGGTCCTTCTTTCCGGCATACAGAACCTCGCCGGGCGCAGCCGCCCTCTGGTCAGATCCGGATGCTGCGCTTTGCAGCTGCTCTGCCTCATCCTCCGGCACCGGCTCCGCTTTCCAGATCTTCAGCATCTTTCCGTTCACGTAGGTATAGGTTCCCGGCCACGCGTCAAATGCGCGTACCATGCGCGAGAGATACACTGCGTCGCAGCTCCAGTCAATCAGGCCGGACTGGCGCTTCAGCATCTTCGCGTAAGGGGTCGGGCTTTGCTCCGGCTGCGCCGTGTACACCGCTCTGTTGTCCAGAATCTGGCCCATCGCCTCCAGAAGCAGCGGAGAAGCCATCTCCATCAGCACCTCAAAGAGGCTGTCTCCTGTTTCGTCCCGGCGGATCGCAACCTCCTTCTTCAGGATCATATCTCCGGTATCCAGGCCTGCATCCATCCGCATGATCGTCACGCCGCTCACCTGATCTCCTGCCAGGATGGACCACTGAATCGGAGCCGCACCCCGCCAGGCCGGCAGCAGCGACGCATGTACATTCAGGCACCCATACGGCGGAATATCCAGAATCGACTGCGGAATAATCTGTCCGAATGCCGCAACGACAATGAAGTCCGGCTTCAGCTGCTCCAGGATGCGGACATTCTCCTCCTTACGGATCTTCTCCGGCTGATAAACCGGTATGCCGTTTTCCAGCGCCAGTTCCTTGACCGGCGGCATCTGCAGCACTCCCTTTCGTCCCTTGGGCCGGTCCGGCTGGGTGAATACCGCCGTCACCTCATATTCAGAATCGATCAGCGAACGGAGAACCCCGGCAGCAAAATCCGGTGTCCCCATAAATACGACAGAAGGCATTACGCTTCCTCCTCGCTCTCTTCTTCCTCTATCCTCGTGTCGAACAGATCTCCCTTTACCTTCGAGGTATACATGACACCCTCCAGGTGGTCCAGTTCATGGCACAATGCCCTTGCCAGCAGCTCCTCGCCTTCGACCGTGACCGGTTTCATCTCCTCGTTAAAGGCCTCCACAATCACATGATTCGGGCGCACAACCACACCTGCCTTGCCCGGAACCGAGAGGCAGCCTTCGTTTCCTTCCTGCTCTCCGTCCTGATGTGTGATTCTGGGATTGACGAGAACAATCGGTCCCTCTCCGATGTCAATCACAACGATCCGCTTCAGGACGCCGACCTGGGGCGCCGCGAGACCGACCCCCTCCGCCTCGTACATGGTATCGAGCATATCTGCCACCAACTCCCGGAGCCGGGGCGTCATCTCCTTAACCTCCCTGCACTTCTTTGTCAGGATCTCATCTCCCTGTTCCCTAATCTTTCTCAGCGCCATGCCTAAGCCTCCATGTCCTTACACTGTTGTCCGATAGGTGATCTCGATATTCGAAAACCCATCGTTAATCTCAATATACTTTTCCAGCCATCCTCGTACATACCTGAGAAATGACCCCGTTCCGCCTTTCATATAGATGACCTGTCTCCAGACATCCGCGATTCTGGCAACCGGCTCATCGGTCGGTCCCAGAATCTGTACAGGCTCGTCTTTGATCATGTTCAGAAGGAATTTCCTGACATAACCGCCCGCCAGCGTCAGATGTTCCTGGTCCGCGCAGCTCATATGAATCTCCAGAAGGCTGCCCGCCGGCGGATAAAGCGCCCTCTCCCGGAAGCCGATCTCCTTCTCATAGAATGCGTCGTAATCCTGGGAAGCTGCGCAGCGGATTGCGTAATGCTCCGGCAGATAAGTCTGAATCAGCACCTGCCCCGGCCTGTCCGCGCGCCCCGCGCGCCCGGCCGCCTGCGTGAGCAGCTGGAAGGTCCGCTCCCCGGCACAGTAATCCGGAAGATTCAGAGACAGATCCGCAAGCAGAATCCCCATCAGGGTGACGTCCGGAAAATCATGTCCCTTGACAATCATCTGTGTGCCGATCAGGATATCCGCCTCATGTCCGGCAAATGCGGAGAGCACCTTCAATTCTCCATCCTTCCCGGAAGCGGTATCCCGGTCAAGGCGCAACACCTTCGCATCCGGGAAGATTTCTCTGACCTGCTGCTCCACCTGCTCGGTCCCGAAACGGAAAAATCTCAGATACGGGCTCCCGCATTCGGGACACAGATCCGGCATCCTCTCCTCATAGCCGCAATAATGGCAGACCATTCTTCCGCCCCGGTGCAGCGTCAGGGAAACATCACAATGAGGACAGCGCAGCGCATGACCGCAGGAGGAGCAGAGAACGGAACCGGAATATCCCCTCCGGTTCAGAAACAACATGATCTGTTCTTTCCTGTCCAGCGCACCGCGCATAGCCTCCTGCAGGCTGTCACTCAGGATCAGCCCGTTTCCGGACGGCACCTCATCTCTCAGATCGACGATCTGCGTTCTCGGCAGCGCAGCCTGTCCGGCCCTCTGATCCAGACGGATCAGTCCGATCTCATGGCATCTGGCGGCGTAGGAAGCTTCCATGGACGGCGTCGCGGAGCCAAGCACAACACAGGCCCCTTCCAGCGTCCCTCTCCTTCTCGCCACCTCTCTTGCATGATAGCAGGGAGACTTCTCGCTCCGGTAGCTTTCCTCATGCTCTTCGTCAATGACAATCACGCCAAGGTTCGGAAAGGGGGTAAACAATGCGGACCGCGGCCCGATCATGACATCGATGTCCCCCTGCGCGGCGCGGTCAAACTGGTCCTGCTTTTCACCGGCGCTCATTTTGGAATGGATGACAGACACCCTTCCGTTGAATCGGTGGTAAAACCGCATCAGTGTCTGATAGGTCAGCGCGATCTCCGGAATCAGAACGATCGCCTGCTTTCCCTCGGCGACCAGATGCGCAATCAGTTCGATGTAAACCTCTGTCTTCCCGCTCCCTGTCACGCCCTGAATCAAAAAACAGCTGTCGGGCTTCTGGCCGATCCCTTCCAGTATGCGTGCCACTGCCATCTTCTGCTGCTCATTCAGCTCTACCCGGGAATGGGCAAATGCCTCGTTGGGTATGGGATTGCGGTAGACTCTCTCCCGTTCGATTCTGACGAAACCCTTCTGGGTCAGAGTCCGGATCACGGCAGCTGTCACATGCAGTTTGCCCGTACAGACCTCGTAGGGAAGCCGCTCCTCTTCCACCAGCGCCTCCATCAGGCGCAGCCGGGCTGTCTGATGTCCGCGTCTCATGTCCTCCATCCGGGCACGGGCTTCCTCTTTCTCTACCGCCAGACACACCACACGGGAGATCTTCGCCGGTGTCTTTTTCCTGGCCGGCAGAACGGTGCGCATGGCCGCAGCGAGGGAAGATCCGTAGCGGTTCCGTATCCACACTGCGAGTGCAGTCAGTCGTTTCTCCTCATCGGAAAGTCGCGTCACCACTGCCTGAATCGGTTTGATCTTCTCCGGATCCAGCTTCGGCTGGTCGGAAAGAGAAAGAACATATCCGGTGATTGTCCGGTTTCCATTCCCGAAAGGCGCCTGTACGATGACTCCCTCCTCGACTTCGGACTCCAGCTCATCCGGGATCAGATATTGAAATTCCCTGTCCAGTGCCTTCGCCGTAATGTCGACCACCACATCCGCGTATCTCATAGATCCGGATCAGATTCCTTTCTTTTCCTCTTCCAGGACCTCCGCAATCAGAACACGCTCGTCCATCGGATACTTCTTTCCGCAGATCTCCTGGTAATCCTCATGTCCCTTTCCGGCAAGTACAATCACATCTCCCGGTCTGCCGCCCCGGATGGCCTCCCGGATCGCTTCCTTGCGGTCGGTAATCCGGATATACTTTCCTTTCGTCTTCCTGATCCCTGTCTCAATATCATCCAGGATTGCCTCCGGATCCTCATATCTCGGATTATCGGAGGTCAGAATGGTCAGATCCGCACAGCGTCCTGATACCTCCCCCATCTCATATCGTCTGCTTCTCGCACGGTTGCCTCCGCATCCGAACACGCACACCAGCCGCGCCGGGTGGTATTCTCTCAGGGTGGTCAGAATGCTTTCCAGTGCCATGGCATTGTGCGCATAATCGATCAGGAAGGTGAACTGATCGCTGACCTTTACCATCTCGACTCTTCCCCTTACCTTGACGTCGGCAAGCGCCTTGCAGATCTGCTCCTTCTCGATGCCGAAATGCCTGCAGATCGCGATCGCGCTCAGTGCATTGTAGACCGAAAACTTCCCCGGAATGTCTGTCTGCACGTGAAATGCGGCAGCGCCCCTCACATCGAATGCGGTTCCGAGATAACCCGGGCCGGATACCAGCCGGATATTCTCCGCGTACAGATCATCCGCCGGTTTCAGGCCGAAGGTCAGAACCGAGCAGGTGTGTCCCTCTAAAATGTGCCCCAGATGGATATCATCCCCATTGAAGATTCCTGCCTTGCACATCCGAAACAGCCGGCTCTTGCACTCCATATAGTCCTCAAAGGAGGTATGCTCACCGGGGCCGATATGATCCGCAGAGATATTGGTAAACACTCCGATATCAAAGCAGATTCCCTCCACGCGGTGCATCATCAGTGCCTGAGAGCTGACCTCCATCACAACCGCGCCGCATCCGGCCTTCACCATCCGGGCAAGATATTCCTGCAGAACCAAAGACTCCGGTGTCGTATTCGTGCTCGGAATCCTTACATCGCCGATCAGCGTCTCGATCGTCCCGATCAGCCCTGTCCGGATTCCAACCGACTCCAGAATACTTTTCACCATATATGTGGTTGTCGTTTTCCCCTTCGTTCCGGTAATGCCGATCGTTTTCAGCTTCGTTGCAGGATATCCGAACCACGCGGCAGCCATCCGCGCCATCGCAACCCTGGTGTCCGGCACAGTCACGAGCGTAACGCCTTCCGGCACCTCTACCTTCTCCTCGGCAACAATTGCCGCCGCACCCTTTGCCGCAACCTCCGCCGCGAACTTGTGGCCGTCAAATGCCGTTCCTCTGATGCAGGGGAACACACAGCCCGCCTTCACCTTCCGGGAATCATTGACAATTGCGCTGATCTCTATATCCGTACTGCCCTGCAGCAGCTCATAATCCACTTTCTCCAATAGCTGTGTCAGTGTCATCGTTTCTTTCCTTTCTGCCTGAAAACAAGGCGGAATCACCCGTAACCGACTTTTGGCAAGTTATCAATAGTATACCATTGTGCAAAGTTACGCTCAAGCCGTGTTTCCCCGTTACAAGTCACACCCCTACCAGTACCTGCGGCATAACAGGGCTCCTTCACTACGACCCCCAAAAGTCTCCGTTCAGGAGCCCTGTGTATGCCTTGTATCTGGTCAGGGTGTGACTTGTAACCCGCCTGCGCTTGACCATCGGATCGGCATTTTGATATGATTCAGTTGATCATAATCCAGCCCGGAGGCGGTGTGTAATGCGGCATGTACTCCGGTCATGCTCCCGGTTTCAGGGATCAGGAAGGATGAAAACAGGGAACGGCGATTGGGCCATGGGAGGTGTACGGCATGGTTTCCGGAATGCTATCAGAAGAAATGCTTACAAAGCTCAGTGAACTCTATAAAATGTTCGGGGACAAAACCCGGATCAGGATTCTGTGTGTCCTGCTGCAAAAGGAAAGCTGTGTCAGTGAGATCTGCAGCAAGCTGGATATGACGCAGAGTGCCATTTCCCATCAGCTGAGCACCCTGAAGGCTTCCAAGCTGATCAAGTCCCGCCGCGAGGGAAAGACCATCTATTACTCGTTGGACGATGAGCATGTGGAGATGATTCTGAATATGGGAGTAGAGCACATCATGGAGATGTAAACGGCCTCAGTTCGAAGTACGGATCCGTGTATTCTAAGAAAAGGGCGCCGGAACAGCCGGCGCCCTCACACTTTAAATAAACCACTTACCCAAACAGCTGCTCTGCAGCATTCTTTCTTAATTCTCAGATGCTCAGGAACCGAATTCCTGCGCGATATACGCAGTGTAGGTTCCGTCTGACTGCTTCACCCACAGTACCGCAACTCCGATCGTGACAAAGGAGCTTCTCACCAGGTTCGCATGGTGCGACGGAGAATCGATCCAGGCATCCAGGGTCTCTCCCGCATTGTCAAAGCCATACGCAAGGTTCTCACCATAGACCGGAGAATCCTGATATCCGCTTGCTGCTGTACCGCCGACTGTGTAGTAGTCCTGTCCGTTCGGCCTCGTATGGCTGAACATCACCGCTGCCTCCGCAGCTCTTGTCCTTGCCGCCTCTACAAGCGCCTGATTCCCGCCCAGAGATCCGCAGCCGCTTGAGGAACGGTAAGAATTCGTCTTCGCGATAATGTTGTTTGCAAAGGCATCATCATAATGTCCTACGACTGTCTGTCCGGTATTGAGGATATACTCGGAATCCATCGAGCCCGGAATCGGGCTGCTGCTCAAGCCCTCAACCTGTGAGCTGGAGTTGCCGCCTGTTTTCGCGGAAGCCTTGACCTTGATGGTCGCCTTGTAGAGCGTCCCGTCGACCTTGGCAGTGACCTTGGTCTTCCCCTTCTGAAGGCCGGTAATCTTTGCCATGTTTGCGCTCAGAACGGTCATCCGGGCAACCTGGGTATTCGAAATCGCCCAGTCTGCTTCTCCCTTCACCCTCAGGTTCACGGACTTGCCCGCTTTAATCGTCTTGGTCTTCAGCTTTTTGGACTTTGCCTCTGCCGCGTTGGAAGCTCCCAGCATCATCCCAACAGCCACCAGAAGCGCTGTAATCAGAAGTAGCTTCTTCAAAATACGTTTCATAACTGCCTCCATTGCTGCAAATTCCTACTGCTCCTGCAACTGCTTTTCTCCACTCACCCACTGCCGGAAAAAAGTGACTATATATATAAAATAAAACTTACCCTGATAAAAAACCACCCGAAGGCGCTTAACGAAAGAGTCCGGCACGTTCGCAATTGCCGCCTGATTCCGTCAGCCTTATGGTGGCTTATCAGAAAAAACGATCCTTAACGTTTGGATCACCGGCAACTGGCTGCCACGGAACACTCCACATTCGTTCCAAGGCCCTTTAGCTTTGCGTCACAACCTTTCGGCTGCTTTGCCCTTTGGATATTCTGTTTTTTATCTGCTTTTACTCTAACACTTTCTCTGTGTAAAATCAAGTTATTGTTTTCAAAATAGTTACAAATCTTTCACAAAAAAGAAAATCGAAAATTGTGCACTCTGCGAAAGGCTCCCCGGCCCGGGAGATTACGATCCGGCAATCTCCCCGGCCCGGGTAAGGCTCATCTTTGTTACGCCGGGGCCGACGATCTCATAAACCAGTGTTCCGGCAAGGACTACCGCGCGGATCGCAGGCGCATATTCCGGGACAACCCGTCCGGCAATCAGGGTCAGACCGATTGCAACTCCGGCCTGCGGCAGCAGGCAGGGGCCCAGGTACTTCGCGACCATGGGAGGCGTATGGGAAATGCGCGCGCCAAGCCATGCTCCGAACAGCTTGCCGATGCTTCTGCCGATGATATAGATCGCCCCGATCATACCTGCCGTCTTCAGGACACTGACCTGCAGTCCCGCTCCGGAAGCGACAAAGAACAGAATGTAGATCGGCGGTGTAATACTCTCTGCGATGGAAAGGATGCTTCCTGCCTCCGAGCTCAGATTTGCCACCGCCGCGCCAAGCGCCATACACAACATCAGAGAACTCAGTCCAAGCAGGTCCGCAGCTCCGATCCCGACAAACAAAAAGCCGCAGATCAGGGCAAGCCGGTTGCTCTTCTTGTGGAAATAACGCATGGGAAGCAGCAGCAGGATCCCCAGCCCGCCTCCGACCGCAAGGGCTGCAAGGATCTGGCCGACCGGCACCAGAACCTGCATCACAGGATTCGATGCTCTTCCAGCCATTCCCGACGCCACTGCTGTTGCAGCGGAAAACAGGATCAGTGCAGTCGCGTCATCAATCGCGACGACCGACAGCAGGGTGGAGGTTACCGGCCCCTTCGCCTTATACTGATTGATCACCATGATCGTTGCCGCAGGCGCAGTAGCCGCGGCGATGGATCCCAGGACCAGGGAAAAGGCAGCGTCATGGCGGGTCAGCAGCAAAGCAGCGACGACCACCACCACGGCAAACAGCGATTCCATCGAGGCGATGATCAGCGGTGCGGCACCGACCTTCTTGAAATAGGAGATCTGAAACTCATTGCCGATCGAAAAAGCGATAAATCCCAGCGCCACCTCCGAGATGATTCCGATTCCCGAGATAAAATGCTCTGAGAGTATGGAAAACGGGCATCCGAGTGCCGGAAGAAAATACGGGCCCAGCAAGAGTCCCGCCAGCAGATATCCGGTCACATTGGGCAGCTTGATGTGCTTCATCATACGGCCCATGAACATCCCGGCAAGAATCATAATACCCAGCTGTGTAAGCGCATTCAGTGACAGGCTCATGACTCCTTCACCTCGAATCCAACCAGAGAATCAATCGGAAGGGTAAACAGGATTCCGGTATCCCCCTTGTTCAGGCCGCCTGTCACCTGATTCACGGCATCCGCTATGACCGGGACCTTTGAGGCAGACGCAGCCATAAAGATGGTCCTGTTTTCACGATGACGCGGGTTCAGGATGTGTCTGAGTGAAAACATAAACTCCATCTCCGGCTCATCAGAAAGCTCCTGCATCATGCCGCGGGACTCCAGAATCGTCGCTCCCTGCAGGTCTCTCCGCGCAAATTCCTCCAGAAGGTCCTCCAGGCACTCCGTTTTATTCAGTACAATTACAACCAACTTCATATCCATGTGATTGATTCCTCCATAACGCTCATCCTACCACTTGTCAGCAACAAATGCAAAGCCTGTTCAGAAGCATCTTCCTGGCGGGATCTCCGGCTAGGCAAGCTGCGCAAGCACAATCGATACCGCCATCAGGACACAGCCGGCCAGCTCTCTGGGCGTCAGCGTCTGGTGCAGGAAGACGTATCCGGCAATCGTAGAGATCGTCGACTCGAGACTCATGATGAGGGAGGCGATTGTCGGGTTCAGGCCCCTCTGCCCGATGATCTGGAGGGTATATGCCGTACCGGTACTCAGAACGCCCAGATAGAGCAAAGGCCATGCAGCGCGCAGGATCTCATCCGGGACCGGGTGCTCAAAGATCAGCATCAGGACGAAGCCCAGAGCGGACGCGGTAAGGAACTGCAAAAATGCCAGCCGGATGCCGTCTGCAAGGTTGGCATAATGATCCACAAGCGTAATCTGAATTGCAAAGACAAACGCGCAGGAAAGGCATAAGGCGTCTCCTGCCATCAGGCGGATGCTTCCTTTCGGCATGCTGAGAAAGTAGATTCCCGCGCAGGCAATTGCCACACACAGCCAGATCACCGGCTTCACCCGTTTCCCGCCAAAGAGGGCAAACAGGGGAACGATCACAATATACATGGCCGTGAGGAAAGCCGCTTTTCCCACTGTGGTATACCCGATTCCCACCTGCTGAAGCGTCGACGCGGTTCCTAGTGCAAGCCCGCACAGGATCCCGCCTGTGATGAGGGTTTTCCCGCCTGTCGCCAGCCCATCCCCCTCATGCTTTTCCGGCGCCTTCTCCCTGTGCCGGAACCTGCTTTGCAGCAGGATGACCGGAAGCAGCACCGCAGCGCCGAGAAGGAACCGGATTCCCACAAGGGTAAAAGGTCCGATGTACTCCATGCCAATGCTCTGTGCGACAAAGGCTCCGCCCCAGATCAGCGCGGTAAGCAGTAAAATTGCTGACTGCCTCAGCTGAAATTTCTTTTCTTTTGTCATAACTACTTTCTAAAAAAGCCGGCGCATATCCCAGCCGGCACATGGAACAGCTTCCTGTTCCGGGTGCACCTTGCCGGTGATACGCGACAGCCCCTTTGCTTCTGTTCTTACCCTGTTCTTACCCGAATATGAATTCGGTTAAAATTCAAGAAATTAATATGCCTTTCCCCAGTACACCATCTTCTTTGCCGGTTTGCCGCACCAGATACACGTATCCGACAGATGCTCCTGATGGAATGGCATGCATCTGCTTGTCACGCCGCCCAGCTGATCCTTGATCTCGTCTTCACATGCCCTGTCACCGCACCACATCGCGCGGATGAAGCCCGGCTTTGTCTGGGCAAGCTCTGAAAACTCTTCCTTTGTGACGGCATCATAGGTCATATCTTCCAGGCGCTTCTTCGCGTTCTCAAACATGTCCTTCTGAATCTGTTCCAGCGTCTTCGAAACCATCTCTGCCGCTTCCGCGATCGGCGTCACGATCTTTTCCCTTGTGTCTCTGCGTACGATCACACACTGCCCTTTTTCAATGTCCTTCGGGCCGATCTCCAGACGAACCGGGATACCGCGCATCTCCTGCTCTGAGAACTTGAATCCCGGACTCTTGTCCGTGTCATCGATCTTCGCACGGATTCCCGCGCGAACCAGATCTTCCTTCAGCTCCAAAGCCTTCTCAAGCACATTTCCCTTCTTCTGCTGAATCGGGATCACCATTGCCTGAACAGGCGCAACACGCGGCGGAAGCTTCAGTCCGCTGTTGTCTCCGTGCACCATGATGATGGCGCCGATCATACGGGTCGTCATGCCCCATGAGGTCTGGTGGCAATACTCCAGCGTATTCTCCTTCCCGACATAGCGGATCTCAAAAGCCTTCGCAAAGCCGTCTCCGAAATTATGGCTGGTTCCGCACTGAAGCGCTTTTCCGTCATGCATCAGCGCCTCGATCGTATAGGTCGCGATTGCACCCGCGAACTTCTCCTTCTCGGTCTTCTGACCGCGGATGACAGGGATCGCCAGGAACTCTTCCGTAAAATCCGCGTACACATTCAGCATCTGCTCGGTCCGCTCCTGCGCTTCCTTGGCAGTCGCATGCACCGTGTGGCCTTCCTGCCACAGGAATTCTCTCGAGCGAAGGAAGGGACGGGTGGTCTTCTCCCAGCGCAGCACAGAGCACCACTGATTGTAGACCTTGGGCAGATCCCGGTAAGAATGCACATCGCGGGAATAAAAATCGGAAAACAGCGTTTCCGAAGTCGGCCGCACACACATGCGCTCCTCCAGCTGCTGCGCGCCGCCATAGGTAACCCAGGCAACCTCCGGCGCAAATCCCTCGACATGATCCTTTTCCTTCTGAAGCAGGCCCTCCGGAATCAGGCACGGCAGGTATACATTCTCAACACCGGTCTCCTTGAACCTTCTGTCCAGCTCCTTCTGGATATTCTCCCAGATCGCGTAACCGGCCGGCTTGATCACCATGAATCCCTTGAGCTGCGTATATCCCGTCAGCTCTGCCTTTTTGACCACGTCCGTGTACCACTGGGCGAAGTCTTCCTCCATCGAAGTGATCTCCTCGACAAACTTTTTTTCCTGTGCCATGCTGTATTCTCCTTGCCTGTTCTGTTCTCTCTTCTTTTCTGCCCGTTTCTCAACTCACGCGGCATTCTCTGATGTTACTCAATTCCCGGCAGTTCGTCAAGGCTCGGGGTGGATCTCCCGGCGCCGAATTCTGCATCCACGGCAGCGGGGCGGATCTCCCCCGAAGGAGCCGTCACTCCATGGCAGCGGGACGCATCTCCCTTGAAGGAGCCGTCACTCCACGGCAGCGGGACGCATCTCCCGTTAGCCGGACATAAGCAGGAACGCGGCGAAGATCTACTGCCTGCGAAGACTTGGTGTCCGGGGTATGAAGAAAGCGTTCGCTGAATACCCCGGACACCTTAGTCGAAGCCGGCAGTCAGCTTCGCCAAGTGGGCTTAGGACGGCGTCGGGAGATCCGTCCAGCTGCTGTATCTCCCCTTACCGATTGACAGAATCCACAAACCGCAGGAATGCCTCCTGCCCCTGCGGGGTTCTCTTATACACGCCGGCATCCTCAAGTACCTTCGAGAATACCGCACCGATCTCATCCCTGATGATCCGGTCAATGTTGTTCTCATTCAGGTCCGTATATTTTTCCTTGATCCCGTCCATCCAGTCCGCGTGCTTTTCCAGCACTTCATCGCTGCGGTAATCACGTCCTTCCAGCACAGCCTTTTTCAGCTCTGCCATTTCGGTTTTCAGTCTTGCCGGAAGAATGGCACAGCCCATGACCTCGATCAGACCGATATTCTCCTTCTTGATGTGATGCAGGGCTGCATGCGGATGATAGACACCCAGCGGATGCTCCGCTGTGGTGATGTTATTGCGCAGCACCAGATCCAGCTCAAACATTTCACCGCGCTTTCGCGCAATCGGCGTGATGGTATTGTGCTTCTCGCCGTCTGTCTCGGCAAAGATAAAAGCCTCCTCATCCGTATAGGCTCTCCAGCATCCCAGAATCTTGTCTGCCAGATCGACGATTCTCGATGTATCCGTGCTGCTCAGGCGGATGACGGACATCGGCCACTTGACGATTCCGGCATTCACGTCCTCATAGCCGGTGAACGAAAGGCTCTTTTCCACCGGTGCCTTCGCCATGGCGAATTCGTAGTGTCCTCCCTGAAAATGCTCATGCGCCAGGATACTGCCGCCCACGATCGGGAGATCCGCGTTCGAGCCGACAAAATAGTGCGGGAACTGTGCCACAAAGTCAAACAGCTTGCGGAACGCGCTCCTGTCAATGATCATCGGAATGTGCCTGCGGTTAAATACGATGCAGTGCTCGTTGTAATAGACATAGGGAGAATACTGCAGGCACCAGGGCTGGTTGTCAATGGTGATCGGGATCACGCGGTGATTGCCTCTGGCCGGATGATCCAGCCGCCCTGCATAGCCCTCATTCTCATAGCACAGCTGGCACTTCGGGTAAGCAGTCTGCTTCGCAAACTTCGCGGCAGCGATTGCGCGCGGATCCTTCTCCGGCTTGCTGAGATTGATGGTGATATCCATATCACCGTACGGAGTCGGCGCCAGCCATCTTTCATCCTTCGCGATCCGGTCGCGCCGGATGTAGTTCGTATCACAGCTGAACTTATAATACCAGTCCGTTGCGGCACGCGCTCCTTCCTGCTGAAGGATCCGGAAGAACTTCTGCGCAACGCCGGACGGCCGGTCTGTCACAACAGCCATCAGCTCGGTGTCAAACAGATCTCTGCAGGTGACGGTATCTTCCTCAATCAGCCCCTTCGCAAGCGCCTCCTCGCACAGGGAAGAGAGAATACCGGGAAGAAGCTCCATCACACCTTTGTCGGAAGGATCAAAAGAAAGGATCTCCTCCAATGCTTCCTCGGAAAGATCCTCTGTTTTCATGAGCGCCAGCAGACGGTTCGCTGCCCAGACAGCATCCTCCTTTTCGATCAGGTCCGCAGCAAGCGCATATTCTACCAGTTTTGCAATCGATTTCTGAACCATATCTTCCTCCATGTTTTTCATTTACAAACGACAGCCGCTGAGATACACTGAAATTAATAGTTTGTTCCGTAGCCCCATAGACCTGATCCTGGATAACAACATGCGATTGTGAGGTTTCCCCATGGAAGGATTGAAGCTATACCGAAAACGCATCATTCCTGCGGAATGTGTCTTCCTGAAAGACGACTTCCTTCTTTACAGAGACAGCGATGTAATCGTCACCAGGTGGCGCACTCTGCGCCCCAAGAAGACGCTTTCCCACGGCTACTCCTGTTATTTCCCGGAGCGGGGCTTCAAGGTCAGCAAGTTCTATGACCACGAGGACCGGCTGATCAGCTGGTACTGTGATATTATCCAGACAGATCACACCATCGAAGACGGAACAGACATCTATGTCTTTACCGATCTGCTCGCAGATGTCGTCGTCTACCCGGACGGCCGCGTGCGTGTTGTTGACCTCGATGAACTCGCAGACGCCCAGAGAGATCACCTGATTCAGCCGGACGAACTGCAGCGTGCCCTGCGCCATCTCGACCGTCTCCTGAAGATCATCTACAAGGGCGCCTTTGACACCCTTCAGAAGTATATCAATACTGCTGAAGAAAAGGACCGCGCTGAGCATCCCTGGCATCCCGGCGAGGACTGAATCCCCGAAATAACAAGAAATAACAATAGGAAGTCCGCGGAACATCTCACATGTCCGCGGACTTTTGGCATCACATATCCTGCTCCGGCCTGGCCTCGGCAATCCGCTCTGTCCTCTGGGCAACTTCCTTCATCTGCTTCTGTGTCTGAGGATCCTCCTGCCTGTCATCCTTAAAGATATACTTATGCTGGATCTTATAGCTGACAAAGAACAAAGTCGTATCGACAATCACCTTGATGCCGACTGCGCTTCCGCCCAGCAGCATCTTCATTGCGCTGACAATGAGTGCGGAGCAGATACATTGCATGGCAGTAAGAACAAAAAATGCACCCGCGCTCTTCGTCGTCTCCTGCGCAGAATCTGACTTAAAATGAAATACAAAATGCTTCGTCAGAAGATAGTTGACCGAAGCAGAGATCACCCTCGCGCAGATCGTGCTGTAGATGATCGCCATGGGATTGCCCCGGAACGTAATCGAATGAAAGATCCCGAACATGATGACATCCAGGATCGAAGCACCCACAGAGGTGATCGAATAAACGATAAACTTCTTAAAGATGGTATAGAGAATCCGGATCGTATCCGGGATCTTCCGAAACGCCGGCTCCACTCCTTCTTCATAATTCGCATAGCTGACCGGAACCTGCAGAAACCCGATCTTTTCAAAGGACATCGTCATCGAGGTCGCGTAGGCGTATCCGTCTGAGCCGATCTCCAGACACTGTCTTACTCTCAGATCCGGAATCCCGAACACCCCGGAGAGCGGGTCATTCAGCCTGACACCCATCAGCATATGATAGAGCAGCTTCATCACGCCGCCCATGTTGTAATCGTAATCCGTGACGTTCTTGCCTTCGAGGTTCCTGGTACCGACAACCAGCGCAAAAGAACCCATCGCCTGCTCATTGTGCAGAGAAGAAGCAATCCGGACCACATCCGAAGGCGGAATCTGGCGATCCGCATTCAACGTAATCACGCCATCAGACTGCCCCTGAAAATGATCCAGATAATACTGGAAGCCTGTGCGCAGCGCGGCACCCTGTCCGCGATTGTGCGGGTGGTCAACCACCGTCACGCCAAGCCGCTTCAGCTTAAAAAAAACCGGGAGTTTGTCCGTCCGGCTGCCGTCATTTACCACGACAATCCTGCTGAACCCTTCCCTGCGCAGGGCTTCTGCATAAGAGACAAAGGAGGACGGCGGATTCAGCGCCGGGATCACAATCACAGCGTTAGATTCCATGTGAGCTCCTCCTTTCCCGTAAACAGCTTTTCCTGATTGATCTGCTAACTGATGATAACAAATCGCTATCCGTCTGTCAAAACGCTTAGCCGGTGTTTCAGTCCTCGCCGAGCAGGTGCATAACCTTCTTCTCGTTGTACAGCTTCATCAGCGCGGCGGCGCACAGGCACAGGATGGTCGAGGCGATTGCCGCGATCCGGTAGCCGGTTCCGTTTGCCCGCCCGATCGTGGCGAGGGAGGTGAACAGAATCGCCGCAAGAGACTGGCCGAGCTTCATCGCGAAGGTTCTGGCTGCGAAGAACATGCCGTCATGGTTCTCGCCCGTTTGTACTTCATCACTTTTTGCGATGTCCGCGACGACGGTCTGCGGAAGGATTCCGAGAATGGCCATGGCGGGGGATGCGAGAACCATGACCGCGATGCCGAAGATCATGCCTTTGTTGGTTCCGGTCTGTCCCTGGGACAGGGCCGTGATCAGGTACACCACAGAGAACTCAAGAAAAGCAAAGATGATCAGACTCTTCTTCGCAAAGCGCCTGGTCAGCTTGCCGACGAAGGCATACAGGCAGACCGAAAGGAATGTCATGCCGATGTACAGCACTGTATTCATCGTTTCCGGCAGCTTCATCAGTGAGGTGATGAAGAAGGTAAGGCCGGACTGGAACATGGTAATCGCGATCCAGTAGCAGATGTCCGATCCGACGAATATGCGGAAGTTGCGGTTGGAGAAGGTTTTGGTCAGGGAAGAGAATGCATTCCCCTCCACCGGCTTTGCTTCCACGAAGTCTTTCTCGTTGATCGTGAAGGTGGGAACCAGCAGACAGATCAGGGCAAAGGCGGCCAGAATCACAAATGTGACGCGGATTGCCATCACTCTTCCGAGCGATGGGGTCAGTGCGCCCCAGATAAACGGGCAGGCATATCCCAGCGCCGATCCGAAGATAAAGGTAAATGAGATCGCGGTGGAGATTGCGGTCAGTTCCTCCTGGCTTCCGGACAGTTCGGCGATCAGTGCATTGTACGGAGTACAGTAGACCGTCATGAACAGATAGAACAGGAGCATCATGACCATGACCCAGACTCCGTTGACCGGGCTCGTGTGATTGATGGGCGTCCAGTATACCAGAACGGTTGCCACGGTGAGCGGAATCGCTGCCTTTCTCATGAACGGGAGCCTGCGCCCGCGCGGATTCCGGCTTCTGTCCGACATGTTCGCGATCCACGGATCCGTAATCGCGTCGAACAGTCTTCCCAGCGCATAGATGCCGCCGAGGATCGTCACCAATCCCAGGATCACTCTTCCCTGCGGAAGGAATACCGTCTGTCCGGCCTCAAGCATCTCCTCATTCGGTTCATAGAAGCTGATCACCCAGTTTGTAACGATTGCGGACAGGGTACTCCACCCCAGCTGTCCGATCGCAAACATCCAGATCACTTTACGAGTCAGTTTCTTCTTCACTGCCGCTCCTCCTGTCTCCATGCAGTTTCCGTTTCTGCCTTCCCATGGCCGCAGTTTCGGCTGGCTGTCTGATCCGCCCGAAACTGCGATTCATAAAAATACGCCGACTCCATCTTAACACAGAATCGGCGCAGGTTTCTTTATCTTTCATCATGAAAATGCGCAAAAGCAATCAGTCTATATTCCTTTCCACGAAAGCACGCAGCTGTTCCTTCGGAACAAATCCGATCTGCTCATCCACTCTCACGCCATCCTTGAAGATCGCGACATAGGGGATGGAGCTGATGGAAAACCGCGCCGCAATGCCCGGATTGTCGTCAACGTCCATTGCGTAGAATGCTGCCTTGGAAGCCATTTCCTCCGAAAGCTCTTCCAGAACCGGGGCAAGCATCCTGCAGGGGCCGCACCAGGTGGCATTAAAGTCTATGACCGCAACTCCGCTTTTGATCGCCGCCTCGAACTCGGGCGCATCAATCTTCTTTACACTCATTTCTATTCTCCTTCCTTTTTTACCTTTCTATCTGTTTCATCCTGTCACCGGCAGGCCCGATGGCCGGATGAACGTATCCTGCTCCTCTTTTCATACACATCCGCAATCCCTGACGGCCGCATGCCGGCCCCGGACGATTCGGGCGGCCGCATATCAGGCCCGGTCGATCCAGGCGACAGCGCTCAGCGCAGCGACATTTCCCTCGCCGGCGGCCTTAATGTACTGATACGGGGCGCCTGTGATGTCCCCTGCCGCGAACATGCCGGGCAGATTGGTTGCCATCGAACGGTCAACCTTTACATGATTACCGTCCAGCTCCAGACCGGGTACCAGCTTATCCGGAGAAACGCTCTCCCTAAGCAGGAAGATTCCATCGGTCTGGATCTCTCCGCTCTCCGTTTCCAGTACCATCCTGCCATCCTTCTTCAGGATGCGCTTCGGCTTGTCCTTCCGCACCTCGATGTTGGGCCTGTCCGGGAACAGGGGGTCCTTCATCGCTTCCTCATCTGCTCTCTTATAGACCGGAAGATATACGACCTTCCCCGCCAGCTCGGCGAGGAACCGCGCATCGCTCTCTTCCTTCGGCGCCCATCCGACGACCACGGCTTCCTTTCCTTTGTACAGTGCCGCGTCACAGGTTGCGCAGTAGCTCACGCCGCGGCCCAGGTTCTCGTCCTCGCCGGGAAGCGGTTTCCCGAAGCTGACGCCTGTTGTCAGAATCACCGTCTTCGCTTCGACAAAGTCCTGATCGATCTGCAGGCTGAAGTATTCCCCCATCGCGTAGATCATGGTGACCTTCCTGTCCGTGATGGGAATCTCCATCTTCTTCAGATGATCCAGAAAACGGCCTGCCAGGTCTTCTCCGGATATCTCCGGGAGCCCGGGATAATTGCGGATCTGATGCGCCTTTGACACCTTGTCGGACGTGGAAGTGCTCCCCAGCAGGAGAACACGCTTGTTCCTCGCCGTCGCGGTGATCGCTGCGGAAACGCCTGCGGGGCCTGTTCCGATAATCGCGATATCATATCTTTGCTCCATTGTTCCAGTTTCCCTTCCTCTTAACTGCTTATGACCGCTGATACTGCCGTCTGGCTCTCTAAAGCTTTGGTGCAGATCTCCAGTGCCCTTCCTTCCGAAAGAAGTCTCCGGATATTCTCCGTCACGCTGCCTGATCAAGCAGCTCTGTCTCCGTCTCGGCTGCTTCCTGCTCTGTCTTCGGCCGTGATTTTTTACCCGGCTCGATCGTTCCGTATTCTTTCTCCTCTGCCGGAGTTGGTTCCGGAATCACAATCTTGTCCAGTCCTTCGGAGGAAAGCTCCACGATCCCGCCTCCCTGAACATCAACGGTAAACAGGTCCAGCACATCCTCCAGGCTCTGAATGTTACTGAGGTTCTCACCATTCTCGCCGAGGATGTCCGTGATAATCATGACCAGGTTCTGTCTCATCTCTTCTCCGAGCGCTTCCTGCTCTTCCTTTCCCATTCCCTCATTCGCACTCATCACAGCCCCGACATCATACCATTTCCCGTTCAGATAAACTGCAAACGCAATCTGATCCGGCTGGTCAGAACCCTCCCTGATGACAGCGTGCTGCAGCGTCGGGATGCAGCGCCCTGGGCGGACAATCATTCTGAGCGTGCTTCCGTCCTGTCCGGCAAACCCGTACGAGGAGAAAAGGAATTCTCTCGAGAGTTCTTTCGCCCATTCCAGCATATCCTTCGTGATTTCTGCGTACTGTTTCTCCTGGGCCGCAATATCTTCCGCGGATGCTTCCGTTTCCTTCTCACCTGTAAATACCTCGGCAGCTGCAGTTTGGAGCGCTTCAAGGAGGTTTTCCGGTTTGTTTTCCTCCTTCTTTGCCTCTTCTTCCTCAACCTGCGCAATGTAGTCCTGTACGGATTCCGGCAGGAAGGAAACATCCTGATTCTTCAGCTGATCGGCAATGGTTTCGATGGTCTGCTGCAGCTTTTCAATGTTCAGCGTTGACGCCATCATCATCCAGTTTCCGGCGTCAAATGCTTCCGTATGCGGAAGAGCCATCTGAATCATGGCATGATCCTCATCCATGATTTCCGGTAAGCTGCTGTCTCCGAGACGTGTTTCGGCAATTGCGTTCGCAAGGGCGTCCGCATACTGCTCCATACCGGCTGTCTCCAGGACCCAGGGGAGAAGCTCGGAAAGCTGTGCGTAATCCGTCTGAGGTACCATCGCGCAGTCTGTCATGAACCAGAAGATCCGCGCCTCCTCCAGACTCATGCCGCCCTCAGTGATCAGAAGATACGAGATCCTGTTCAGCAGGGAGGAATTAAAATGGACTCCGCCATGATCATTGGAATTGCTCGGTGTCTTGACATTTGCCATGTAATACTCATCCCAGGTAAACTCCGGCTGGCCGAAATCATGCGGCTCACTCATGCTTCGTGCCGGTGTCAGGCTCTTGGAGCCAAGCTCCCAGTCCGTAAGCTCCGTATCACCGGCCAGCATCTGGCAGTTCTTTCCCTGGATATCGCTCATCGCCTCATTGATGGCGCCGTAATCGTTCATGTAGGAGTTGTAGGTCATCACGGAACCGGTTACACAATGAGTAAACTCATGCGCGATCACGTCCAGACACTGAGAAAAGTCATTGGCGCTGCTCGCCGCAAAGCACTGCATCCCGTGGATCTTGCCGATGTAGCACGCATTGTTGACCTCATTGTAATAATCATCACAGAAATTGTTGAGAACCAGAATCGGTGTCTGCAGTCCGTCTCCGCCGATCCAGCCTATCTCCTTGTAATAATCATACGCGCGGCAATAGTTGTACAGGGACAGAAGCCCAACCTGGTCCCATTCCAGATTGTCACGGCTGGATTCCAGAACCACCTGCCCGTCGTCATACAGGAAATCATAGCACTCTCCGACGACGATTCTGCGCTCAAGGTTGCCCAGATAATACATACCGGTTCGAGTATCCCGCATGACATCTACGGTGATCTCTTTCTCTGTTCCGTCGGACAGATCCACATATCCGGTATATGTGACAGGCTCCATGAATTCGAAGATGTAGCTGGAATCATATCCGCTTCTGCCTGTCTCATCATCCGGGGTGATTGCCGGAATGCTGTACAGGTATTCCCCGTCCATTCCGACATAATGCGCCAGATAGGGAAGGTCAATGCCGCTTAGGACATCCTCGGAGGGATTGTTCGTATAGACTACCCAGGCAAAACGACTGGACTCATCCGTCCCCTCAATGTCAATCTGCAAAACAGTGGGCAGAATCACCTTTCCCGTATACTTGTCATATACTTCAAGCGCATCGCCGTCGGTCTCAGCCTCATGCTCCAGAACCGCCTGCTGCGCTTCCTGTGCGCTGATTCCCTCTCCCGACGTCACTTCCGGCATCTTGGATTCCACGCTGCTGGTCATACCGATCATGTTTCCGTCCGGATCCGTGATCACCTTGATTGCTCCGCCGCAGACGGTTGTGTTCTCAAACATCTGCTGGAATATGTAATAGGTGTTGCCGACAGGATCCGTTATTTCCCGCCAGGGCGCAAACTCCATGTCCGCACTCGCTCCGATCAGATCCATCATGGACTTCACAACCGTCTCCGCGTCCTGACTGTTCTCCACAAGAGAGGCCGAGCAGGTTCCGTCCACCTGGGTCACGCGGCCGTTATGCGAATAGACCTTTTCAGACCCGCCATTCAGGGAAGAAACAGCCTCCAGCGTCAGCTGAGGAATCTCTTCGCCCAAAGCCTCCGTCTGCACCTCGGCTTCCGTCATCTCTTCCTGCCCGAAAGCACTGAAGGATCCGGATAACAAAGCGCCAGCCATGCACAGACAAGCCAGCCCTTTCCAGGTTTTTACTGCTTTCTTCATCTTTTCCTCTCCTTTTCATTCAAGTATGCTGCCGGCAGGCCTGCCGCAATGCGGCACTCCGCCGGATGTCCTGCTTCTATCATATCTGTAAACACAATGGACTGTGCATTCTTTCATCTTTACAATTCCTTTGTTATCCATAATAATGATGCTGGGGACAAAAGTACCTCTTGCCCCACCTATGATGCAAAGGAGGGTCTTGCCATGAAATCACCCAGATTCCTGTCCGGTTACACTAGTCTTGAAAAGTCCTGGGTCATCTATGACATAGGGAATTCCGCGTTTACTCTGCTGGTAACGACGCTGATTCCAATCTGGTTCAACACCTTATGTGAGAGAGCCGGCATGAGCAGTATCGATTACCTTGCCAACTGGAGCTTTGCCACCTCTGCGGCAACCATCCTGATGATCTTCGCGGGCCCCGTCTTCGGCGCGCTGGCCGACCACAAGGGATACAAGAAAAGACTCTTTCACGCAGTGCTGATTCTCGGAACTGCCTGCTGTGCCTTCATGGGGATCATCGGTATCATCCCTCTGCCTGCGGCGATGGTCTGGATCCTCTACCTGGTCATCTATGTCATTGCCAAGGTCGCATACCAGACCTCTCTCGTTCTCTATGATTCGATGCTTGTCGATGTAACCACTCCGGAACGCATGGATCTCGTCTCCTCCAACGGATATGCCTGGGGCTATATCGGCTCCTGCATTCCCTTTATCGCAGCCCTTGCCCTGTACCTTACTGCCACAAAGGAGCTGATCCCCATGAGCACCGCAATTCTGCTGGGCTTTGGCATCACCGCCCTTTGGTGGTATGTTGTAACGATCCCGCTTCTGAAGCGCTACCGCCAGAAGTACTATGTCGACGCAAAGGGTTCCAATATCGGGGAGAGCTTCGTGAGGATCGGCCGGACGCTGAAAACGCTGATCACAAAAGAGCGCAAGATCCTGCTGTTCCTTCTGGCTTTCTTCCTCTACATAGACGGCGTGTACACCATCATCGATGAAGCGGTTGCCATCGGGACCGCGCTCGGTCTGGACCAGGTCGGGCTTCTTGTTGTCCTTCTGCTCACCCAGGTCGTCGCGTTCTTCTTTGCGGTCCTGTTTGGAAAGCTCTCTCAGAAGTATTCTACCGTCACACTGATCTCCATTGCAATCATCGGTTATTTTGCCGTTGCAATCTATGCGCTGTTCATGAAGACCCTGTGGCAGTTCGGCATCATGGCCTTCATCGTCGGCATGTTCCAGGGCGCGATTCAGGCTCTGTCCAGATCCTACTACGCCAAAATCATCCCGCCGGATTCCAGCGGAGAATACTTCGGAATCTATGATATCTGCGGCAAGGGCGCCGCGTTCGTGGGCACCATGCTGATCGGCGTGACCACCAAGCTGTCGGGCAGCGTCAATATCGGTGTCGGAACCCTGGCATTTCTCTTCCTGGGCGGACTGATCCTGATGCGTGCAGCTGACCGGGCAAAGTAATAACTTCTGCGTTTCCTTATGCAGATACGCACCTGTACGGTAAAAAGGCAGTTCTTTTTCCGCGCAGGTGCATTTTTACAGAGTATTCTCCGGCGGTAAGATTCCCGGTACGTGTTTCAGCCCTTCAGGCCGCGCGCCTGCCGGTCCATATCCTCGACGACGATGTCATAGATCTCTCCGAGGGTTCTGCAGTACTCCAGCACTTTCCAGGGCTCGTTCGTATGATAGTGGATCTTGATCGGATCACCGTCTCCGCCGACGGCCAGCAGGCAGTCGCCCTTAAAGTTCTTCGTGAAGTAGTCCGCTACCTCATCTTCGTCCAGATCCTCTCCGTCGATCAAAAGCTGCGTGTCATATCTGTATTCCAGCATAGTTTCCTCCTTCTGTCATTACACCGCCGGCTATTTCAGCCGGAGGCCATACCGTGCCTTTTACCGTTCTCTCAGTATCTGAAACATAAAAAACTTCAGGTAATACGATTCCTCATCTCCCCACAGAATCGGGTGATCCGGCGCCTGTGTGCCGAACCGGATCTGGCGAAGCCGCTTCCCGGCGCCTTTTGCCGCTTCTGCAAGTGTTTTCTTCAGGAGTGCTTCCTCCATAAAATGCGAGCACGAACAGGTTGCAAGGAAGCCTCCGTCTTTCACCAGCTTCATGCCGCGCAGATTGATCTCACGGTATCCCCGGACCGCTCCCTTCGTCGCCTGCCTGGACTTGGTGAACGCAGGCGGATCCAAGATGACCAGGTCATACCTTACTCCCTGCTCTTCCAGCTTCGGGAGCAGTTCAAATACATCCGCCACACAGTATTCGATCACCTTGTCCGGGCCATTCAGTGCGGCATGCTTCCTCGCCATCGCAATCGCTGTTTCCGAAGCGTCGACGGAAAGGACATGGGAAGCACCGGCCAAGGCCGCATTCAATCCGAAGGAACCCGTGTGGGTGAAGCAGTCGAGAACCGAGATCCTGCCATGGGAAGCCATGTTTTTCACCAGCTCTCCCACTGCCCTGCGATTGTACTTCTGATCCAGGAAGAATCCTGTCTTCTGCCCATCCTTCACGTCCACCAGATAACGGATCCCATTCTCGGTAATCGGAACGAGTGTGTCGAACGCAGGGCCAACATAGCCCTTCACGCGCTCCATTCCCTCCAGCAGACGGACCTTCGCGTCGCTGCGCTCGTAGATCCCACGGATCACGATCCCGTCCTCTTCCAGAATCTCAACCAGATCCAGCAGGATCCGTTCCTTCAGCCGGTCCGTGCCAAGCGCGAGAGATTCCATCACCAGAACATCCGAGAACAGATCTATGGTAAGTCCCGGCAGGAAGTCAGCTTCACCGAAGATCAGTCTGCAGCAGGTTCTGTCCGGCCCCAGTACATCCTTGCGCAGCCTCCACGCATCCCGGACTCTTTCTCTCAGAAAGGCCGGCGTGATTCCCTCTTTCGCATATCGGGAAAGCAGCCGTACACGAATCTTCGATGCTGCGTTGAAGCAGCCATAGCCCAGCACATAGCCGTCAAAGTCCAGGATCTTCACGATCTGCCCGCTCTTGGGAGCACCTTCCTCGTGATCGATCTCGTTGTCAAAGATCCAGGCGCCTCCTGCTTTCAGGCCTCTTGCAGCGCCCTTTCTGACCACGACAGTCCCGCCGCATGGCAGCGGCCTGTCAGATGCCGCATCAGCATATCCGGCTTCCCGGCAGCGTTCTGTCAGCCATTCCTTAACTGTCACAAGCTCTTCCTTTCCTGATCCCTGTCACCTGTCCGCGTCCTGCTTCAGCTTCCCGACCACATCCGCGGCGGTCATATGAGCTCCCTCTTCCCGCTCGCGTCTTTGGACATCCAGTCGGATCAGCTGATAGATCGTAGCAGCAATCGGAACCGACAGAATCATGCCGACTATACCGCCGATCCCGCCGCCAACCGCGACAGAAGCCAGCACCCAGATACCCGGCAGGCCCAAAGAGGTGCCGACCACACGAGGATAGATCAGGTTGTCTTCCAGCTGCTGCAGGACAAAAATGAATACAAGAAACTCAACTGCTTTCCACGGACTGACCGACAGGCACATCAGCGCACCGACACCGGCACCCAGATAGCAGCCCATGATCGGGATCAGTGCCGTGACGCCAACCACCGCTCCGATCATCGCCGCATAAGGCAGACGGCAGATCCACATGCCAATCGCGCAGAGTACACCGATGATAACACCCTCCGTGACCTGGCCGACGATAAAGCTGTGAAAGCATTCATCCGCGACAGACAGAACCGGATTGATCCGGTTCATCCAGCCTGCGCTCAGGTAACTGTGGAACAGTCTCTGAAACTGGCGTGCAAGCTTCTCCTTTCCGGTCAGGATATAGATGGAGAAAATGAACCCCATGAAGCCTGTCATAAAGCCGGAGGTCAGAGTCCCCAGCGCCGAAGTCAGGCTTAGAATACTCTTCGACGTACTTGCGCCGTTTGTCAGGAAGCTGACAATACCCTCCACCAGCGCCTGGTAATCCAGCTTCCGGATCGCGTCCTGAATCCCTTCCGGAAGAATCTCCATCACCTTCTGATTCTCTGAGAGCTCCTTCAAAAGCCCCGGAACCTTGTGCGTGATCACGGTAAGTGCATTCATCAGCTGCGGAACAACGATTCCGAGCAGCAGAACAATCGCACCGAGGATGGTGGCAATTGCGCCGATCATACAGACAATCCGCCGTGACTTTTTCACCCAGCCCTCATCCGCACGCTTCCGGAAATAATGTTTTTCATAGACGCTCATCAGGATGTCGACCATATACGCGAGCGCGAATCCGATCAGAAGCGGCGCGGAAGCGTTGATCATCTTCCCCAGCACATTCAGAAGAGGCTTCCACCAGGTAACCGCAAGATAGACCAGGAAAAAGGTGGTTCCCAGCCTCATACAGGTCTTCGTTGTGATACTGATCACATGTTTTTTGGATTGCCTTTGTTCCTCCATAGGTGTCTCCATTCCGCAGGATTTTGCCTGCAGCGCATAGGGTCACGAAAGATTCCTGTCCTGTCATTTCCCAGGGTCAGCCTTCCTTTGCCTCCTTCAGCAGTTTTTCCGTTGTCACCAGCTTGGTGCACAGCGCGAGTACCCTCGTTGCTGTCTTCAGATCCTCCAGCGGCGGGAATGACGGTGCGACGCGGATATTGGAATCTTTCGGATCCTTTCCGCCCGGCCATGTAGCGCCGGCACTCGTCAAGGTCACACCGGCCTTGGCGCATTTACTCACAACCTCCTTCGCGCAGCCCTCCATCGTGTTGAAGGAGATAAAGTAGCCGCCCTTCGGAGAAGTCCAGTCCGCAATTCCCAGTCCGCCCAGCTCCTGCGAGAAGATCTCCTCCACAGCCTCAAACTTCGGACGGAGGATATCGGCATGCTTCTTCATGTGCTCAACCATTCCGTGGATGTTTCCGAAGAAGCGCACATGGCGCAGCTGGTTGACCTTATCATGACCGATCGTCTGAACCTTCAGCTGCCCTCTGATGTCCTCCAGGTTATTCAGCGATGCCGCAAGCGCCGCGATTCCGCTGCCCGGGAAAGAGATCTTTGATGTGGACGCAAACTTATAGACCAGGTCAGGATTGCCGGCCCGCTTACACTCCGCCAGCATCTCAACCACTCTGTCCTGATCAAAATCATAAAGATGATGCACCGTGTAGGCATTGTCCCAGTAGATCCGGAAATCCTTTGCCGCAGGCTTCAGGCGGGCCATCCGCATGACGGTCTCGTCGGAATAGGAATTGCCCGTAGGATTGGAATACTTCGGGACACACCAGATCCCCTTGATGGACTCATCCTCGGCGACAAGCTTCTCCACGATGTCCATGTCCGGGCCGGTCGGAAGCATCGGCACAGGAACATTTTCGATCCCGAAATACTCTGTAATCCGGAAATGGCGGTCATATCCCGGTACGACACACAAAAACTTTACCCGGTCCAGCTTGCACCAGGGGGTATTGCCCATGACACCATGGCTGTACGATCTGGAGATCTGGTCGTACATGATGTTCAGAGAACTGTTGCCATAGATGATCAGATGATCCTTCGGCACCTCCATCATATCCGCCATCAGCTGCAGCGCTTCCGGAATCCCGTCCAGCACGCCGTAATTACGGCAGTCCGTGCCATCCTCGCACCGCAGATCCGAATCGGAATTCAAAACGTCCATCATGCCCATCGAAAGATCCAGCTGTGCGATGCTTGGCTTTCCTCTGGCCATGTTCAGATTCAGGTCCAGCTCCTGCGCCTTCTTATACTGAAGCTTCAGCTCCCTGTTGAGCTCTTGCAGTTCCTCTTTTGTCAGCTCCGAATATGGTTTCATTCTCCTTCTCCTGTCTTTCTTTCTTCTTCCTGCAGCAGCATCCTGCACCCTGCAGGCGCAGATACTGAGTAGTTCCATTTTATGAAACCGTTTGAGAAATGTAAAGAACCGGTTGAAATCGTGGTATACTAATACCATCTGACTACCAGCATTGACAGGAGCTATGCTTATGAATCGTCTGTTTCTTATCCATCCGCCATTCCCGCTCAACTTTCCTGTGCTGCGGAAGAGTCTGACGCATCTTGTGTGTGCTGCCTGCCTTTCGCTGTGCTTTGGCCAATGCGTATCCGCCTCCTCCGGTTATTCTCTGGCGGGAGCCGGCGCGGATGAGAGCTTTTCCCAGACCGCGGCCAAGGATGGGGCAGCTTCAGGCCAGGAAACCGAACTCACCCCTCCGCCCGCCACCTTCATCGGGTCCGGCTCCGAGATCCTTCCCGATGATGAGATGATCACCGTCATGGGGTCACACAGCACGCTGACGAACGAGCTTGTCGCCGGAGAATACGAATGGGTAAAAACCGAGCTTGCCGGACGGTTCATGCCTTATGTCATCACCCATGCGGAGGGCAATCCGAACGTCATTCATTTTCTGTACCTGTACGGGCACAATGTGTCCGATCCGGAGACCTTCACCTATACGGATGAAGAACGGGAGCATCTGCTTCCGCTTCTGGGAGAGGATGTAAAAGGCCTGGTGCCGCTTCTGATGCAGTGGGACTGGCGCTGGGGATTTGAATGGTACGGCGGCGGCCCGCGCGGCCTGACCGGCTGCGCGCCAACCTGCATGGCAATGATCGGACTGGGGCTGACCGGGGATGAATCCTTTAATCCCAGGGATATGTCCATCTATTCGGAGAACGCAGGCTTCTGGGTTCCCGGCTCCGGCACCTCCTGGAGCCTGGTGACCAATGCCTTCCCGAATCATCCGATCCGGGTTTCCCAGATCAATCCGGACGAGGGAAGCATCCGCGCCGAGCTGCAGGCCTCCCACCCCGTCCTGATCAATGTCGGGATCGGCAAATTCTCCGCGGTCGGGCACTTCATGGTGCTCGCAGGGCTGGCCGACGACGGGACATTCATCCTGAACGACCCGAACAATCTGGAAAACTGCTCGAAAACCTGGACCTGGAGCGAGCTGGGTTCCGAAGTCGTTGCGGCATGGAGCTACTGGCTGGACGCGTAACGAACGCATAACGAAAAGGATGATAAACGAAAAAAATCGGCAGCCGGCTCTGCCAGAAGATGCATAAAACAGATTTCAGAGGGCCTCATCATGCGCCGGCACTTTCTGACAGCGAGTGACAACGAGCTGGAAGATTAGTGTCCGCTGCGCATGATGGGCAGCGAGAGCGTTCTCTGAAACTGTTTATGCATCAAATGGCAGAGCCGGCTGCCGTTTCCGTTTTACAGCTTGCTTGCCTTGTCGTAGAACCGGAACAGCTCCTTGAAGTACTTCTTCATCGTGACCGGATCGCTGGCATAGATCTCATGCTCGGAGTCCGCAAACCGCACCAGCTTCACGTGCTTTGCCCGCCGGGCGAGCTCGTTCTGGCCCTCGTTGTCGACATACACATCTTTTCCGGCCTGGCACAGGAGGATCGGGATCGTAATCTTCTCCATCTCCATCGCAGCATCCTGTGTTGCCTTCATCGCGGCCCGGCCCCAGTTCCAGGTTGCCGCGTTCATCGTATTGTTTCTGTCGGATTCCGGATCCGTGCGCAGCCGAAACTGGTAGTCGAACCGTTCCCTGGAGCTTGTGCCGCTTCCTTCAAAGTCAGGATTGTCCGGATCAAACTTTTTCATGCCCGGCATGAGTTCTTCATTCCAGCCCCGCACCTTGGATGCAAGCAGCATCAGCTTCACCTGCCACATCGGAACCTCTCCGAAGGTCATTTTCAGCATCGGGGAGGAAAGCACCGCGGAGATGAAATATTCCGGATGCCGCTCCAAAAACAGCGTACCCACGCAGCCTCCCATGGAATGCGCGAAAAGAAGAAGCTTCTGCCCCTGCGAAGGCCGGTCCGCCCTGTCCCCGTCCTGTGTTTTCCTGTCCCTGCGGCTCAGATCCGTGCGGATCATCAGTCCCGGATTCTCCGGCAGTACCACTTTGTCCAGGAAGCATTTCAGATCTTCCACATATTCCGAAAAATCACTTACATCGACGATGTCTTTTTCCTCAACAGAGCGCCCGGATCCACCGTGCCCGCGCAGTTCGATAAAGTAAACGGTATATCCATGTTCCCAGAAATTGAATGCCGTCTCATGGTACTTTCCGAAAAACTCACAAAAGCCATGCACCATGACGATGACAGATCCGGCATCGGGACGGGCAGCCTTATAATAGCAGATCCTGGTATGATCGAAGCTATCGAACGATCCTGCTGTCACATGGTTCTTCCGCCACGGCTTCAGAACGGACCCGGCTGCTGACACGAAGCCCTTCGCATCAAAAGGAATCATGATGTTGCACCCTCCAGTCCGGATTCATTCAGATAACGCTCCTGCTCCTCGGTCAGTGTATCGATCTCTTTTCCGAGGAAGGACAGCTTCTTTCGGGCGATCTCCATATCCACCTCAAGCGGCACATCCATCAGCATGGAATCCAGTTTTCCCTGATGCTCCACCAGATACTTCGCGCACAGCGCCTGCACTGCAAAGGACATATCCATGATTTCCGCAGGATGACCGTCTCCGCAGGCAAGGTTCACCAGTCTGCCTTCTCCGAGTACGTGGACCCATCTTCCGTTTTCAAGCTGGAACCCGAGAATGTTGTCTCTCATCAGCTGCGTCTTAACGGCGTGTTCTCTGAGCCATGCGATGTTGACCTCACAGTCAAAATGTCCGGCGTTGCAGCAGATGGCACCATCCTTCATGTTGAGGAAGTCTTCCTCGTCGATGACTTTATTGCAGCCGGTCACCGTGACGAAGAAATCACCATACTTCGCGGCTTCTGCCATCGGCATAACGTCAAATCCATCCATGACAGCCTCGATCGCCTTAACCGGATCGATCTCTGTCACAATGACCCGTGCGCCGAGTGCCTTTGCCCGCATGGCAACACCCTTTCCGCACCAGCCATAGCCGGCAACCACAGCCGTCTTTCCGGCCACGATCAGATTCGTGGTGCGGTTGATGCCGTCCCATACCGACTGTCCTGTCCCGTAACGGTTGTCAAACAGATGCTTCATCATCGCGTTGTTGACACGCACCATCGGGAAGCGCAGCTTCCCTTCCCGGTTGAGTGCTTCCAGACGGAGAATACCGGTTGTTGTCTCCTCACACCCGCCGATCACGCCCGGAATCAGATGCTGCAGCTGTGTGTGCATCATGTACACAAGATCCCCGCCGTCGTCGATGATGATATCCGGACCGCAGGACAGCACGGCGCGGATGTGAGATTCATACTCCTCCATGGAGACGCCATGCTTCGCGTGTACTTCCAGACCTTCAGAGACCAGCGCGGCGGCTACATCGTCCTGGGTGGAGAGCGGGTTGGAACCCGTCACATACATTTCCGCCCCTCCTGCCGCCAGGGTCAGGCACAGGTAGGCTGTTTTTGCCTCCAGATGAACCGACAGCGCAATCTTCTTCCCTGCGAACGGTTTCGTCTTTGAGAATTCCTCCGTCAGCGTTGTAAGAAGAGGACAGTTCCTCCGTACCCAGTCAATCTTTCTCAGTCCGGACTCCGCCAGATTGATGTCTTTGATTTCACTCGCCATCTTCGTGCCTCCTTATTCTTTCTCCATTCTCCGTTCCTGCTGATCGCCTTCCGGTTCTTCCTGCATCCATCTTCATTCCGCCGGCCGGCGCCGCAGCATCTTACAGCCCGAGTCTTTCACACATCCTCCGGATCTGCGCGTAGACCTTCTCCTCGTCAATTGTCTTCAGTTCTCTGTTCTGCATCACGATCTTTCCGTCGATGATGACCGTATCGGTCTCAGAACCGTCCGCGCTGTAACAAAGTGCCGCAAGCAGGTTGTTGTTCGGCATCATGCTCGCCGTATCCAGGCGCAGAATCGCAAGATCAGCCTTCTTCCCGACCTCTATGGATCCCGTATTCAGCCGAAGCGCCTTCGCTCCGGCGCTTGTCGCGGCCTCGAACACCTGCGGCGCGCTGATACACTGCGGCGTTCTGTGCCATCCCTTGTGAATCAATGCCAGATGGCTCATTTCCCGGAACATATTCTGGGCATTGTTGGAGGCGGCTCCGTCTGTACCAAGGCAGACATTCACGCCCGCATCCAGCAGCTCCTGAACCGGCGCAAATCCATTTCCCAGCTTCATATTGGAAGCCGGATTCGTGACTACGCTCACATGATGCCGCGCAAGGATGGAAATGTCCTCGCCCTCAAGCTGTACGCAGTGCGCAGCGATCGTCGGCACCTCAAACACCCCCGCTCTGGCGGCGTATTCGATCGGGGTGCAGTCATGCTCCTTGCGCATGTTCTCGATCTCTGTCACAGATTCCGAAAGATGGATATGAATGCCGATCCCCATTGTCTTTGCCGTGTCCGCCACCATCCGCAGATAGTCAGGCCCGCAGGTGTAGGGCGCATGCGGACCGAGCAAAAATGTCAGCCTGCTGCAATCCTTTCCGTCCTCCATCTCCTCGAGCGCTTCCCTCAGACGCGTGTCTTCCCGGTCATACGCATCTCCGACCAGGCCTCTGCAGATCACCGCACGCATCCCGCTCTCTCTCACAGCCTTCGTGGTCTGATGGATATGCATCTGCATATCGTTAAATGTCGTTGTCCCGGACCGGATCATCTCAATCTGCGACAGGAGCGACGCCCAGTATGCATCCTCCCCGGTCAGCTGATCCTCAATCGGAGATACCCGCTCAAACAGCCATTCCATGAACGGCAGATCGTCCGCCGAATTGCGCATCATGGACATATAAGTATGGGTATGCGCATTGATCAGGCCCGGAATCACCAGACGATTCCTGCCTTCCACCACTTCATCCCCGGAAAACCCGGCCGGCATCTCATCAATCCCGGCAATCAGATCCCCTGCAACATAGATCGTATGCCTCGAGATCTCGATTCCGTCAGGGCCGGGTACAGCCGCAAGCGCATCCCGGATCACAATTCCCATATCCAAACCTCCTCCTTATACTGCTGCCTGATCTTATCATACTTTTCTCAGGAAATGAATACCAGCAGCGGTTCCATTTACCATCCGATGCATAAAACAGATTCAGAGGACGCTCTTACTGTCCATCATACTCTGGCAAGGTTACTCGTTTGCCTTGAGACTGCTTACCATATCAATGCTGCGGATCTTCCGGCTCATCAGGTCATTGACCAGCGCGGATACCAGAAAGATTCCGATTCCGGCAATGACGTAGGATACGGGTCTGATGTATGCCCGGAAGTCATAGCCATCGCCCAGCGCCGCCTCAAAGATATAGGAGATCATCCAGTAGCCGGCAGGCAGTCCCAGCAGGATCGAGATCAGTGCCAGGATCCGGCCCTGCTGGTTGAAGATATGGCGAAGCGCCTTCGTCCGGTAGCCGAGGACCTTCAGCGTTGCGAACTGATACTGCTTTTCCGAATAGCTCAGAATGCCCAGATTATACAGGATCACGACGGCCAGAAGCGCCGCGAAGCCGATGAACAGGTAGATGACGGAGGTCATCCTGCCGAGCATGGATTGTACGCCGGTTTCCAGACCGCTCTTTGTCTGGATGACCTCCGCGCCGTCCGGAACCGCACTGCGGTCCAGCTCCTCCATGCTGTAGATCGTATCCGGGCGGTATTCCTTCCCGATCTTCTCCAGGTATCCTTTTGTGCACGCAAATCTCTGATTCTGCGGGTCACGGTAGGTACCGACGATGGGTGTGGTATACCACTCGTCCTCCCCGTAAACATGCCAGGTGAAGGAGTCCCCGATCTCAAGCTTCAGCGTCTTCGAAAGCTTTTCCGTGATGTAGACGCCTTCCTCCGACAGCGTGAGCTCTTTACCATCGTGCCCGGTAAAGATCAGGCTTTGGGGGGCGTCCGTGACCAGCATCATCTGCGTGGAGGTTGTTCCGGACTGTGCCGCTTCGCTCTCTGGCGTGCCGCTTCCCGGCGCTGCCTTGCCGTCCTTCACCTCCAGGGCCAGTGTCTGTGAGGTCTCATTTCCATAAGTATCTGTCAAAGCTTCCATCTGTGCGTCGGTGCAGGAGGAGGATACCACGATGTAGGATTCATACCGGTTCAGAACACGGAATTGCCAGTTCAGATAATTCTGTATCGTGTCGAACATTCCCAGTGCCGTGACAACCAGCATGGTGCAGCCCATGATTCCGACAACGCCGGCGATGCAGCGTCCCTTATTGCGGGCAATGTCACGCAGGTTCCATTTTGTGACGGTGGACAGTTTCCGGAAGATGCCCTTTGTCGTCAAGCAGAACCGGGTGTTCTTCACGGCCGGTACTTCCGTCCGGAGTGCCTGGCTGGCCGGTTCGTTCAGAATGCGCCGGCAGGAAAGCCATGTGACCAGGACGATCACCAGCACACATGCCGCGGCAACCACATAGACGAGAGGAACCATCACGATATGCGCCTGGGGCATCTCAAAATAATCCATTTCCATGTTCAGGAAGAATCTGCCGATCAGTGCTGCGCCGAGCACAATGCCAAGCACGGCAGCGACGACGCTCAGCAAAAGATTGTAGCTGATATAGTGCCTGACAATCCTGCCTTTCCGAAAGCCGAGCGCTTTGAGGATTCCGATCTGTGTGCGCTCCTTTTTCACAAAGCGCCGCATGGTTGTGATCACGGAAAGGATTGCGATGAACAGAAACAGCGCCGTGAAGACAAAGGAATAGGTCTCTCCTTCCTCCACCTCCGACTGATATCCGACATAGGACGCCAGCTCACCCCTGCCGGTCACGGCCAGCGTACCCGGCACAGCCGCCTGAAGTCTCGCTTTTGTTTCATCGAACAGCTCCGGGTCTTTCAGATCGACAATGATCGATGGAAACGGCACCAGATTCCGCACCGGCCCGGGAAGCACATTCCGGGACAGATACGCATATCCAAAGGTATTATGATCCGGAAAGATCTCCGTGGAATCCTTAATGCTGTAAGCATGATCCGGCGTTTCCACAAGTCCTGCGATCTTCGCCGTGACGTGAAGCATCTCATAGCTCAGCGTAATGGTATCGCCGATCTTCAGGCCTCTGGCCTTCGCGAACTCCCGGTCAAGCCACATCCCGTCTTCCCGTTCCGGGTCAAATGCTTCTCCCTCGAACACATACATCCTGCAGACATCATTGTCCTCGATCAGGTTCAGCTCAAGCGTAACATCCTTCATGTTGTCCGGGGTGACCTGTACGGTCAGCACCCGGTTGGCTGCCGCAACATTTTCATCGGCAAGAACCGTCTTCAGCTCCTGCTCCGAAAATCCTTCCCCCGTCATCCAAAGATCCGCAAGGTTGTATGCTTCATAAATCTGTTCCGCGCTGATCCGCATGCCATCCATATAGGCATGTACGCCTGCAAATACCATGACAGAGAGCAGAACCATCATAAAAATCACAAAGAACTGTGACAGATTCCTGCGCAGGTCCCGCAGCAGTTTTTTCTTCAGCATAGTCTCTCCCCTCTCACCACTCGACATCATCGATATTCATCGGTGCTTCCACCTTTGTCACGCTTCTGATTTTTCCGTTTTTCAGGCGTACTACTACGTCCGCAATGTCTGCGAACAAGGAGTTATGTGTGACGATGATAACCGTCTTCCCCCTGGACGCCTGCTCCTTCAGAAGCTTGAGAATGGTGACGCCCGTCGCGGAGTCCAGTGCGCCGGTAGGCTCATCACACAGCAGCAGCGCCGGATTCTTCGCAATTGCTCTCGCAATGGAAACTCTCTGCTGCTCTCCGCCGGACAGCTGGTTCGGAAACTTGTCCAGGTGGTCTCCCAGACCGACCGCCTCCAGTGCTGTTTTCCCATCGATCGCATGCTCGGAAAGATCCGCGACCAGATTCACGTTCTCCAGAACCGTCAGGGTCGGAAGAATATTGTAAAACTGGAAAATGAAACCGATATTGCCCGCACGGTAATCTGCAAGCGCATTCTCCGAATAGGTGGAAATATCTGTCCCGTTTACCCGGATGGTCCCGTCCGACGGGATGTCCATTCCCCCGATCAGATTCAGAAGCGTTGACTTGCCGGCTCCCGAAGGGCCGAGGATGACGACCAGCTTTCCTTCCTCGATATCCAGATCCACCTGGTCGAGTGCCTTAAAGGAATGACCGCCGGTCGAATACACCTTGCTTACGGAACGCAGTGACAATGCAAGACTCATAAGTAGTTCCTCCTGTCTGCTGAGATCTGAGTGCTGATACCAGGTAGTCATGCCTCAAATCAGATAGTTTTTTCTAACCAAGCATGATTATATATTCATATGAGCAATTATTCAAGTGTTTGAGCAAAAAAAGATCAGGTTTTCCGCCCGGGGCAGACAAACCTGATCTTTTTCTCAACGGCGTTCTTACTGCGCGTCGCCGACATAGCCGCCGCAGTACTGGCACTTGCTGCCCGCACCGATCTCTGTCTGGGCACCGCAGTACGGACACTTGATCATCTTCGGACCGGCAGCGGCCTGAGCGGCTTCCTCCCGCACCGTCTGCTGTGCGCCTGTCAGGGCCTGGGTAATCTCCTCCCCAAGCTTTTCATATTTGGCATATTCCGGATTCGTATGCGGGTCATACACTGCAGGAGCACCGGTGCCGCCCAATGCTGTGAGGACGCCGACAATCCCTGTCCCGCCGGCGCCGGCAGCCTGTGTGGGGGTGATGCGCACACTGCTGCTGTTCAGTTCAAACTTCATCTCATCGAAATAGGGATTGTTCACATTGATCAGATAGCGGAAATTGTAGCTGTATTCGTAGCGGGGCGGATTATAGGAAACGCGCTTTGTCTGGTCTCCCTCCTTCACCTCACGCATGATTTCGTCGCGATCCTCGTCAACGTCCAGCCTGCATCCTGTAATATCGGCATACGCGACAATATCCGGATTCTCTTCCTCCAGCTTCCGCGGATCCCGTGTCAGGATAAACTTTTTCGCATTCTCATCCAGAAGGACCTTCCACCTGTCACAGGCGATGGTTCGTGTGATCTGGAAATTCTTCAGTTCCTCCCGGTTGTTCTCCCGATACCGGAGCTGATCCTTGATCTGTTCTACTGTGCTGTGCCGTCTCTCATCGAACCATGGTGACAGCTTCCTTGCACACTCCTTACAGCAGTTCCCATCCTCCAGCTTCCGGTTTCCGAGAAGACCGATCGTGCTTCCGCAAATATCGCAGTTTTTATCTTTAATCAACCCAAACAATGCCATAATGCCATACCTCCTGTCTGCAGCCATGTCCGCATCGGACAGATGTGTTTCCCTGTTCCTTTCCAGTGTAGCAAAGCTTTTGCTCCCTTGCAAAGAAAAAGGAACAGCAGCATCGAAATGTTTCCATGCTGCTGTCCCTCATGTTCTTTTGCTGTCGCTTTATGCCGCCGGATCTTCCTGGGCGGCTGCGTTCGCCGGAACGCCTGCTTCAGAAAGCAGTCTCGCGGCTTCATCGCTCTTGAAGGTATTGATCCAGTTCATCACTTCGTCCACGCTGGAACCCTCAACTACATTCTCGAGGTTGATCTCTTCGATCTGATCATCCGCAGCCGGACCGCTGTGCAGATCAATCTGATAGAACATCTCTCCGTTCACAGAATACTCGACCGACTGAGTTCCCGCCTCCGGCGATGCGTAGACGATATCAAGACTCATCTGTGCTGCCTCGATATGAATCGTTCCGTTCATGCCGCCATTGTTCATCATGCCGGCCAGATCAAGATCGCTGATCGTCATCTTCGCAGCGGACGCTCCATTCATCGTCAGCTCGATCTCTTCATTCAGCTTTCCGTCAGCAGTGCTTCCCTGTCCCAGAATGGCCATCTCACCGCCCTCAACGCCGTACATGGACATCAGCATTGCACTCGGTGTGACCTCAAATGCATTCTCAGTACCATCCATAATCGCCTTGACACTGTAGAGCGCATACTCCTGACCGCCGGCATTCAGCGCCAGTTCAAAAGCGGCTGCATTCTGATCCGCGCTGTTTGAAATTTTTGCAACAATTCCGGGGATTCCGGAAAGATCCTGCGCTTTCAGGCTCTCAATGGCGGACTGGAACTGCTTCTTCAGCTCCGCTGCGTTGAGTACGACACTTCCGCCGGACACCATTGTCAAAACAGAGCACAGGCTGGATGCGGCATCACTCTCAAGCAGACCGCCAATTACCTGATCCTGAGAAAGGGAATCCAGGATACCGGAGATCACTTCCGGCATCTTCTCGGACGGAATGGAGAAGGTCTGTGTCTGCACATCCGCGCTCAGGCTGCCGACCGTCAATACTCCGCTCTCGCTCTCCTGCGTGAGATTGTTCATGATGGGCATCACGTAGTTCATCATCTCCTGCTGCCACACATCCGCCGGTATCGATGTGAAATACTGCTGAAGCTGCGAGACAATCTCCATACCGGTTCCCATAATCATCTGCAGAATCTGCGTCTGCATGGAGCCTCCATTCTCTGAAGAAGCAGCACCGGACAACAGACTCTCCAGTACTTCCCCCGGCTTAAAGGCAATGGTCTGGTCAAAGTATTCCGGAATACTGATGTAAGCCATCTGCGTAGCCAGATCCGCCGAGAACAGCACATGTGCCAGCTGGGTATCATTCAGCGAGACCGCCAGCACACCATCCAGCATATCCTCGCCGGGAACAACCTTCAGCTCACACGATGCTCCCTTCAGCCAGGACAGATCGGTACCGTCCTGTGCC